>PLDW01000378.1 GCA_003136315.1 Gemmataceae bacterium | reverse complement strand
CCGTCCGGGCTCCATCCGCACGCATTGACAACGCCGGAATGTCCATCGGTTCGTTCCAGGATGGCTCCCGGTCGCAGTGAGAGTGGTCGCACACGATCGACGGAACAGGCCACCTGCAACCAGTCCGCGGGCAAAGCGGCGTTTGCGAGATCGACATCGATCCACTGGCAATGGAGGTGGGCCGTCGCGATGTCGCGGCCCGCGAGTGAGCCACCCCGCCATTTCAGGCCGGCGAAATCCGCCCCTGTCGCCTTCTTGCCGGCCGCGTTCACATCCAGAAACAGGGCCTGGCGGGCTTCGAGGCCGGTCAGATCCGCACCCGTGAGATCGACGTGTTCGACACGGGATCGGTTAAGTCGAGTGCCGGCGAGGTTGGCCCCACGCAGGTTGAGGGGCTGCGCGGCCGAGGCCCCGCGAATCGTCCATTCCTCCAGGTTCGCACCAGTGAGATTGACGTGGGGGGGTTGAGGCGCGGGGAGGTTTTTCTCGATCGCTGTCAGCCAGTACCGGAACGCCACGACCGCCGCGCGCTGGCAGGCACCACCGAGGATCGTGTTGAGCGTCTCCAGATCGGCAGCCGAGCGCTCCCAGGCGACTACCTGTCCGAAAAAGTCGAGCGTTTCGGCCGAGGGCATCGGCAGATCCCAGCGCGAGGCCGCCCGTTCCCGGAGTGCCCGTGCCAGGTAGCTTGCGAGAAAGAACTCCTGGAGGGAGGTATGAGCGAATCGGAAGTGTTTCTCCTCGGTGTCCGGTCGGAGGATAAAGGTGGCGGTGCGGAGGTCTTCCTTGAGAACATCGCGATCCCGGGTGAGGTAGGCACCGGCAAGAGCGCGATTCTCGTCGGCTGCCAGGAACGCATCGAGCCAGTCTTCGAGGCGGTCGACAGTCCACTGCTTCGCCCCCTCCCGCCACATCGCGGCGGCCAGGTCTTCCATCAGTCGCCGCTTGTGCGAGGGAGTGAGTTGGTGTTTGCCATTATCCCGGTTCAGCCAGTCACCCACGAAGAGGTCGTACAGCCGTGCGGCGTTCACCGTTTCACCGCGAACGCTCAGGGTTTCGAGTTCCTCCAACTTGGAGGTAATCAGGGTGAGCAGGTACGGTCGCTGGGCCAACTCGGGCAGGTTGTGGACGCGGGCGATGAGGTCGAAGGCCGCACGGGCGTGGTCGGGGTCGCCGAGGCACGAGTTCAGGTAGCTGCGGATCTGGTCCTCGGTGAAGGGGAGCAGGCAGAGGGCGGGGTACGATTTCGTATCGAACCCCTCGCGATCCTCGCCGACGAGCATCGCGTTCTGGCTCATCACGTCGCGGAAGTAGTGCGACCGACACGAGAGGATCATCTTCCCGCGGCGAATCATTGCCGGTGGCGGGGCCGCTTCCTTCCGGCGGGCGGCATCTGGGAGCACGGCCCAGAGCGTGCGGATAAACGCCCGTGCCTTATCCGGTGTCAGGTGGACGATCTTCTCGTCGAGCCCATCAAAGATAATGAGGGCACCCTCCTCGCGGACGAGCCGGAGGATGTCCTTGGCGGCCACGGTGCGGTCGGTGAGCTTCCACGCCCGACGGATCACTTCATCTAGCAATTCCTCAATGGTGGGCACGACTTCCTTGCGCTCACCGACGTAGTCGCGGAGGTCGATATAGATCGGGAGAGGGATCGTTCCCTTCGCGGCTGGGGAGTCCTTCAACTTGGTGAGGAATTGCCGCGTGAACTGCTTGAGGGTGGTGGTCTTGCCGATCCCATACTCGCCCAGAACGGCGAAGAACGGCGGCGCGTCGGGGTTGGTGGCCCAGGCTTCCAGTTCTTCGAGAGCATCGCGTGCCTGATCCGGCCCTGGAGTTTTGCCATCCAGGGTGACCAATCCCGCAAGTGTGGTTGCAATCCCGCGCGTGGGCTGAAAGTCGGGAGTGTCGTCGGGGAGGAGGAATTCGTCGGAGTGATGGACGCCACGAAGACGAGACTCCTTGCGGTCGTCTGCCATCGGGGGAGGATCGATTGTCGAGATCGGTGAGCCAGACGTTTTCACCCACTGATCGAGGCTCGATTGTGCATCTAAGAAAAACATGTGGACAAATTTTGTCTTGTCTGCCACCTTAGCGATCGTCTCGAAAAAGCGTTTTGGGAACCCATAGATTTGGTTCTCGCACAGCCCATGACGGTCCTGGGACTTGTCGAACTGGCGGAGTGCAACGAGGAACGCGGGCTTCTTGCCTGCACCCAGGAAATGGGGTAGTTCGCTCTTGGCGACATAGTCACTTCCCAGGAGTCCCGGGCTGACCAGAAACAGACCGAACGCACAGTTCGCAATTGCGGTTTGGATCTTCTCGTGCCACTTCTCGCCCGATCGGATTCCTGTGTCCATCCAGATGTCGAGTTGGTAGCGGGATGGCTTGAATTGCCGCTTGAGTTCGTCGATGAACGCTTCAGCGTACTTGCTGTCGTCGTGGGCATACGAGATGAAGACACGAATGACAATTTGATTGCGTAATGGGGTGGACTCGATGAGGATGGC
>PLDW01000024.1 GCA_003136315.1 Gemmataceae bacterium | reverse complement strand
TTCTACTGTAGTCGTTGGTCACTTGGATGGTCGATTGGTTTTATAGTCAAGAGAGTCACGCGGCCTGTAGCAGCCCCGGTGAACCACACGGTTCCCCGACCTCTGCAACGGAAATGCCGGAGTTTCTCAGAACGACCCTCCGAGGTGGGTACTTGCCGGTGTTTGCCATCCAGTGGTAGATCCTCGCCTCCTCAGTCCGCCGCAACGTCTCATTCAACTCCTGGACGATTCCTTCCAGCGTCAATCGCCCCAAGGCCAACACCCGACTGAACACCTCACGCAGCACGCTGACGGTCAACGCTGGGGTCGTCGATTGTTCTTGAAACCGCTCCAAGCCGAGAAACCACAACGCCAAAAGCGACATGGTCATGTGATGGTGCCAGCCGCGCCAGCCACGCACTTCGTAGTGCGCCATGCCTACCTCACTCTTGCCTTCCTTGAAACTGGCTTCCTCCCAGTACCTCTGCGCATGGCCCCGCACCACCTCCGCCAACGGTACGTTTTCCTCCGCGTTGCTCAACGTAAACCACGTCTTCGACTCGGGGTTGTTTACCGTACGAATCACCACCAAACGCTCTTCGTCTCCGACTTTCTTGTCGTCACGCGTCTGCACTTGCGTCTGCGTCGCCTCCACTTCTAACGGCCTCTTTTCTCCTGCACGAATCTCGAATCGAGTCCATGCGCTTTGTGGCTGACTGTCTGCCCACGCCTGGATTGGCTGCCAAGGCGGCAGCGGGTGCCGCCCGCGATCACCCTGACGTTTCGGCGGCGTTGCGTGCAAGTCGCGGATCAGCATGTCCTCACGGACGTCAACGACGTAACGCTCCTGGCGTTGCCGCAGTCCCTTGCGGCATTGGTAAACTCGTCCGAACTCGGCATCGGCCGTGATCCAGGAGTGCGGCACGTCCTTGCACTCATCCACTTGGTCAAGGAAGATCTCCCAGATCTCCTTGTACTCCACTTCCTTGGGCACACCAGTTGCCTCGCGTCGTTGAGGGTCGTTGGCCCACTCCTTGGGTAGGAACAGACGGTGGTCGAGCAAGGTATGACCGTACCGGCAACCGTACCCGAGAAAGACACCAATCTGGCAATTCTCGACCTTGCCAAGCCGGCCACAATACTGACGTTTGACGCCACAGGAGTGATTCCCTTTCTTGGGGAAGCCAGAACCATCACCAAAGAGAACCCCGTTGGGGTCGTTCCAAACCTCAATGACGTGCTTGCGGAGTTCGCCGAGGACGGTCTGGTCCTTCCAGGGCGAAACGCCCAGGAAGTCTTGGAGGACTTCACGACGCACCCCCTCGGAGTGAGCGATGGGCTCTGCGGTCTTGCGGGAAAGCGAAGACAGTTTGCCATTGAGGATGTGCTGCGCGTTGGTGCGTTGCTCGGGGCGTTGGAACAGCGGCAGGTAGCGTTGCAGAAAGGGCTCGATGCGTTGGCTGATCCCCACGACTTGTTCGACCGTGAGAACCGCGTCGTTCAAAATGGCCTGCGCTTCGGGGTGTTCCAGGATGGTCATCGCTTGCTTCTCCTTCTCGGTCCTTCCCTATTCTACACTGTCCATCCTGCCCGCCAAAACCCGATCGACTACAGTAGAAGTAGAGAAGATGAGTTAATCGACCGGGCTCTCTGGCAACCCGTATTGTGTTCAAGCATTCACTGTAGAGGAAGAAGTCCAGACGACAACGCCGCGGTCCGGCGCTCTTGGTTCCGCTTTCAGATCAATTTGCGGACATCGATCTCGCTGTGGTGATCGTTCTGGATGTCAGGGTTACGGCCGCGTCTCTGCCAGTTGTTGACCGGTGGAAGGGGTTCCTACTCGTCCGACCAGATCGAAGGGAGATGCAGCATGAAGAGGGTGAGCAACAACACCCGACCGGATTGCTCGACGCGGTCGACGAGCCTCTCGACCAGTTGCCCTCCCACCTGCCCCGGCAGGTTCTTGGACTCTGGAATTCGTTTGTCATTCATAAACTTACCGACATCGTGGTAGTGAGCACATGGAAACGAACGGTCGGCGGGGTGGATCCCGGGCTCCGGGATCGACTCTCCGGGCTGGTTCCCGGACAGGCGATCATGAGTTTCCCGCACTTCACCCATCCGTTGCTCGTTGCAATCGAACTGACCCCAGACACTCCGTGTTGGGAACAACGTAATCATCTTAAAAGTTTAAAGTTTAAGTGTAATCTCTTAACTCTTTATCTTTAAACTCTTAAACTCTTAAACTTTAAACTCCGGCTGGGGACGACGGCGACCAAGTGACAGCTCCGCACTCACCTCCTGACAGCCCTCACCTGAGGGACTGTCGATTGAGGTCGCGTCACTCGCAGTTGATTGAGACCACCCCATCGGTCAGGGCGGCCAGAGAGGTCGAGACCTGGTCAAACCTGATGAAGCGAAGAGTCACACCGTCGTCCCACGCGTGAGTGGCCTCACGAGCCGGAAGTCGAAGCAACGGGACCAGAACCGTGCATGCGTTTCGGCTGGCCCGTCTCTTCTGAGCTGTGACTCAACGTCCTCCACCAGGCCCAATCCCGGTTGTAGACCCCTCTATCTGGAGACTATCAGCATGGCCTGCGAGTGAAAAGTCGCGTGCAGGGTTGCCTGCTGGAGAGGGAGGGTGTTCGATCTCCTCCAGCCCGCCAAGCGTTAAGTTGAGACCCCAAATGAAGTTAGAACTCGTCCAAGATCAAACCCGTGTTTTTCGCCGATCAAACGAACAGGAGAAAAACAGGCATTATCAACGTGGCCTGGCCATCCTGGGCCAATACGCCAGCGGTGTGGCCGGGGTTGAGTCCTCGAAACCCCGGCAAGCCTTCCAGAGGCCTCGTGTACAAGGGGTTCTCAGCGTCTGGTCTTGGTTGGAATCGAACGTCCGAGGATGCTGACCGGGGTTTCGAAGACTNNCCCCGGCCACCCTGCCGCAAATTGCCTGGAATTTGCCGCAGTGGCGGGATCACACCCCGCCGATGTGTCTGTGCCCGGGCCGGTAGCGGGCGAGCAGGCCCTGACGATTTCACTGTTGCTCCAGGTGAGAAGGGAATCGTCGACTGAACCGGGAACCGGAAGGAAGGTGGACAAGTTTTTGCAGACGAACAACCGATTGTACATCTGTTGAGTGCGGAATTCTTCCGGGGACTGTTTTACTCGCGCGGATAAACTGATAAGCTGGGCGAGCGGCAGAAAAAAGCTTCCCCGGTTTTGGGACTTGCCCACACTTGTCCACACCGGGCCGCCACGGAGGGCGGCCCCTACATCGGCATTTGTAGGGGCCGCCCTCCGTGGCGGCCCGGCTGTCCATGACGGTGGGTATTACTCCATCTGCCGCACGCCCTAACGCGGAGTGCTACACTCACGGGTCCGGCCACGTTCTGGCGAACTCACCGGCAACCGGAGTCGCCCCATGCCTGTTGGCGTCATCCATCTGGCCCTCACCGACCTCAGCCCGAACGAGGTCGAATTGCGATATTGGCGCATCAACCCGAACGAGTACACCCCTCGCACCCTCCCCGCGACCGAGATCGCCGATCTGGCAGCCAAGGTCGAGTCGGATTACTACACGATCGGGGAGCAAGACCTCATCGCCATCGGCAAGCGGCTCTACCGCTGGCTCGACGGGACTGACCGCTGGCTGGCCCGGGAGTTCGCAGCGGTCGGCGGCGGGCCGGTGGCGCTCCTGATCGAGGCCGCCAGACCGCTCGCCCACCTGCCCTGGGAAATCCTGCACGATGGGACCACCTTTCTGATCCACGGAAGCAACCCGGCCGTCCTTCCGGTCCGCTGGCGGCGAACCGCCCCCCACCCCACCGTGACCCGAAACCGTCCCCTCAACGTGCTGTTCATGGCCACCAGCCCACTCGGGGTGAAGCCGGACCTGAACTACGAGGAAGAGGAAGGCCGGATCCTCAAGGCCACCCAGACCTACCCGCTGGGTCTGATCGTCGAGGAGACCGGCACCCTGACCGAACTCGGCGACCTTGTGAAGGGCTACCCGGAGGACCATTTCGACGTCCTCCATCTCACCGGCCATGCCGACCACCACCCCGACGGGCCGCGGTTTCTGACCGAGTCCGCCACCGGCGAGCCCGAATGGGTGTCGGCGGAGCAGATCGCCGAGGCCGTTCCGCACCGGCCCGCGCTCACCTTTCTCTCCGGCTGCCGGACGGCGCAATCCCCCACCGGCGGGGCCGTCCCTTCTCTGGCCGAAGCCTTGCTCGACCGCGGGTTCCAGGCCGTGCTGGGGTGGGGCCGGCCCGTGTTTGATGGGGACGCGATTATCGCTGCGGCTGGACTGTACGACTGGCTGGCCGCGGGGTTCCGCCCGGTCGAGGCGGTACTCCACGCTCACGCCACGATGCGCAAGGCCAAGGCGAAACACTGGCACCTGCTGCGGCTGTTCGTGGCTGGCGAGGTGCCAGACGCCCCGGTTACGGCCCCGAGAACCCCCGGGCGTGGGTTGCCCACGCCAGTGACCCACACCCCTCGGTTCCTCGGAAAGCAGCAGAATGTCGGTGGCAAGGTCGTCGACCGGAAGGACTTCGTCGGTCGGCGGCGACCGCTCCAGCGGTTCATCCGTACACTGCGGGGGAACGATTGGCTGGCCGGTGCGGTCGTTTACGGGCTCGGCGGGGTCGGCAAGAGTTCGCTCGCCTGCCGGATCTGCGATCGGTTGGGTGAGGCGTTCGAGCCGGTCATTCATATCGGTGTGCTCGACGAGCCAAGGCTGCTGCGATCGCTCGACCAACTGCCCGACACGGCGGGGGAGCAGCGGAAGACGCTCCAGGGCAGCGGCGATCCGCTCAAATACCGCTTCCGGGCGTTACTGGACCTGCGAGCCCAGGGTGGGGCGAAGCCGATCCTCCTGGTTCTGGATGACTTCGAGCAGAACACGCCCCTCCAGGACGGCATACCCCTCATCCAACCGACCGCCCAGACAGTCCTGGAAGCACTTGTCTGGGCGATCGAGCAGACGCCGGTCGCCCGCTGCCGCTGCCTGATCACCAGCCGGTACAAACTGACCACAACCCAGGGTCCACTCTTCTTCCAGGAAGAACTCTCGGCCCTGCGGCAAACGGAGGCCGACAAGAAGCGTCGGGGACTGGTCGCCTACCTCAAATCGACCGCGGACGTCCGGAAGCGGGTCGATGTCGTCGCCGACGGCAACCCCCGGCTGATGGAGCAACTCGACCGGGTACTCGGGCAACCCTCTCTCGACCACGACGCTCTGTTGAAGAAGCTGGAGGATGTGGAGAAGGCGTTCCGGGAACAGGTTCTGGCCCGGGAGTTGGTGGCCGGGCTGCCCCAACCGACCCGGCAGTTACTGGCGGGGATGTTGGTGTACCTGCTCCCGGTGCCATTGCCGGCCGTGACCGCCCTATTCCCGGATCGGAGTGAAGGCGAGGTGAGGGCCGGCCTGGAGGCGGCCGCGGCCCTCGGGCTGGTCGAGGAGGAGCCATCGCCTGGCGGGGCCGTGTACCGGGTGCCGCGACTCCTGGAGCCGATACTGGCCACCGATCGACTGGCCGATGAGAAGCCGCTGGTCGATGCCGCTGCAACCGCCCTCTTCCGGCTCTGGTGGGAGAGTGATTACCCGGCGACAGGGGCCGAAGCACTGGAAATCGTCCGCCTCGGCCAGTCAGCCCACCGGGCCGATGTGGTGGTGCCTGTCGTGGATAGGATCGGCACACGGTGGTTTGAAACACACCGCTACCAGGAGGCCAATATCCTCTACCGGGACGCGATTGCTGCTGTGGGCTCGGCCTTTGAGTTGGTTGGCGGGCTCGGTCGTACCGCGATGGTACTCGGCGATGGTGAGGCGGCGGAGCGAGGGCTGAAAGAGGCGGTTGCGGGCTGCCCACCCAAGCGAGATAGAGATCGAGCGTTTTTCCTCCATCAGTTGTCTCATGTCCTGATTCAGCGTGGACAGTTTGATGAGGCTCTACGGATCTTGCGTGAAGAATCGCTACCGATCAGCGACCGGCTCGGGAATGCCAGGGAGCAGGCGATCACCCTAGGGTATATCGCTGACATCCTGACCACCCGAGGAGAGCTGGACGAGGCACTCCGGATACGCAGGGAGGAGGAACTCCCGGTGTACGCACGGCTCGGCGATATTCGGTCCCGAGCGGTCACCCTGGGGCAGATCGCCAGCATCCTGACCACCCGAGGGGAGTTGGACGAGGCACTCCGGATACGCAGGGAGGAGGAACTCCCAGCGTTTGAACGGCTCGGCGATATTCGGGAGAGGGCGATCACCCTCGGGAAGATCGCCGACATCCTGACGTCCCGCGGGGAGCAGGACGAGGCACTCCGGATACGCAAGGAGGAGGAACTCCCGGTGTACGAACGGCTTGGCGATGTTCAGTCATGGGCGGTCACCGTAGCAAAGATTGCCGGCATCCTGGCCGGCCGAGGGGAACTGGACGAGGCACTCCGGAGTTTGCGTGAAGGGGCTCTCCCGATTTTTGAACAGCTCGGCGATGTTCGGTCACGGGCGATCACCCTGGGGCAGATCGCCGGCATCCTGGCCGACCGAGGGGAACTGGACGAGGCACTCCGGATTCGCCGGGAGGAGCAGCTCCCGGTGTTCAAACGTATCGGCGATTTTCACTCACTGGCACTCACCATCGGAAAGATTGCTGACATCCTGGCCGGCCGCGGGGAACTGGACGAGGCTCTCCGGATGCTCCGCGATGTGGCGTTGCCCATCTTCCGCAAGCTCGATGAGCCATCGAGCCTGGCCCGGGTGCTACTGCGGCTCAGCCGAATCAGCCTTCGTCGCGAGCAGCCCGAAGACGCGGCACGATACGGGAAGGAAGCCATTGACTACGCGACCCGCTGCGGCGATCATCAGACTATCCGCCGGATTCAGCAGATGTTGGCGTCGCCCGCGGCGACACCGAGCGAAGAGTGACCCTCATGCCACTGCACGACGCCACCGAGTACCAGTTCGCCACACCCAACCGAAAGGTTCTGGTCCGTCAGGCACACGATCCGTCGATTGCGGTGAATCTGGCGCAAGCTGGCCACGACTATGCCGAGCATCTTGAGACATTTATGGGCGCGACCGGCATTACCGTCTCGTCGATCCCCCCGACATCCCACGGGGCGGACGCCGTCACGATCACCGCGACCATTCCGCGGCCCACCGACGCCAAGAACACGACCAGTAAGGTGATTCGCACCGCACTGCTCCGCTTTGGCACCGGGCCGGTTGTCGAGCTGACCGTCTCCGCCGAGGCCTCGGACGCCGGAGCCGAGGCCGAATTTCACCGCCTGCTCGACAGCGCCACACCCCCCGCCACGGCGGACCCGGTTGCCGTCGTCGCCCAGGCCCTTGCTGCGGGGCCGACCGGCCGCACCGATCACCCGGCCGGACCGATCACGCTGGCCCTCACCCCGGACTACCACGGGCCTGCCTCCTTCGCCCTCGCCTCGTCCACCGACGGCGTGAAGTACCGGCTCGAAGCTGCCGCGGCACCCGCAGCAGCCACAAAGTCGGCCGTCATTGGCACGATCCTCGGGAGCGGGGTCGGAGTCGCCACGGCCGAGGACGGTCGGCCGGTCCGGTACGAGACCGGCGGCCTTCAGCCACGCCTGTCCCCGGGGCGGATCGCGCCTGCGGTCCCCCAAGCGTTCGCGGCCGTCCGCGGGGCGGCCGCGGCACCTGTCGCGGGTGAAACGGTTGTCGAGGGGGTCGTCCACGGGACTCCGGTCCGGGTCCGCGTGGCCGGTCCGGCGGCCACGGCCGCGCAACTCGGCGACCAGTTGCTCCGCGCGTTGAATGCGTCGCCGTGACCGGTCCCTTGGAAC
The DNA here is from genome assembly GCA_003136315.1 of Gemmataceae bacterium. Classification (GTDB taxonomy): domain Bacteria; phylum Planctomycetota; class Planctomycetia; order Gemmatales; family Gemmataceae; genus Urbifossiella. The sequence goes on along the minus strand of PLDW01000024.1, from coordinate 19 downwards.
TCGTCCAAGATCAAAACCG
>PLDW01000521.1 GCA_003136315.1 Gemmataceae bacterium | reverse complement strand
CCCCCTTGTGGGGGAGGTCGCCGCGCCAGCGGCGGGTGGGGGGGTGAGCCACGCGAGGGGGTCACGCTCACGGCCACAACGAAGGCACGACTCGCCGGCCGCTCGTGGCCCCCTCTTCCCATAGGATGACCGAGCCTCTCCGGTGCCACCCGACACCATCCCGACCCGGAGCCGATGTATGCGTCTGTCTGCTCGCTTTTGGCTGATCGTTCCCGCCCTGGTCCTGGCTGCGGGCTCGGCCTGGGCTCAGCCGACCGTTGCGCCGGCCGCTCCGTATCAGGCGGCTGTGGCGGATCTCACGAAACTCATCGAGGAGCAGGTCGCCGACAAGCACCTGCCCGCCCTGTCGATTGCCCTTGTCGACGATCAGCGGGTCGTTTGGGCCTCGGGGTTCGGGTTCCAGGATCGCGGTCGGACCGTGCCCGCTACCGCCGAGACCGTCTACCGGGTCGGGTCGGTGTCCAAGCTGTTCACCGATGTCGCCGTGATGCAACGCGTCGAGGCCGGGCAACTCGATCTCGATGCACCCATCACCACCTACCTGCCCGATTTCCAGCCCGTCACCAAGCCCGAATACAAGCCGATCACGCTGCGGCTGCTCATGGCCCACCGCTCCGGGCTCATTCGCGAGCCACCCGTCGGAAACTACTTCGACCCCTCCGGCTCCACTCTCGAAGCGATGGTCACCAGCCTCAATGGCATCGAACTGGTCTACCCACCCACCACCAAGCAGAAATACTCGAACGCTGCGATCGGGATGGTCGGGTACACGCTCCAGAAGACCCAGAAACAGCCGTTCGAGAAGTACGTCAAGCAGGCGGTGATCGATCCGCTCGGGATGTCCTCCAGTTCGTTCGAGCCGTCCCCTGCGGTGACGAAGAATCTGGCCGATGCCGTGATGTGGAGTTACCACGGCCGCGAGTTCCCTGCGCCGACCTTTGCACTTGGAATGGCACCCGCCGGGTGCATGTACTCGACCGTTCTCGACCTCGCCAGGTTCTCATCCTGTCTGTTCGCCGGCGGCAAGATCGGCGAGAAGACGATCCTCAAGCCCGAGACCATTGCCGAGATGTTCCGCCCGCAGTTCGCCAAGGGCGGGGCAACGGCCGGGTTTGGGCTGGGGTTTCTTGTGGATGAATTCGAGGGACACAAGCGGGTCAGCCACGGCGGAGCGATCTACGGCTTCGCGACCGAGTGGGCCGCGCTCCCCAGCGAGAAGCTCGGGGTGGTGGTGGTCTGTTCGCGCGATGTGGCGAACCCGGTGGTCAATCGGATCGCCGATGATGCACTCCGGCTCATGCTCGCGGCCAAGGCCGGGAAGCCGCTCCCCAAGATCGAGCGCAGCGAACCCCTCCCCGCCGCCGAAGCCCGCACGCTCGCTGGCCACTACACCCGCGATGGTGGGTGGCTCGACCTCACCGAGTCCGGCGGTCGGCTCTATCTCACCACCGACCGTAACTTCGCCCGGATGCGCGTGCAAAAGTCCGGCGCGAACCTCACCTTTGATGACATTCACGCCTGGGGCGGAACGATCACCCGCGTGGATGCCGATACGCTCAAAATCGGAGCGATCACATTCGTGCGCTCTGCCCCGACAGGACCACCCGCCGAGCCCCCCGCCAAGTGGAAAGGGCTCATTGGGGAGTACGGGTGGGACCATAACACGCTCTACATCTTCGAGCGGGCCGGTCGGCTGTGCGGTCTGATCGAGTGGACCGAAATCAATGTGCTCACGGAGGAATCCGAGAACGTCTACGCTTTCCCGACGAACGGCGGAATGTACCACGGCGAGAAGTTCATCTTCACCCGGGATGCGACCGGTCGGGCGACGAAGGTGGAGGCCGCGAAAGTGGTCTTTATGCGTCGGAAAGTCGACGGCGAGAATGGCGAGACATTCAAAATCACCGCACAGCGGCCACTCGATCAGCTTCGGAAAGAGGCGCTGGCCGCGAGCCCGCCGGTGGAGAAGGGGGAGTTCCTCAAGCCCGATCTGGTCGATCTCACAGCGATCGATGGGACCATCAAACTCGATATCCGCTACGCGACCACGAACAACTTCCTGAACACTCCGTTTTACACCTCGGCGAAGGCGTTCATGCAACGCCCGGCGGCCGAGGCTCTGGGGCGGGTTCACAAGGCCGTGGCGAAGCAGGGGTACGGCCTGCTCATCTACGATGCGTACCGTCCGTGGGCGGTGACGAAAATGTTCTGGGACGCGACCCCGGAGAAGTTCCACGGCTTCGTGGCGGACCCCTCGAAGGGCTCGCGTCACAACCGCGGCTGCGCGGTCGATCTTGGGCTGTACGATCTCAAAACCGGTCGAGTGATCGAGATGGTGAGCGGCTACGACGAGTTCTCCGACCGCGCCTTCCCGGACTACCCGGGCGGAACCAGTCGCCAGCGCTGGCACCGCGACTACCTGCGGAAAGCAATGGGGGACCAAGGGTTCACGGTGTACGAGGAGGAGTGGTGGCACTTCGATTTCAAGGATTGGCCGCGGTATCCGATCCTGAATCGGACATTTGAGGAATTGGCTGGAGGGAACTAGACCGTCGGCCTGGTTCACACGCTCGGAGCGTGTGAATCAATTGGCACAATCTTACATTATGCCAATCGTATGTTTTCATAAAAACTATGGCAAATCTAGTTATGAAATCTCTTTAAAATAAAGACAAACAATCTTATGATATTTGCAACTGATATTCGCATGGTATTTACTTGCTGCCGACGCACCGGAGAGATCACACTCCGGCGGGCCTCGCCCTTCCGACCCACTACAGCCGATCCGCGACAACTCGAAAGCTGATGTCGTTATGCGAGCAATCCGCGGAATTCGAGTTACGTGCGGCGGAACGGCTGCTTGCGGCATCGTCCCAGGCGTCGCCACCGCGGGTCACTCGCTGCTCAGATTCACCCCGTTTGCAGCGCGGATTCGTTTTCGGCGAACGTGAATAGTATTTTTCGTCATAGAGGTCGGCACACCATTCCCAGACATTGCCATGCACGTCGAACAGGCCCAGTGGGTTGGCCGCCTTCCCCACGGCGTGCATGTGAAAGTCACTGTTCCCATCATACCACCCCACTCTGGCCAGGTCCGCTTCGCTGGTTCCGCACCAGAACCGTGTCGTCGTGCCGGCCCGGCAGGCATATTCCCACTCGGCCTCGGTTGGGAGCCGAAAACGGAGTTCCGTTCCCGTTTCCCCGATCCGTTTCGACAGTCGCCTGAGGAAAGCGACCGCATCGTACCATGTCACCTCCTGCACCGGTTTCTCGCGATTCCGGGCTTCCACATCCGCGCTCCGCGATGAGTCCCAACTGGGATTCCGGCCCATCACCCGCGCGTACTGAATCTGGGTCACCGGGGTGGTTCCCATCCAGAAGCCTCGAGTCAGCGTGACTTCGTGCTGGGGGCCTTCCCAAAACCGTGGGCGTCTATTTTCATCCACTACGCGTCCCTCTTCGTCTTCGGGACTGCCCATGAGGAACACCCCCGGCGGCACCCAGGCGAAATCCATCGCCACCTCATCGTCCAGAGCCACCCGCCGATAGGGCCCGATGGGCCGCACTCCTTGCTCAAGCAGGGTGCGCATCCGCTCCTCCTGCTGCGTGCGAATCTCGCCCCCCACTGATCGAGTCAGCGTGTAAACCAGGCGGAGCAACTCCCCCTGCAATCGCCGCGCGGTGTCGTCCTGCTCCTCCAGGTAATCGGCCAGGACGAACGCAGCGAACAAGTCCTCGGGAACTGTCGCCAACAGTGACCGGATGTCCGCGGAATCCAATTCACCCGGGTCACTGAGTATCGTTGTCATCGCCACTCTCGCGATATGGACGCACTGGCTTGCGGCCCTCGCGCTCGACGACGGGGGTCTACTGTGCCCCCGTCTTCCCTGTCGTCGTTGGCAGGGCCACGAACTCACGGGTCAGCTTCCCGCTGGCGGCGTCGTGTAGCCAGACCTTCCCGTCGAACCCGGCCGAGGCGATCATCTTCCCGTCCGGGTGCCAGGCCACTGCGTAGGCCGGGCCGGTCACCTTTTCGCAGACCACCTTTTTGCCCGTATCGACCTCATACACACGCACCTCGCCTTTCCCATCCAGGCTACTGGCCGCCGCGAAGTGCTTGCCGTCCGGGCTGAACGCGACACACGACACCCGGCCCGGCATTTTCTCGTACTCGCGAACCTTGTTCGCGTCGTCGCCGATTTGCCGCGGTTGCTCGCGGTGCATCTTGTACAACCGCGGGGTGCCGTCGGAACCGGCCACAAGCAACTCGTCGTATAGCTTCGGTGGCACCCCCGGAGTGTCTGGCGGAACCTTCTGCATCCGCTTCGGTCGCGACACCTTCAGCACCGCCCCGAACAATCGGACCGAAGTCGGGTCATTCTTCACCGGCCGACGGTCCACCGCCATCAGCCCACCTTTCAGAGCGCCCGGAGTGATACTTGTCACATTGTCGACGAACCGCTGCGTTGGGACTTCGGTGAGTTTCATACTCATGTCCCGACCCACAGATGCAACGTACTCCCCATCCTGGCTAAACACGGTTGCGAGCACCCAGTCGGAGTGGGTGCCCATCTGGAGAATTTGCTTGCCAGTCAGTGGGTCGATTCCCCGAACGGTGTTGTCAGCGCACCCAAACGCAATCACCTTCCCATTCGGCGACCAACTCGCCCCGTACACGGTGTCGAACGTGACCGGGGCGGAGATGAGGAGATCGCCCTTCTTGGGGTTCCAGATCTGGATCTCACCGAACCGGCCGGGCGATCCGCCGGCCGCCACCAAGCGTTCGCCGTTCGGGCTAAACTCCAACGAATTGAGGCGCTCGGAGATCCCGATCAGTCGGGATTCGAGGTGGTAGTCCTTGGTGGAGTACAGGAGGATTTCGTGATACCCGGTGACAGCAAGGTATTCGCCTTTCGGATCAAACGCAACCGACGTGACGACGGGCGCGGCAGCGTATTTCGGCGGGTTGGAGGCATCGATGGCGACGGTCCGGGCAGAAGCCGGGGTGTCGTCGGTCGCTCCCTGGGCGATCCAGTCGGCGATGAGTCGGGTCTGAATGGTGTTCAGGGGGTCGCGGCCTTTGGGCATCTCGGCCTTGCCATCGTGGAGCGTGATCTGCTCGACGAGATAACTCCCAGCCGGTTTCCCGGCGATGACGCCAGGCTTCTCCCGCTCGCCGGGCTTGAAAAGGTCGGGGTAGGAGGTGGTGATATAGCCACCCTGCGGCTTGGCGGGCTGGTGGCAACCGTTGCAGTGCTGGGCGAGGATCGGCCGGACATCCTTGTAGTAGCTGACCTTCGCGGACGGGTCGGCCTTGGGCGGGTCCGCTGCTATGAGCGAGCCGAGACCGGCAGACGAAACGACGGCAGCGGAGATCGCCGCGAGGAGGGCACGAGAGACGGTCATGGAAGAAACCCCGGCAGGCGGGAGAACGGGCCAGAGGTCGCGATCGGGCAGGAAGATCTAGTTTAGCAGAACGACCCGGGGGGGTTCAAAGAGTTTTCGGGGGGAATTGGGGTTGGGGTGAGGACTTCAGCAATGAGAAGGCGATTGGAGTCCACCGCAATGCCCTTGCAAGTGGCGTAAGTTGTTATCTGACAACGAGAACAGTCGAGATGATGGAAGTCACCACCGACTCTGGACCCCGAAACCACGGGATCACAAAGAGCAGCTATGGCAACTCCGGGTGGTCGGAACCTCACCGTCCCCTCCTGGTGAAAGGTAACACCTCGCCAGGATTCCGTTGGTAACTATTCCACCCGCGGGCGACGAGAGATTAGAATACACTGCACCGACCCCGGAGGGTAGCAAGACGCGAGGGACGCATGGCCGAACCCAGGACGCCCAAACTAGTGATTGACCAAGCGATCCGAGACAATCGTATTCCTGAACTGCTCTGTTACGGTTTCGCCACTGTCTTCGTCATCGCGGGTCTCTTTACGCTTATCTGGGGGGCAGTTGCTGGCAATGGCGTGATAGCAATCGCTGGGTCAGTCGCCAGTACCTTATTCTTTCCTTCGCTCTCTGCTGCAAGAGCCCTCCGTGAAGATAATATCGCGATCCGGTTGTTGGAGATTGCACTCAGCAAGGCGGAAACCACTGAAGAAGCTGCGAAAGCCTTGATGAACGCTTTTGAAAAGCTATTTGTCGAGAGAAAAATCCGATGAATCCTTACCGCTGGTTCCCTGCATTGACCCCTCGCCACAGCCTTGAATCGGTTGTCCGGGAGCTCATCCAGGGGTTGCGCGATGGGAGCATTACACTTGATAGGGCAAAGCCGCCCGACGGAATCCAAGCTGAGTCAAGTTCTTCGGCCCACCCGTTGAGGGAGAAAGCGGCAACAAACGGAGCGAGTTGCCCACTGTCCGTTCCTGACGAAGATCCCGCCCAAATCCCCAAGGCCGAGTAGCGACTGCCGACCAGTCGAGCGCACCCCGGGCGATCCAACGGTCATGGAAGAAACCCCGGCAGGCGGGAGAACGGGCCAGAGGTCGCGATCAGGTGGGAGTATTGAGTGTAGCAGACCGACCGGGTGAGGTTCAAAGATTTTTCGGGGGAAATTCCAGTCACGTGATGGGGGACTCGTGGGATTGCGGACTCTGCGGTACAATGTGGCGATGAGCAGGCACCCGTTCCCTTCCGCCCGGACCGGCCGCCCATGATCTTCATCAGCTACCGGATTTTGGATTCACTCGATCTCGTTTGCCGATTGGATGCCGACCTGACGCGAGAGTTCGGCCACAAACACGTTTTCCGAGACAAATCCCGGATGATAACCGGGAAAGACTGGGACAAGCAAATCGAGGAAAACGCCAAGTGTCGGCGGGTGATGCTCGTCGTGATCGGGCCGACGTGGCAGACAGTAACCTTTCAGGATGGAGACCTCAAAGGCTTTCCGCGGCTACACGATGCGGACGACTGGGTCCGACGAGAGATTACCCTCGCCCTGGACGCTGGGAACATCGTTCTGCCCCTGTTCCTGAACGGCGCTGCGATGCCGACCAAAGCGTGGCTGAAACACTTCGCGCTGGATCGTCTATACACGAAGCAAGGGCTGCCGCTCCGGTCGATAGACTATGACTCTGACTTCGCAACTCTGGTCACTAAGTTGCGGGAGCATTGCCAGGAGTTACTCCCACTCACTCCTCAGCCGTCGTATGTGTGGCAGCAGATGGGCGGCCACCCACTCCCGCCCGCCCCGCACTTCGAAGGGCGGGAGGCGGTGCTCAAGGATCTGTCGGGGTGGGCTGTCGCCACGGACGACCCGAACCGGGTGGTTGCCTTGATCGCGCCTGGGGGCAACGGCAAGACGGCGATCGCCGAACGGATGCTCGCGTCGCTTGGTGGCCATACGGGGGCCGGGGTGTTTGTCTGGAACTTCTATGAGAACCCCAAAACCGAGGCGTTTCTCCGGGCTGCGTGCGAGTACTTCCTCGGCAAGGCTCCCAGGGAAACGGGCGGGTTGCTCGAACGGCTCCAGAAGGGTCTCCTGGCCGACAACCTTCCACACCTGGTCATCCTGGACGGGTTGGAACTCGTCCAGGCAACCGGGACGAGCGGCCGCCCCCGCTGGCTTGCAACCAGCCTGCACAGCCTTGCGAAGTGGATGAACGCCTGTGGGCTGAATTTTATCCAAGCAACTGGGACGACCGGTAGGCCACGCGGGGAACTGAAAGACCCACTCCTGAAGCAATTCCTCCGTTGGCTTGTCGCGGGTTATGGGATTCGGGCGAAAACGCTGATCACCAGCCAGTTTCCCCTCCCGGATCTGGCGGACTGGAAGGGCCGTGGTTTCTGTCCCATCGACCTCGCGGATCTGGATATACCCACTGCTCGGACTGTTCTGCGCCGATGGGGGGTGCGAGGGACAGACGCTGCCCTGGATGCCCTGTCCGAGAGTGTGCATCAGCACGGTCTGACGGTGGATGTGCTTGGATTCTACCTCGGCACGTTCCACGGCGGCGACCCGACCAAGGCCCCATTATTCGACCCGCAGTTACTGACCGATACCAACCCGAAGGCGGCACAGCTCCATCGGGTGTTAAGAAGGTACGCCGCGATACTCTCTTTGCGCGAGCGAGACCTACTGGCCCGGCTCTCAGTAGTCGACCACTCGGTCACAGTGGACAACATCAACGCACTTATCGCTGCTGGCGGGGAGTTGGCGTCCACCTTGGAGGGGTGCGGACAGGGCGAGGTGCTGAAACTCCTGGAGCGGCTGCGTGTACTGGGCCTGATTTTACGGTACGATGCGGGAGGAGTGGCTACGTTCGCCGCCCACCCGTTCGTCCGAGCGTTCTTCAAGTCGCTGCTCAGGGTGGAAAACCTCAAGCAGATTCGAGAGGTCATCCGCAAGGGCACGCACTCTCCAGACCACCCGCCTATGCACTCGAAGGATCACCCCCGATCCCACGAATCTACGAAACGGCCGATCCTCCACCAAGCATCCGTCGATCTCGGTATCGAGTCGGTCGTTTCGGCAGTCGTCCACGCGAGCACTATCGACCCACCCCTCCGCCTTGAGGCGGTGGTGAAAAACCTGCCGACGGACAATCCCGTGCTCGATCAGTGGCTAGACGCTTACATACATGGATCAAATCACCACAAGGCTGTGGGTCTCTCGTCTGCTTGCCAAGATCCGATCACGTATCTCATTGATGAGGTCCGGGAGTGCCCGCTCGGAACTCAGGCCGCGATCGCCGATGCCGCGCACCGGTTATTGAAGGCCGAAGGGATCATAGTTCGGCCAGTCGACACGAGATTACACAAAGATCTGATATCCTCGCTCCTCCAAATTTTGGGGGCATACCAGCCCCCCCCCACCAACCGACCCGAAGTAGTTGAGACCTTGGATTGGCTGCGGACCTCTGATTTTGAGGATCGCGTCCCTGAGCCTGGAAAAGAACCAGTTCACCGGCTGGTACTCCGCGCCCTCGCGACGCAACTCGCAGGAACGACCGATCAGGCAGAAACGTGGGAGGCCCGACTTATAAATGACCTGAAGGACGTCCGGTTCGCCGCCGCAGCGCTGGGCGTCCTCTACACCCTCTCCCCGCCCCTCGCGTGGGTAAGACTACCCCACGTGGTCAAAGTAATTGGGGACAAGGCTGGGTTCGTGACCGTCTTGTCAATGGCTAGTAGTGCCGGTAATGTGGCGGATAGGTGGACCCGATTCGCCCCGATCTTTCGTTCCTCGGAATTCGGGCAGGTTCTCCCCCTCCTCCGCAAGGCATCCGCAATTCTTGGGATCAAGTCGGTCATAGATCAACTATTGATTCCCGGAGCCACGGTATCGGACCGCCCCACCCCGGAAAGATCGGAGCCCCAACCCGTGCCCTCCAACCCAAACCAGGCTCGGGGGAGCCCGTCCTCTCCCGATCGCCCGCCCGCCCGTTCAAATGATGAACCACGACCGCCCCGATCCAACGAACCTACAAAGCGGCCGTCCGACCGAAGTTCGACAACACCACGGACATTTTATCTCGGGACCGGCCGGCGGAAGACCGCAGTGGCACAGGTTCGAGTGACCGAAGGGACGGGCTGGATCCTGTTCCTGGACCGCCGGTTGCAGTCATCACTGGTCGAGGATCAGGAACCACAGTATCGCACTCTTGAGGAGTATTTCACGGAGGAGAAGGACCGGGCAGCGGTTCTGGGTCCTCTGAAGGTCACCGACCAACTCGGCCGGGTGGACGTCTTCGTGAACGTGCGCGGTGGAGGGACGTTGGGGCAAGTTAGCGCGACCAGCCAGGGACTCGCCCGAGCAATCATGACGATGTTCAGCCCGCCAAATGAACAAAAACGGCAGGAGTTCAACAACACCACTGTCATCCGTGGATACGTGGAAGAGAAGCTAGCCAGGGAGCAAGCGAAAGCCGCACCAAATCCGCCCGCCTCCGCTCCAGACGGGTCATCTCCCCCACCGGACGAGGCCAGGGGAATGGTCAAGAAGCTCCGCGACTCCGGATACCTGACACGGGACGCCAGGATGAAGGAGCGGAAGAAGTACGGGCTCCGTGGGGCACGTCGCGGGACTCAGTTCTCCAAGCGGTAACGGCGAATTCCCCGCCCTGGCTGTCGGGGCAGGTCCGTATTGCCCAAGTTACCCGTTTTCGACCGACCATCGCACATCTGCCTTGATTCTTTTCTCACATTCTCGATAGTGCCGGCCTAGTTTTTACTTGCCCCCACGGAGGCCAAGGATGGTCTCGCGCGCCGGCTTGGCCGACTATCTCGCTGACCTGCCAAAGGATGACCTCCCGGCGTGGCTCAGCGGCTACCTGCTGGACCACGACACCCCTCCCTCAACGTGGCCTCCCCACCCTTACCCAGACCGATTTACCTTTCTACTCGACACCTGCCGTGAGTTCGGCGGATCCCCGTTGGGTGTCCAAATCGGGGACGCCGCGACCATCGCCCTCCGATCACTACTCCCATCAGACGGTCCCGCTCACCTGCTTAGCCCCGAGGCGGAAACACTGATCCCTGCGTTTCTTAGGCTGGTCGAGTTGCTCCCTGCGTCTGATCCCGGCGGGGTCACCGAGTACCTCAATCGGGTCCGACAACGAGCGGATCTGCGATGCTGGCCGAACCCTTCCCAGGATGCTCATCGGGGTGTGTTGTTCGCTCTGGCAAACCACCTGCGGGCGATACTTACCGACCCCGCCCGCTGGGAAGAGCGATTAGAGCCCGAATTGGCCGACCCGATTTACGCGAACACGGCGGTCATGGCACTCGCCCAACAATCGCTCCCCGCCGCGATTCGTCGTCTCCCCGAAGTGGCTGAGCTGTTTGACCGCAGACCGAAAGAGCTTCAATTACTCTTCTACTTCCTTGCCGACGAACTCGCCCGAAAGCCCGACGGGTTAACCGATTACGGAACGTTTCTGGCATCCCATAACCGGGCAGATCTGGTGGCCAAAATCGTCCACTGGCTCCGACTCCTCGGACACCCGCGGATCGCCGACACGCTCTCTGAAGCGGCAGAAGGGCAGGTCACATCACCCCGGATTGAACCCGCAGCGTAAGTCAATCTTCTATCGCCCCGCTACTTCGCAAACACCGCATACGCCTCCGCCACCTTCCCCGATGCAGCGTCTCCCGTGTGGGCGTAAATCGCGTATCGAAGGGTCAGGCTCTTCCCCTTCTCGATCTTCACCAGTTCGGTCTTCCCTTTCAGCCCCGGGAACCCGCTGTGGTCCCGGGCGAACGGGTTGGCCGCCATCAGCCCGTAGGCACGCGTGTGCCAGGCCGCCCGGGCTGTGTTCTTTGGATGGTCGAAGATCGCCACTCCGACCGCTTTTCCGTCCACCATGCCCGAGTAGTCGTGCCAGTCGGACAGACGGCCCCACACAGAGAGGTTGTCCTTGCTTGGAGCCTTCACCACTGTTCCGTCGGCGGCGGTCACGGTCCCGCCGGTCGGGCTCTGGCCCCGCAGAGCATCGTGGACGCGGATACCGAACGACCCCTCCTTGGTGTCCCCAAACGTGATCGGGCAAACGCTCGCTGTGAGCGTACACTCGAACACCCACAGCCGCCCGGCGGGCAAGTCCTGTAAGCCCACCGTCCGCTCCTCGTCGAGGATTTTGATCCCATCCGGTGTCTTCCACTCGTTCCAGGTCACGACCGCCGCCCGGTCCTTCGCCCCGGGCTTCGGATCGCTCACTTTCACGCAGGTGATCGTCCCGTGTCGGGGGGTGCCGTCCTTGTCTTTCGTCTCGCTCCAGAAGTCGACCCCGTGATCGCCCTTGTTGGCGGACCGGATTTTGAGGTCCATCCCTTCCGGAATCACGTCTCCGTGGCAGAACCAGGCCGATTTCTGGTGGACATGGTCGGTCGTCTCGCCAGCCGTACCCTTCTCCATCGGCCAGGCCCGTGTGACCGGCACGCCGCCCGGAGCGAGCAACGGCCAGAGGTACGGTTTGGCGACAGCCGGACCGATGGCGTACCGCCCCACGACTGACCCATCGACCTTGAACGCGATTGCGTCCGGGCTCTTCTCGACAGACACATCGGCGGCCCGGCACGGTGCCACGACGACGAGCAGAACGAGGACGAATTGCCAACAGCAGCGCATGGGTGGTTTCCTCCGGGGGGGCGGTGGGAATGAGGTGTAGTGTCGGGTGGGCGGGCCGGGGTGTCAAGGAACAGGTGCCAGGTGGGCCGAAGACACGACCGAGTGCTGGCAACCGGAGTCATCCCGCGAGTCGTCAGGAGGATTGAGCCCTCAATCCCGCGCACAGCGTTGGATCTGGTACAATCCGGACATGGAGAACAAGAAGAAGAAGGTGAGGGTGGAACTCCGGAAAAATCGGAGCAAACCGCCTCGTGGGAATGATCTGACCCGCTCATACCAGGAGAATGCCGCCAAGGCCGAGGACGCTTGCAGTGGCGAGCGGGTACGGGCCAAGGGGGACATCTCCCGACACCGAACGATCGTCCAGGATGGGGATGGCGCGGCCCAGGCCGGGGTGCCGGGGATGGATGAAGCCACGTGCCTGCGGGGCCGGGTGCTCCGGGTCCACGGGCTTCAATCGGTGGTCGAGACAGACGACGGCCAAATCTTTCGGTGTGCGATCCGCCGGTTGCTCAAGAGCCTCGCCACCGATGAGAGAAATGTGGTCACAACCGGGGACATCGTCTGGTTGCGCCCGGTGGGGGTCAACGGCCCTTCGTTAAAGGCCAGCGGAGAGAACCTAACCGCCCAACCCCCTTCCCTGGAAAGGAAGGGGGAGCCGGATCGGAACCTAACCCCCCAGCCCCCTTCCCTGGAAAGGAAGGGGGAGCCAGGTCTGGGAGGGGAGGGGTTCCGTGACGACGGACCATTGCCCGCTCGCGAGGGCATGATCGAGCGGGTCGAACCCCGCCACGGAGCGCTGACCCGGGAATCCCGGCGGCGAGAACATGTTCTGGTGGCCAATGTCGACCAACTGGTGATCGTCATGTCGCTGGTCGAGCCCGATTTGAAGCCTCATCTGATCGACCGCTATCTGGCTGCGGCCAGGCAGGGTGGACTGAAGCCGGTTCTGTGCCTGAATAAGATCGACATGGCCGATCCAGTCGGGCTCCAGCCGCTGGTCGGAGCGTACAGCCAGCTTGGTGTGCCCACTTTGCTCACGAGTGCCAAAACCGGGGTCGGGATTCGCCGGTTGCGCGAATTACTCCGGGGTCGGGCAACGGTTTTCTCCGGACAGTCGGGAGTGGGAAAGTCGTCACTGCTCAACGGCATCCAGCCCGGTCTGGCGCTGGCGGTCAAGTCGGTCAGCGAGATGACCCAGAAGGGCCGACACACCACCACTTATTCCCAACTCATCCGACTGGAGACCGGCGGGTGGGTGGTGGACACCCCGGGGGTCCGGCAACTCGCCCTCTGGAATACCCGGCCGGAGGAGGTTGAGGGGTACTTCGGGGAATTCCGCCCATTCGTGCCACTTTGCGGCTTTCCAGACTGCACCCACACCCACGAGAGCGGCTGCGCGGTCAAGGTTGCGGTCGCCTGCCGGCAGATCAGCGACCGCCGGTATCACAGCTACCTGGGGATGTTCCGCGGGGGGGAGTAATCCACCCCGTCGGACGATCTCTCGACGACCCAAAAAAAGCCATGCACGGCCCAATTCTCCGCGATTCAGGACCACCCGAGATCACACATCACGGATAACTGGAGACTCACAACCCACGACGAGCGAAGCAGAATCAGTCCAACATGTCGCGCCTCAACATCATGCACAACCCGCACAGGTCTTGAGCGTTGGTCAACCGGCAGATCACGACACAGATTCACGAATACTCTCCCCCCGCGCGGGCCGGTTCGATTTCCCATTTCCCCCAGGCGCGTCAATATCTCTGCAAGCACTTCGGAACCGACCGCTGGTGTCAGCGGCGAACGGAAGGCCGCAACGGCGGCGGCCGGGGTGTCAGTCCGGAACAGTGAGGGTGTCAATGAGTATTCGACGGATCCAGGCGTGTCTATTGACCGCCATGTGTGTCGGGCTGATCGGAGTGGGTAGCGGCAATGCGTTCGCGTTCGGTGGCAAGCTTTTCGGGAAGAGCTCAGGCGGCTGCCCGTCACCATGTGACAGCGGATGCGGGCCTTCGACCAGCTATGTCCAGACCTGGGTCGAGGAAACCGTGTCGGTGATGAAGCCGACGTGGGTGACCGAAACGTACACCGCCACCAAGTGGGAGTGCGTTCCGGAGACGGTGACAAAACAAGTCACCGTCAACAAGAAGGTCACCGAGACGGTGATGGTGAACAAGACCGTGACGGAGCGGGTTCCGGTCACCAAGACCGTGACCGTGACGGAACGAGTTCCGGTCACCAAGACTGTGACCGTGACGGAGCGGGTTCCGGTCACCAAGCAGGTCACCGTCAACGAGGTCCGTTATCGGACCGAGCAGGTGACCGAGATGAAGACCAAGACGATCACCAAGCGGGTTCAAACGCAGGAGGTCGTTGAGGTTGGGCCAAGCATCCTGGATCGGCTCGGAAGCCGGACCGGCGGTGGTCTGTTCAGCGGTGGCCTTTGCGGGCACAAGGCCGGTTGCAGCGACCCCTGCGCTGACCCTTGTGCCACCCCATGCACGACCTCCTGCTCGGCTCCCTGCCCGAAGACCAAGGTGGTTTGCAAGACCCACAAGGTGTGCGAAACGGTCTGCTGCCCGGTGACGGTCTGCAAGAAGGTGGCTGAGTGCGTCCCGGTCTGCAAGACTGTCTGCACCTACGAGTGCGTGCAGAAGCAGAAGCAGGTCTGCACCTACGAGTGCGTGCCGGTTCAGAAGCAGGTCTGCACCTATGAGTGCGTGACCAAGTGCATCCAGGTTCCCTGCACCGTGACGAAGTGCGTCCCGGTCTGCGAGACCGTCACCTGCACGGTCAACGTCCGCAAGTGCGTCCCGTACACGGCCACCCGGCAGGTGTGCAAGCACGTTTGCGTGCAGGAGAAGGTCAAGGTTTGCAAGCTGGTTCCTGCTCCGGCCCCTGCTCCGGCTCCGGCCGCAGCCTGTGCCCCGAGCTGCGCTCCGAGCTGTGCGGCCGCGACTTGCTGCTCGACCAAGGTCAGCTTCTTTGACAAGATCAAGAGCCGGGTGGGCGGGCTCTGCCACAAGAGCAAGTCCTGCACTCCGGCCTGCGACACCGGCTGCGGCTCGGCCGCGATCAGTGGGGCCGCAGCCGGTTGCTGCCACTAAGACGTCAAAACTCGTTGACCGGGCCCCGTTCGCCCGGTCACGCCTCCCGGCCCGGGCCCCTCACCCGGGCCGGGTTTTTTGTTTTCTCTCCGGCATGTCCCCCGAGCCTGCCTGTCAATGACTCTGCCCGCTTCGCATTCTCAACCCCTGGGCAACGCTGACGGCATCGGTCTAACGGGAGG
>PLDW01000133.1 GCA_003136315.1 Gemmataceae bacterium | reverse complement strand
CCCGCCCGTGTGACGCCTTCACAGGCGGACTAGCCGCCCGTGGCACCCGATCCCACTGATCGATTTTCTCTCACCAACTGCCTTAGGTGAAGTTTCGGGCAGATGACCCAGCGGCTTTCCCCGGTTGGAGGCATGCTTTAGAATGACATTATGTCTGCACCACTGCCGGTCTTGAACAGCGCCCCTGATCCTCTCGTCGCCGGTGTCCCCGGTTCGTTGCGGGAAGGGATTCTCGACGTTTCACCAGAGTCCCTCCGCGCCTGGCTCGCCGACCGCCACCAGCCGCCGATGCGGGTCCACCAGATCCGCCGCCAGATCGTCGCTTCGGGAGCCGAATCGTTCGACCAGATGTCGGATCTCCCAAAAGGGTTACGAGAGGATCTCGCAGGCGCGTTTGCCGTCTTCACCAGCCGCGTGGAACGCCACCTCGTCGCCAAAGACGAGACCCACAAACTCGTCCTCCGGCTTGCCGACGACCGAATGATCGAGTGCGTCCTGATCCAGGACGAGGGCCGGGCCACAGCCTGTATCAGCACCCAGGTCGGGTGTGGGATGGGGTGCGTGTTCTGCGCCAGTGGGCTCAACGGAGTGATCCGAAATTTGACCGTCGGGGAAATGCTCGAACAACTCGTCCGATTACGAAATCTTGTCGGAACGGATGAAACCGGGAGGAGGAGAGCGGAACCGTCCAGCGGCGACCGCTTCACTTCGGGTTCATCTTTGCCACGACTCACCCACATTGTCGTGATGGGGATGGGAGAGCCGCTGGCCAATCTCGACAACCTGCTCGCGGCCCTGGCGGTCGCCGGGGACAAGAACGGCCTCGGGATTGGCGCACGGCACATCACGATTTCCACCGTTGGGCTGCCAGCCAAGATCCGCCGCCTGGCCGAACTCGGGAAGCAGTATCATCTGGCGGTGTCGCTCCATGCCCCAAACGATTCGCTCCGCACCCGGATCGTCCCGACCAACGACAAGACCGGGATCGATGCGATCCTGGCTGCGGCCGACGAATTCTTTGCGATGACCAGGCGGCAGGTCACGTATGAATACGTCGTCATCGGGGGATTGAACGATCGGCTCGAACACGCTCGCCAAATGGCCGGGTTGCTGGCTGGCCGGAAGGCCCATGTGAACCTGATTCCCTGGAACGATGTGGAGGGGCTCGCGTACCGCCGCCCCCACGACGATGACCTGCGGCTTTTTATCGACACCCTACGCCGGGCCGGTGTCAGCGTGAAAGTGCGGAAGCGGAAAGGATCAGAGATCGACGCGGCGTGTGGCCAGTTGCGCAGAAAAGTGGAAGCCGAGTTGGGGACTCAGGAGGGTCAGGGCGATGCCACAGGAGTCCAGGGCAACGCTTTGGGCTGATCCAAGAACCTGCTGAGGTTGTCTTATTCGGGGAGCCATGATCGATCTAACGGGAGAGCGAGGCNNCACAAAGCTTCGACCCGACCTACAAAAGCTGCCCCAAATGGGTTGATGACTCGATTCTCCAAACATTCGCCCCTTCCGGAGACTGTGCAAAGGGGTGGCCTCGCCTCCCGTTAGACCGATGCTTGCTTTGGGTATGCGACAGCCTCTGCAGGTTCCCGTATCAGAGCGTGATGCCGAGTCCATCTTCAGTCGGTCGCGGGCGGGATGGTCTCGACCTTCGGCGCGACCGGATCGGCCTTTGCTGGGGCGGGAGCATTGGCGGCAGTTGCCGTCGGGCGGAGAAACTTCGCCAGTTCATCGTAACTGGTAAACGGGATCTTGTCGTCGGCCTTGTGGCACGTCTGGCAACGTAACTCGATGAGGGATCGGATCTTCAGGGCAGTGTCATCGGCCTTGAATTCGGCTGTGAGCGGCTTTCCCCGGAGGTCCAACGACACGAACTTGTCGTCATCGTAAGCCTTTTTGCGAACCTCCGCCGCGCTCTTGATCCACGCCAGGAAGAACGCCAGTTCGCCCTCTCGCTCGGCAGTCATCGTCGGCAGGTCCGGATCCTTCTTCTTGACGGCGGCCTTGAAGTCTCCTTCCTTGTCGAAGAACGCTCGCACCATTCCCCCGTCGGGGATCTTCCCGTCCTCCGGCCACGGGGCGGTCTTCCACGACCCGGTGAAGAGGATTTCCAGCCGTGACGGCCCGGTCAGCGGCGCGTCGGATTTTCCGTTCTTCTCGACTGGCCCTTTCCCATTTTCCGCCTTCGCTGCGGCCTTCTTCCCCTTCTCGTCCGCAGCCTTTCGGTCGGCCTCTTCCTTCTCCTCCTTGGCCTTCAGAACTTTCGCTTTCTCGTCTTTCAGGTAGGGGTCGATGACATTCGACCACGCCAGAGCCGCGCCTCCCCCTGCAAACAGGAACAACACGGTCAGGACCGCTTTCCCCTTCCATCCGTACATATTGAACAAACTGAGTACAATGTGCGCACCCAGGCCGAGCCCGACCACCCCGCCGGTCCCGAGAATACACATGGCGAAATACGGGCCGCTTTCCGGTAGCCGGGCTAGCCACCAACAGGAGATGTCAGCGACCTGAGCGATCAGTACGAGAGGTCCGACTACCACCCGAACAATCGTCGGGTAACTGGTACATGCGAAGATAAATCCGGTCAGGCTGAACAGAACAGCGAAACTGAGCAGGTGAGCGTGCGTGGACTGAGTGAGAGCCCCGAGCGTGATCTGCCTGCCCGAATCCACCCACCCACCACCTGGCGGAACCGGGCTGGTTTTCGGCATCAGTTTGTTGAGATCGTCATAGGTGTGCAGCGGGATGCCGCTCTTTTCCCCGCCCGGTTTGTGGCACCGGGCACAGCGATCTCGGAGGATCGACTGGATCTTCGCCGCCCCCGGCTGGTTTTCGTCCATGTAACGGCCCGTGAGGGGCTGCCCGGCCAGAGCCGGGGGTAGCGGGAAACGGTTCTCGTCATAGGCCGTTTTCCGGGCCTCCGGTGCAGCGTTCACAAAGGCGAGCACGACTTTCCGCTCACCGTCCCGCTCGGCGTTCACTTTGCCGGCGTCCTTGCGTGCCAGTTCCTCGTAGTCGGCGGCGTCCTCGGCGAAGAACGCCGGAGTCATGTTCGCCTTGGTGAGTTTCCCCTCGGGCGACCCGGAGACGATCTCCTCCAGTCGGCAAACTGGTCGCGGCTCGCCACCCGTTTGCCACACCTTTCCGGCAAAGACAGAACGCACATCGTCGACCGTGGGAAGGGGGTTCCCATCCTTGCTGGAGTGCCCCATATGGAGCTGGATCATGGCCGAGGTGTACCCCAGCCCGACTGCCAGTAGGAATGTGCTGACGACCAGCTTGGCCGGGAGCGGAAGTTGCCGGAGGGTGAAACGAGAGGCCGGGGTGGGCTCGGGCATGGTGGGACTCCGACTTTGGAAAGGCGAAGTTCAGGCGGGAAAGAACAAATCGAAGCTTGGTGAGGCAGGCAGTGCAATCGTTCAACCGGTGACCAGGGCGGCTTCGGCAGCGGCAAGAACCTCATCCCGGACTGCGGGGAGTGGGCGGTCGACCCGGGCTCCGCTGGCGAGCTTGTGTCCACCCCCGCCGAACCGCTCGGCCAGCTTGGACACATCCACCGCCCGGGACCGAAAGCTGATCTTCGTCCCCCCGCCGGGTTGTTCGATGAACGTCAGGGCGACATCGACACCATCAATGCTCCGCGGGTAGCTAATCAGATCCTCGGTGTCTCCGGGCACGGCTCCGGTCGCAGCGTAGTCGGTCATCAGGATTTCGGTGTACGCCACTCGTCCACTAGCTCGCAGGCGTAACCGGTCGATCGCCACTCCGGTTAACTTCATTCGGGCAAGGGAGGCAGCCTCGTAGAGTTTCTCGTAAAGGTCGCTTGGCTTCGCCCCGGCAGCCACCAGTTCGGCCGCGAGGGCAAAGGTCGCCGGAGTGGCGTTGGGGTGCCGGAACCACCCGGTGTCCGTCGCCACTGCCATGAACAGGTCGTTTGCCATCTCCGGCGACGGGCTCACACCGAGCGATCGAATGATCTCGTGGGCCAGTCGACCGGTCGATTCGGCGGAGATATCCACACACTGTAACCCGCCAAGGTCGTCCTGGGTCCGGTGGTGGTCGACAACCGCCCGCGGCACCGGGCTGGCTTTCAGGTAGTCGCCGAAATCCCCGAGCTGGTTCCAGGTTCCGGTATCCAGAACCACCACGCAGTCGCAATCTCGAAACGGTTCACCCGGGAGCCGGAATTCTTCGACCAACCGGCGGCCCGGATCCAGGAATTCGTACCGCGGAGGGAGCTTGCTGGCGATCACCACCCGGGGCTTCTTACCAAGGGTGAGCAGGGCGGCCCGGAGGGCGAGCTGCGACCCAAGGCCGTCCGCGTCCGGGCGGATGTGGGTCATCAGCAGCGGGCGGTCATGACGGCGGAGGAAATCGACCAGGGGGGACCAATCCACAGGCATGCGGCGGGGTGTCCTTCGTGCGGCAGCACCCGACCGGCCCCAAATCTTCCGGATGAAGCGGTCCACGGGCATGTGGCGGGGTGTCTTTCGTGCGGCAACGTCCCTGTATTGTAACCCGCCCCAGGCCAAAGAAAACGGGAATGTCGGTCCCCAGCCGATTTCGGTCTTGTGATCGAGACGGGTTCATCCTACGCTTTCTCGGACGGACCAATCCGTTAATTATCCTCTCTCCCGGTGGCTGTCATGGATACCACCCCACGCAAACCCGGTCGGCCGCGGGATCCGGATCTGGAGTCTCGCCGCAAGGCCCAGATCCTCGAAACCGCAGCGAAAGTGTTCGCCGGGTTCGGGTTCGCGGGAACGCAGGTCCAGGTGATCGCCGACCGGCTCGGGGTCGGGAATGGGACGGTCTACCGGTATTTCCCCACGAAAGAGGCTCTCTTCCTGGCTGCGGTCGAACGGGGACTGGAGGAACTGACAGCGGAAATGGACCGGGTGTTGGACCAACCGGTCGACGACCCGGTCGTCCAGACCCGGCAGGCGATTCGGGCCTACCTCGGCTTCTTCCACCGTCGGCCGGAGATGGCGGAACTGTTTATCCAGGAGCGGGCAACATTCCCGCACCACCACCGGCCGCTCTACTTCGCGAACAAAGCTGAGGACGAACGCTCGTGCCGGCACGCAGCGTTCTGGAGTGGCCTCGTCGCCTCCGGGAAAGTGCGCGATCTCTCACCTGAACGATTTTTCGCGGTCGTCGGCGATTTGCTTTACGGGACGATTCTCACGAACCTCCTGTCTGGCCGACCCGTCGATCCCGACGCCCAGACCGAAGACGTGTTGGATGTGATCATGAATGGAGTGCTCACTGACCCCGAGCGGAGCCGCCAGCGAACCGGGCAGCCAGACGAGCCCGAAACTCGGGAGGAAGGGCGATGAGTGGCCAGAACCTAACCCCCCAGCCCCCTTCCTTTTTAGGGAAGGGGAAGTCGGAGGGTGATTTTACTCCCCTCGCCCTCCCGTTATACCAATGATTGCTCCTGGAATCAGACAGCCCGACTGAGTTCGTGGGTAAGAGTGGGTCTGGGGTTTGGAGTCAGCCTGCTCACCCTCCTCGCCGTCGCTTCCTGCGCTCCAAAACCGGCCGATACGACCACCCTCGCCGCAGACCAACCGGCCGTGGCGGTCACCGTCATTCCACTCACTCGGGTCAGCTTGAAGCGGGTTGTCCCGGTGGTCGGGACACTCGATCCGTACAAGGATGTGATGCTCGCGACGAAGGTCGACGGTCGGGTTCTCCGGGTTCGACGGGACACCGGGGATGTGGTCATGCCGGGGGACGTCCTGCTGGAACTCGACGCCCGCGACTACGTGCTTGATGTCGAGGTCGCCCGGCAGGCCCTGGAGGCAGAACTCGCCCGCCTGGAACTGACCGAACTCCCGGGACCGGGGACCGATCCGGAGAAACTGGTCGAGCACGTCCCGGCGGTCATGAAAGCCCAGGCAACGCTGGAGGAGGCCGCTCGGAAAGTCGACCAGAAACGCACGCTCGTCGAGGAGCGGGGGGGGTCGAAGGAAGACCTTGCAATCATGCTCGCCGAACGTAAAGTCGCCGATGCCACGCTCCGCCAGACGAAATCCGAGACCCGGGCCGCTTTGTCCGGCACTCGCCGACTCAAGGCCAACCTGGATCAGGCCGAACAGCGGTTGCGGGATGCGGTTCTCCGGGCACCTGTCCCCGACGAGTGGAGTGCGTGGGCAGCCGTGGTCGGGCCAGCCGCGACTCCGCTCCGCTACACTGTCGCACAGCGGATGGTCTGGGAAGGAGAGATGGTCCGGAGTATGCCGGAGAAACTTGTCTACCGGCTGGTCATCACCCACATCCTGAAGTTGCGGTCGGCGGTTCCCGAGCGACACGCCTCGGAGGTGAAGGTCGGCCAGGCGGCCATCATTCGCGTCGACGCACACGACCGACCGTTCCCCGGAATCGTGACCCGGGTGAGCCCGATCGTCGATACTCAGAACCGGACGTTCCAGGTCGAGATCGAGGTGCCCAATGGCGACCAGCGGACCGCGCTCAAGCCCGGAACATTTGCCAAGGCCGAGATCCAGACCCGCACGGACCCCGGAGTGGCAACCGTCCCGCCGGGTGCGGTCGTATCGTTCGCCGGGGTGACAAAGGTATTCGTGGCCGATGGCGACCGGGCCAGGGCAATCGAAGTGGAGGTTGGCCGACGAGACAAAGATTGGGTTGAAGTGATCGGCCCAATCCCGCCAACTGCCCAGATCATCACCACCGGGTTGTCGCAGCTTGTGGATGGGGCAACCATCCGAATCCGCTAAGAACATGTCAACTGAAGAAATGGCGTGCAGATTCAGAATGGCCCGCAGATGACGCAGACTTCGACGCAGATGAAATCCAGATAAATCCAAATTTAGTTTGATCAAGATTTTATCTACGCTCGTAGATCTGCGTCATCTGCGGGCTGTTCTGAATCTGCACGCCATTCTGAATCTGCGGGCTATTGCCTTGGTTTTTTATCGAGTTTCCCCTCTCGGACTCGCTCCTGGCCAGGGGTTTTGTCACCCCGTTTTGAACCACTCCCGGTTTTGCATTCCCACTTTCCCCTTCGCTACGTACAAGAGTTACAAGCACCCTCCCGACCTGGAGCCCCTCTGATGCGCCACCCGCGAACGCTTCCGGTCCTTTTCTTGGTTTCGATCGCCGTCTTTGTCCCGACTCACGGTGTTGGCCAGCCGCCTGCGCCCTCCGGTGATATCCGCGACCTGAAGCTGCGTGACTGGGAACCCCGATCGATGATGGTCACCCGGACCACCATTGTCGAAAAGCCGCTCTATCCCGTCATCGACATCCACAACCACCTCGGCGGCGGCAAGGAGCGGCTGACCCCGCAGACTGTCAAGCGATACCTCACCGAGATGGATGAGGCCGGCGTCCGGACCGTGGTCAACCTCGACGGTGGATGGGGTGACCGGCTCAAGGAGACCCTCGCTGCGCTCGACGAGGCTCACCCCGACCGGTTCCTGACCTTCGCCCTCATTAACTTTGATGGACTCGACGACAAGGACTGGGGCGAGCGGGAAGCGAAGCGGCTCGAAGCGAGCTTCCAGGCCGGAGCCAAGGGGCTGAAGTTCCACAAAACCCTGGGGCTTCACATCCGCCACAAGGACGGAACCCTCCTGACCGTAGACGACCCCGCCCTCGACCCGGTCTGGGAGGCCTGTGCCCGACACGGTCGGCCGGTGGTGATCCACATCGCCGATCCGGCCGCCTTTTTCACGCCACTCGATCGGTTCAACGAGCGGTGGCACGAACTCAACTCCAACCCCGGCTGGCTCTTCGCTGGGGAGAAATTCCCCAAGCGGCAAGAGTTGCTCGATCAGCTTCACCGCGTGATCGCCAAACACCCGAAGACGACCTTCGTGAACACTCACTTCGGGAACAACGCCGAGGATCTCGCTGCGGTCGGCGCGAACCTCGACAAGTACCCGAACATGTATGTCGATATCGATGCCCGGATCTCCGAGCTTGGCCGCCAGCCCTTCACTGCCCGAAAATTCTTCCTGAAGTACCAGGACCGGATCATGTTCGGGACCGACACCACCCCCAAGCGAGACGCCTACCGGATCTACTACCGGTTCCTGGAGACCGAGGACGAGTATTTCGATTGCTCGGCCAGCCACCACCGCCAGGGCTTCTGGAACATCTACGGCATCAATCTGCCGCCGGAAGTGCTCGACAAGGTGTATCGCAAGAACGCGGAACGGGTGATGTATGGGATCAAGGGCGACGCCCCGAAGACGAGTCCACCGCCGGAACTCCGGGTCCAGCGAACCGAGGATTTCGAGGTCACCGGCGACGGCTCGGCCCCAGTCTGGACAAAGGCCACGTGGGAGCCTCTCCACCGACGTGGGGCCGGCCTACTACCCTACGACACCCAGGTGAAAGTGCTGTATTCGAAGAAAGGGCTGTATGTGCTGGCAGAATCGACCGACAAAAAGCTTACCGCCACGATCAAGGAGGATTTTCAGAACCTCTGGCTGGAGGATGTGTTCGAGGTGTTCCTCTGGCCGGATGAGCGGGATACGGTCTACTTCGAGTACGAAATTTCGCCGCTGAATACCGAGTTGCCGATTATTGTCCCCAACCTGGAGGGGAAGTTCCTCGGCTGGCGGCCGTGGCACTACGAGGGCGGGCGGAAGATCCGTAAGGCGACCTCGGCCGTCGGTGGCGAAGTGAAGCCCGGGGCCGAAGTATCGGGCTGGAAGGCCGAGTTCTTCATCCCCTACGACCTCCTGAGTCCGCTGCGGAACGTGCCTCCGAAGGCCGGAACCAGGTGGCGGGCGAATTTCTACCGGATGGACTACGACGACAAGAAGACGACAAGCTGGGACTGGGCCAGGGTCGGGCCAGGGTTTCACGAATTCCAGAAATTCGGCACGCTGGTGTTCGAGTGATCGCAACTCGCCTGCCCAGTTCGCCCGATGGCCCGTCTCTCGCCCGCGGGCTCGGGCTGTGGCAAGCCACCGCGATCAATATCACGCAGATTGTCGGGGCCGGGGTGTTTGCCACGATCCCGCTGATCCTCGGGGTGCTGCCCGCAGCCTACGCGCTCCTCGCCTGGGTGGTGGCCGGGGTGCTGATCCTCGCCGATAGCCTGATCTGGGGTGAACTCGGGGCCGCCCTGCCATCGGCCGGCGGATCGTATCACATCCTGCTCGAATCCTACGGCCGATCCCGGTGGGGTCGGCTGATGGCGTTCCTGTTCGTCTGGCAGATCCTCATCAGTGGGCCGCTCGAAGTCGGCTCCGGGCTGGTGGCCGCGGCCCAGTTCTCGACTGCGATTGATCCTCACTACAAGACGTTTGATGAGGCCCACACCTGGCGGATCGAGATCCCCATCACCGACGGGGAGAAGATCGGGGCCGCAATCGGCCCGTCGCGTCTGTTCGGATTCGCCCTGGGTGTGCTGATCCTGGTCCTGCTCTACCGACACGTGACGGCGCTGGGTCGGTTGAGCGTGATCTTCCTTGTCGGGGTGCTTGGTGTCATCGGCTGGGTTCTCCTCGAAGGGGCGATCCGGTTCGACCCGTCCCTCGCCTTCGACACCTCCCTGAAGGAGGGCGAAGCACCCGCGAGCCCATCGCTTGCTCTCGGGGCCGGGATGGGGCTCGCGATTTACTCGTACCTGGGGTACTACAATATCTGTTACCTGGGGGCCGAGGTTCGCGACCCGGCACGTACGATCCCACGGTCGATCCTGCTGAGCGGGGCGACGGTGGCGGTGCTGTTCGTCCTCATCCATCTGGCGATCACTGGTGTCGTGCCGTGGCGGGAAGCGGCCGAAGCGAAGGACAATCTGACCGCCGAGTTCATGCTCCGGGTGCGAGGACCGGTGGCTGCAATCGTGGTGACCGTGTGCCTGATCGGGAGCTGTTTCGCGTCAGCATTCTCCGGCGCCCTGGGATACTCGCGAGTGCCGTTTGCGGCGGCCCGGGAGGGGCACTTCTTCCGGTGGTTTGGGGCGGTCCACCCCAAGCATGCGATCCCCCACCGGTCGCTGTTACTGATCGGCGGGATGGTTCTCTTCTGGAGCTTTTTCGACCTGGACACGGTCATCAAGGGCCTGATCGCCACGCGCATTCTGGAGCAGTTTGTCGCGCAGGTGTTTGCGGTGATCCTTCTGCGGAAGATGCAACCCGAGCGGCCCCGGCCGTGGCGGATGTGGCTCTATCCGCTGCCGTGTGTGATTGCACTGGTCGGCTGGGTGTTCGTGTACCTCACTCTCGGCGGGCTGTTCATCGCAATCGGGGCCAGCACCCTCATCATCGGGGCGGTCGTGTTCGTGGTGTGGACGTATCGACAGCGGACCTGGCCGTTCGCAACGGGCAAAGAGACGGGGCGCTGACTGTGGAGCCCCGATGGCGCACCAAGCCTGCCGGTTCTGTCCAACTGGAGGGACGATATTCGTCCCGACAACTGTGGATGACCGCCCCAGCGGGTCTCGTCGGGTCAGCGCGGCCTAGAATAGGGGGCGGGGCGGCATCCTTGTCGCGGGTCCGGACGACCCTATCAGTACCAGCACGGATCGAGCGCTGGCCCGATGCTTCCCCCCAGGCCAGACCGGAGCGTGCCCGCGATGACCGACAACTTCGCTTCCGCTTACAACCGCGACCTGCTCGATGAGGTCTACCGGCAATACCAGGACGACCCCGACTCGGTCGATCCCACATGGCGAGCGTTCTTCGCCGGAATGCAGTTCGGCGGCTCACTCGGCGCAGGGGCCACACCTGCCTCTGCAACCGCGACTCTGCCGGCCAACGTCCGGCTCCAGACCGGGGTTGTGCGGCTGGCCTTCTGGTATCGACAGGCCGGACACCTCCAGGCCGATATCGATCCGCTCCGTGATGCCCCGCCACCACCCCACCCCTACCTGGCCCTGAAGAATTTCAGCTTGTCCGAGGCCGACCTGGACACGGTCGTTGACGCCTCAATGTACTTCGGGATCGATGGCCCGGTCCGTCTCGGCGACCTGGTCGCCGCTCTCCGTGAAACGTACTGCCGGACGATCGGCGTCGAGTACATGCACATCGATTCGCTCGATGTCCGGAAGTGGCTCGCCCAGCGGATGGAACCGGTCCGGAACCGCCCTCACTTTTCACACCGCCGGCAGTACCGCATCCTGTTCACCCTGCATCAGGCCGAGCTCTTTGAGAAATTCCTCCACACCAAGTACGTTGGCCAGAAGCGGTTCTCCCTCGAAGGCGGGGAGACGCTCATCCCGGTTCTGGATGCACTGGTCGAGAAATCCCCCGCTCTGGGGGCGAAAGAACTTGTCATCGGAATGGCTCACCGGGGCCGG
The DNA here is from genome assembly GCA_003136315.1 of Gemmataceae bacterium. Taxonomy (GTDB): domain Bacteria; phylum Planctomycetota; class Planctomycetia; order Gemmatales; family Gemmataceae; genus Urbifossiella. Next base: position 2,666 of record PLDW01000133.1, on the reverse strand, counting down.
TTGAACGTCCTGGCGAATGTCCTTCGCAAGCCGTTTGAAGAGATCTTCAACGAGTTTGAGGACAACTTCCTTCCGGACTCGTTCAGCGGCGACGGAGACGTGAAGTACCACCTCGGATTCTCCGCCGACGTGACCACTGTCGATGGCGGGAAAGTCCACGTATCGGTCACCCCCAATCCCAGCCACCTGGAGATCGTGAACCCGGTCGTTGAGGGGCGGGTCAGGGCCAAGCAGCGATTGCACAACGATACCGACCGCACAACTGGTGTCCCGGTGCTGATCCACGGTGACGCGGCCTTCGCCGGGCAGGGCGTGGTGATGGAGACGTTTAACCTGTCGAACCTCGCCGGGTATCGCACCGGGGGCACGATCCACATTGTCGTGAACAACCAGATCGGATTCACGACCAATCCCCGGGACGCTCGAAGTACCGAATATTGCACTGACATTGCCAAGTTCGTCCAGGCCCCCATCTTCCACGTCAATGCCGAGGATCCGGAGGCGTGCGTATACGCGGCGGAACTCGCCCTGGAGTTCCGCCAGGCGTACAAGCGGGATGTCGTGATCGACCTCGTCTGCTACCGACGTTGGGGGCACAACGAGGGCGACGAACCCGCTTTCACCCAGCCTCTCGAATACAAGAATATTCGGGCACGTGATCCAATCAGTCGGATGTACAGCCGGCATCTGACCCAGGGACCGTCGGGGTTCACACCCGAGGTGACAGCCGCGATCGAGACAGCCTTTGAGGAGAAGTTGGGAGAGGCTGTTCGAGAGGCCGATGTCGCTGCGACCGAGTACAAAGCCCGACTCGACCAGGCACTGAAGGTGGTGAAGACCAGCCCGCCCCGGAAGCGGGGAATGGAGGGGTACAGTGGGCGGTGGAAGGGGCTGAGCAACCACTACTCCCACGACCCGATCGAAACCGGTGTGCCGTATGCCATGCTCGACCGGATCGCCGATGCAATCGGGACTTTCCCGGCCGGGTTCACACCTCACGAAAAACTGGCCCCGATTCTCGTCAAACGCCGCGACAATATCCGTGGTCGCAAGCCGGTCGACTGGGGAACCGGGGAGACCCTGGCCTACGGATCGCTGGCGCTGGAAGGCACTGCCATCCGGCTCAGCGGCCAGGACAGCCGACGGGGTACGTTCACCCACCGACATGCCGTGGTGATCGATTTCAATACCGGCCAGCCGTATTACCCCCTGGCCAACCTGGATCCGGGGCAGGCTTCGTTCGAGGTATATGACAGTTCGCTCTCCGAGGCCGCGGTTCTCGGCTTCGAGTTCGGGTACTCGCTGGACGACCCGGACAGCCTGGTGCTCTGGGAAGCCCAGTTCGGGGACTTCGCGAACGGAGCGCAGGTGGTGATCGATCAGTTCCTCACCTCGTGTGAGTCGAAGTGGAACCGGTCGAGCGGACTCGTACTGCTGCTTCCGCACGCTTATGAGGGGCAGGGTCCGGAGCACTCGTCGGCCAGGCTGGAGCGGTTCCTCCAGATGTGCGCGGAGGACAATATCCAGGTGGTCTACCCCACCACCCCGTCCCAGATTTTCCACCTCTTCCGCCGTCAGGTTCGCCGAACCGTCCGCAAACCGTTAGTGGTCATGACCCCGAAGAGCCTGTTGCGATTACCGGCTGCGACCTCTCCGATGGAGGAGTTCGCCAAAGGCCACTTCCGGGACGTCATTGATGACACATTGCCCGACCGCGATTCCATCACCCGGGTGCTGGTGTGCTCGGGGAAGGTGTATTACGACCTCCTCGCGAAGCGGGAGAAACTTGGGACGAAGGCGGTCGCAGTGATCCGGCTGGAGCAATTCTACCCGTGGCCGGAGGGGCAACTGAAGGCGGTTCTGTCCCGTTATCGGCGGGCCAGGGAGTGGGTGTGGGTGCAGGAGGAGTCGCAGAATATGGGTGGGTGGCACTTCATCGAGCCGCGCGTCCGGGCGATGGGGTTCCCATTCGAGTACGTCGGCCGGGACGCCAGCGCCAGCCCGGCAACCGGGTCGCACCACGCCCACGAATTTGAGCAAAGTGAGCTGGTCGAGGCCGCCTTCGGCTACGCGGTTCCGTACCTTGTCGCACTCAGCCGGGCCGCGACGAACGCCCGCAACGGAGCGAACGGAACCCCCGCGAACAAGGACGCCGCGAAGAAGCCGGACGCGAGTTCTCATTAGGACCATTGGACAGAACCTAACCCCCCAACCCCCTTCCCTGGGAAGGAAGGGGGAGCTGGAGGGTGGTTTGAGTCCTTTCGTCTTTCGTATTTTCGTGATTCATTCCTGCCCCCCCTTCCTTTATAGGGAAGGGGGTTGGGGGGTTAGGTACCGACTCCGGCTCCCCCTTCCTTCCCAGGGAAGGGGGTTGGGGGGGTTAGAACTCGTCCAAGATCAAAACCGTGTTTTTCACCGATCGAACGAACTGGAGAAAAACAGGCATTCTGTACGTGGCCTGGCCATCCTGGGCCAACACGCCAGCGGTGTGGCCGGGGTTGAGTCCTCGAAACCCCGGCTGCGTGGGGACGGCGTGCCGGGGTTTCGAAGACTCAACCCCGGCCACCCGTCAACGTTACATGCTGGGCCAATACAGGCTGGAAGCCCGTGCCAGCGATTTAACGGTTTTGATTCTGGACAACTCCTTTATCGGTGAGACGTCCTGC
>PLDW01000175.1 GCA_003136315.1 Gemmataceae bacterium | reverse complement strand
AATTGACAACTCAGAGGTACCCCAAAAACACCCAAGGCGCAAGACTCTAATCGATATCATTGGATTCTGATAGTATGGCTGGCTGCTACAATCGGATCGGGGGCTGGGCTGCCGGAGGCATTGGGATGTCATTCAGCTCGCATCGTCGGGACGCACTCGACCCGAATCTGCCGCTACCCCACCGGCAGTCACATGCCCGCTCGTGTGCGATGCTGATGGGCCAGAAGTATAGGGTTCCTCGCTCGGTGATCTTGGACTTTGTCCGTCAGGCATGTGGGGCCGACCTTATGTGCCCGGTGTCCGAAGCGGACCTCATCGTGGCTGTCGGCGTGCTGGACCGGATAAAGGCCATAGGCTTAGTCATCGGCACGAACGATATATCCAAATCTGCGAATAACTGACCGGGTGGCGGGTAATACCGGAGCTGGGCCGATCACGTCCCGCCCGAATGTTGCGTTTCCAAGCCATTGGCGTTAATATTGGCGAGAGAATCATCCGTGTTATGCCAACCGGCATAAACACTGTTCGGCCGCGGAGGGCGAGGGAATGCGCAAGGCCCCGACGAAGATGTCCGCATCCCGTGCCTTGTACACGCTCGACCGGGCGATGCAGGAGCGGCTGCTGGATAGAGCCTTCGGCGCCCAGCATTTGCAGCGTGCGTTGGACTACTTCACCCATGCGGGTGTTGAGGGCTGCATCTACTGCGGCCACAAGCTGGTGGAGCGTTGGGACCACCTGATTCCTGTGTCCGCTGGCGGTGGGACTGTTGTGGGCAACATGGTGCCGGCTTGCCAGCCCTGCGACGACTCCAAAGGGGCCAAAGACTACCGAAGGTGGTTGGCCGGGCCGGCAAAGAAGAACCCCGTGCGAGGTAAGCCCGAGGTGTACGCAGCTGTGGTTGCCCGGGTCGAGGCCTACCAGTGCCATTTCGGCTATGTCGCCCCGGCGGACTTCCGGGCAGCGCTCGACGCGACGCAGGTCGCACAGTACGAGGCGTTTCTTCGGGTCGTTTCCGAGTTCCGCTCCCGACTGGCTCAGTTCGGCCTCGTTACGGTCCCGCTGTCGGAAGTCGAGGCCGAGCAAGAGCAACAGGTGTGAGCCGTTCAGGGCAAACGCCCTGCCGGACCCGGCCGCGTGATTTGTTTCTCGTAGAAGGACGCGAGTAAAGATGACTGTCCCGCGTGGAAAGCTTTACCAACAACTGGTCGCAGAGGTAGCCAGTGCCTTCGATCCCGGCGCTACGGTGACAGAAGGGGAATGGGTCGCGGGGCCTGATGGCCGGCTCGACATGGATGTCGCCATCCGCGGGCAGGTTGACGGCCGAGCTGTCCTGGCAGTGATCGAGTGTAAAGACTTCAATCTTGAGAGCACCGGTAAGGTCGGACGCGAATTTGTGGACGCCTTGGATTCCAAGCGACACGACCTTGGGGTCTCGATCGCAATGATCTGCAGTAACTCCGGATTCACAGGGGACGCGTTACGGAAGGCAAAGCGCAAGGGGATCGGCATGATTTCGGTCTTGCGCAGAGGCGATGGCCGTGTCAAAGCTGTCATTCACGAACAGATCACCCTTCGCCGCATTCGCTTCGGCCAGTGGCGATCCGATTATCGATGTGTGGGGGAGATCCCGGCGCGACTTGGGCCGCCGCGCATCCATCTGCTCCAGTTCGGCGGAAGATCCCTTGACGTCTGGCTGCAACATCGCGCATTTCTGGTGGCTAAGGCCAATCCCTCTGTTACCGAGCCCCTCCGCGCGTTCTTTCAATTTAAGGAGCCACTGAGTTTTGATTACACGGGCGAGGTGATTCGCCTGATTGGAGCTGCGGTTGACTTTGAATACAAAACGGAGTGGCTGTGCCAGACTGTGCGTCTTGATGCTGCTCTTGGTATGTACGACTACCTAAGAGGTCGAGTCCGTCTGGCTCCGGGGGAGAATCAGTATGTAATCGAGGGCGTGAACTGGGAAACGGCTGAGCCTTGTGATCCGCCTGACGCGAGCACCCCATTTTGGATGGGGCTGCTTCCAGGCGAAATGAACCTTCAACTGACCATGGCCGAAGGTATAGATGTCCCGGCCTCGCCCGATCTCCCGGAGATCGAACCTTACGTTGTATCCGAAGAGCTAACGCGAATCAATCGCGAGGGGGCCAGGGGTGCCCCTCTCGATTTTGGCACTTGACGCCTGGGGCCTTGGGCATCGCAAGTGCTTTCTCAGCTTGAAACCTGGTAATGCCAAAATCGAGAGGGGCACCCGGGGGCCAGACTTGAGTGGCCGTCCGGATCGCATACCCTATCTGCAAGTAATCGACGATGATCGAGGAATGTCGGTGGAGACGGCCGAGTTAAGGGAGAGATCACAGTCCGATAAGTTCCGGTATGCTCTGCAAACGCGAAAGGCCACTCCGAAAGTGGTGGCCTTCTTCGTTCCTGTCGAATTCACCTGGAAATTGCGGGTTCGAAGAGAGTGAGAGGGAGTGGGGCAAGGCGCAAGATTCCAATTACCGGCTTCGGGTGCCGGTTGTGCTGCCGGTCGCTATGACCTGCACCGCACGGTGCAGGAGTCGGTGGCCCACGAGAGCGTGGCGACGACGATGGAAGAATCGCTCGAATTTGCTCTGGCCGAGGATGATGTCTGGGCAATGGAATTGTCTCACCACCGGTGAGAGAAATGACTGCGGGCCAATTCTCGCGACAGCGTTGCGACAATTCGCCGTCGTTCTTGACCCATTCGGGGCAAATTTGCCGACAGTGTCGGCAAAATGTCCCCAACGTACCTGCTCACAGATAGCTGGTGGTCATTCCGTGTCGGTGGATCCCTCGGCCCGGCTTTGTAACAAAACCCCATTTTGTAACAGAATACCCCATTTTGTAACAGAATACCCATTTGGACAGTTCAGAATCTTGCGGTTTTTAGGGCTATTTGATGAGGCTTCCTCAAGTTCCCGGCGGTTTTGTAACAAAAGTACTTTCTGTTACAAGTTTTGTAACAAAAGGCGTCCGATTTTCCGGGTTTTGTTACAAAGCCCCTCGGCCCCTTCGAGAGCGGCTTTAAGTTGCTTCGGGTCGGGAAGCTGGCCGCGGAATGCGGCCGGAAGGGTCTCGACCAGTTTGGTCACGTAGCTCGCCACCCCTACCGGTTTGGTCAGGTCACGGAGGGCATACTCGGCGACCACTTCGTTGCGTGATTTGCACAGGACGATCCCGATGGACGGTTTGTCGTCCGGGTGCCGCAGCAGGTCGTCCACAGCCGAGAGGTAGAAATTCATCTTGCCCGCAAACTCCGGCTTGAAGGGAACGGCCTTCAAATCGATCACCACATAAGAGCGGAGTTTCAGGTGGTAGAACAGCAGGTCGATGACGAAGTCATCCCCGCCGACTTCGAGCGGAACCTGCTGGCCGACGAAGGCGAACCCGGCCCCGAGTTCGAGCAGGAAGCGGCGGATATGGGCGAGCAGCCCGGCCTCCAACTCGCGTTCCTGGTGCTCCGCCGTCAGTTCCAGAAATGCGAACGTGTAGGGGTCTTTCAGGGCTTCCCGAGCAAGGTCGGACTGCGGCGGCGGGAGGGTTCTCTCGAAATTGGTGACGGCTTTGCCCTGGCGGGTGTACAAACCCGTTTCGATCTGGTGAAGCAAAACCGGCCGGGACCAACCGAACTCGATCGCTGCACGGGCATACCACTGGCGCGCTTTTGGGTCCTTGACCTGCTCGACCAGCGAGACATTGTGGAACCACGGCAGGGAGGCCAGCGGCTCGGGTGGGGTGTCGGGCAATTGTCTCGCAGCCTGCGAGACAATTGCCATTTGGTCAGAATAAGCCAAGAAAAAGGCCCGCATCCGGTAGACATTCTGCCGGGAAAAGCCTGTTTCCCCTGGGAATTCCTGCTGTAAATCCGTAGCCAATCGGTCGATCGCCTTGCTTCCCCATTTCTCTGTTTGCTGGCGTTCGACGAGCGTCCGGCCGATGTGCCAGTAGAGAGCGATCAACTCCCGGTTGACCGAGAGAGCTGCCTTGATCTGGGCCGACCGGATCCGAACCTTCAGGTCGTTGAGCAGCTCGGCATATCCGGCTGGTAGGCCGGCAGTCCGCTTCACTGGCGGGGAGGATTTCGGGGTTGGTTTCTTCTTGGCCACGGGCTTGCTCCTGGTCGTGCGAAGCGAAGCTACCAGTCCGGCACCACATGGGCAAGTGATTGTGCGACGCACCCCCGCCTGCGAGCAGAACGAGGAGGGGTGAGTGTCGGGCTGCTTGACTACAACCCCATGACCTGTCAGGGTTGTGGAATAGGCGGACTTGCCATCCCGCATCAGAAGGGACAGTATGACGGCGAAGATTCAGACCACTGGTAACAAGCTCCCCCGGATCGCCGTGACCAGCCCCCGCTTGGCCCGGATCGAACCGGCCGCGGTTGCTGCCGCGCTGGGGGCCGAACCCGCTGGCGATTGGGAGGCCGGTCACCCCGCGGCCATGACGTTGTATGCGTTGCGTGCTGAAATCATGCTTCGCATGGTCTCCCACGGCGGCCGTCCGCGTGTCGAGGGAACGGACCAGAGAGTCAAGATCCCCGTCAGCGATCAAGATTGGCACACGCTCGAAACCCTTGCCACCTCGTTGGCGGCGAAGGGGTTCACCCCGTCCGCTGGCCAGGTCGCCAGTGTCCTTCTCAACATGGCCCTTCGGACAGTCAACACATCTGCCGAAGACCCGTCGCTCATCGCCCAGATCGCGCAGCAACTCGACCAGCCTACTCCTGCCCATCGTTAACGCCGGTTCTGACTCCACCCAACGTGGCAGGAGGAGGAAGCCGGGCCTCTTCTTTTGCTGGAGGCGAGGATGACCAAGAAGGGAGCCAATCGCATTACGGCGCTGGTGGAGAAGGGTCACTCGGCGGTAATGTCGACTAACCGATTCTTTTCTTGCTATATCAATAATGTCTAGATATTTATAGATTGTTAGTATTTTATTAACAATTATATAGTAAATTTAAATTAAGATTCACTGGAACGATGAGGTGATTATGAAGAATGTGATCGTAGGCGTATTGATTTTGGTAGTGCTTGGAGCTTTACCTGAACATTCTTCCGCTCAGGTAATCACGAGCCAGCACATTGCGGCCATCGATTCCATCACTGGTGTTGCCATAGCCGCTACGTCCAGTCAGCTCATCCCAGTTGCCAATAGCACGGCCTCTTTGCCCTCAACAAGTGCCATCATCGGCGTCAGCCTGACCCTCAATTCTTCCCTTCCTTCGCAAAGCTGCATTCGGTCATCCGCCAACGAAGTGGATTTCGAGTATAATGCCGCAACGAATCCGGCAACATATACCTTGAGCTACACATGCTCCTTGACGTTAAATGACGCGCAGACCTCGGTCGTTTCGATCCTTCACACTGCTACCGATGCCTGTCCCCCTCTTGGCGGTTCATCGGGTTGTAAAAATGCCGCATTGACTGCCGCCCAAGCCGCTTGCAGCAAGGTCTGCGCCAACTATGAATAGATGAAGCGTCGTCTCCTGACGGTTGGCAGGCCCGGATTCCGGACCTGTATGGTTCCCATCGACTCACGGCTTCGCAAGAGACTGCGGCCTCTCCGCCTCCGTCCTTGCCCGCCATTCATCTGCCTTGTCTTTCTTGCCCCAGCCATCGTAGAGCAGCACCAGTCGTGCCAGCCCCTCGGTGAGGCAGGCCTTGTCTTTCAGGACAATCTGGTTTTCGCGCAGCTTCATCCCCGTATAGCCCGCCAGCAGCAGCGGCTCCGCCTCGGCGAATCGTTTCTGGCCGAGCAGGCTTGCACCGAGCAGTGACTTGCTATGGAAGGTTGACCAGAAGTTGGGGGCCGTCTTCTCCTGGATCGTCAGGCACTCACGCAGCACTGTCTCGGCTTCGGAGGGTTTCCCATTGTGCAGCAGGCACAAGCCGAGCGGTCCCAGTATCTCAGACTTGACATACTCATCCTGCGAGACGAGCAGGAGCGCCTCACGCCACAGCGGCTCGGCCCGAAGGTAGTCATGCAATGCGTTGTGGAGGCGCGCCACCCGCTCCAGACACATCCTGAGGCCGACATCCATCGGGGCTGTCGCCAGAGTTCGCCTGCCGCGCAGCGATTCCTCGCTATGGCGTAAGGCTTCCTCCAGTCGCCCGGCTCGCTCGCAGGCACCGGCGAAGCTATCCAGACGATTCAATGCCTGTTCGCTGTCTCGTCCCCATTTGGCTTTAGTACCTGCATAGCACTCATTCCAGATCCGCAAGGCATCGTCCGTTTTCTGCGCCGCCTCAGAGGCCATCGCCAGCGACGCCTTGTAGCTGAGGGTGTTGTCATGGCCTGGCCCCAACGTGGCGTTACTCCTGGCCACAAGCTCACCCAGCACGACCAACGCCTCGGCGGCGTGCGCTTGCGACAGGTGGATTTGTGCCAACTTCTGCATGGTCGCCAGGGTCTTGGGATCATCGGGGCCGAGATACATTCGCCGAAGTTCCACCGCCCGCTCGAGATGCCGACGGACCGCTTCCGGATCGAGGAGAAGCGTGACATTGCCTTCGCCGTAGTGATGGGTGACTGGCCGTTTTTTCTGTGGTCTGCCGGGAAAGGTGGGGATGGTAGCAAATCCGCCGATCGAGGAGGCGGAACTGCCCAGCCATTCGCGGATTTCGGCCTCGGCGAGCGGATGGTCGGCGAACAGAGCCCGGATCGGTTCGGTATCGATAATGGCCACCGCCTCATCCACCGTCTTCGCCCGCCACTGGTCGCCCTCTTTGACGCTGCGACGCGATTCCAGGGTCAGTTCCTTGAAGAAGCGGTTCATGGCAGCCGCTTCCGCAGCGGCTTTGACCGCCTTCCGTTCCTCCTGCTGGGCCTTGGCCTGCAACTGGCGAGCTTCCCCTTCAGACTTGATCGCCCGGTCTCGCTCCTCACTCCTTTGCGATTCCGCCCGCGTGGCCCGGATGGCCTGCCAGGAAGTCCCCGCCAGCCCTGCGACGAGAGCCGCGATCAACAGGCTCGCCGCCACCACTCGTCCCCTGTTCCTGCGGACAAACTTCCGCATCCGGTAGGCCACGGACGGCGGATGGGCTTGTACCGCTTCCCCTGCCAGGTAGCGCTGCACGTCGGCAGCAAACCCGACTGCCGTGTCGTATCGTCGCGCCCGGTCTTTCTCCAACGCCTTCATGATGATCCAGTCGAGTTCGTTACGCAGCAGGCACGTCAGTTTCTTCGGCTCCATGCCGCGATTGGCCGAGATGCTTGCCAGCTTGTCGGCGGTGCTCAGCTTGGTGCTCGGCTTGGGCGGTTCTTCCTCGCGGACGAAGCGGAGGATTTCCAGCACCCCGGCCTTCCGTAGCTCAGCGCTGCGGAACGGCGGGCTGCCGGCGAGGAGTTCGTAGAGCAACACGCCGAGCGAATACACGTCACTGCGCGTATCGATGTCGAGGTTGTTGAGGTTCGCCTGCTCCGGGCTCATGTATTCCGGAGTGCCGACGATGCCGCCGAAGGCGGTGTGATAGGAGCTGTCGGTCAGCGACCCGCCCGTCGCCTTGGCGATGCCGAAGTCGATCACCTTGGGCACGGCCCTGTCGTCATAGAGCGTGATCAACACGTTCGAAGGCTTGATGTCGCGGTGGATGATGCCTTTCTGGTGCGCGTGCTGAATCGCCTGACACACGGGTAAGAACAGTTCCAGCCGCTGATTCGGGGTCAGCTTGCGGGCGTCGCAGAACTCGGTGATCGGCACACCTCGGACCAGTTCCATGATGAAGAAGGGTGAGCCTGTGCCGGTCATGCCGCCATCGAGTATTCGGGCGATATTCGGATGATCCATCACCGCCAGTGCCTGGCGCTCGGCTTCGAAGCGGGCGAGAACAGCTTTGGAATCCATCCCGGTCTTGATCAGCTTCACCGCCACGAACCGCTTGACCGGCTCCGATTGCTGTGCCCGCCAGACGCTTCCCATCCCCCCTTCGCCGATCAGTTCAAGGAGTCTGTATCTGCCCGCAATGACAGTGGCATTTTCTTCCTCGTAGTGGCCGCCCGTGGCATCGGGATCGTCTGCGGTCGGCTGTCCTGCCGTGGCCTCGGTCGTCATCAAAGCTGTTGCGTCTAGATCGTCTTCTGGGCGATCCTGTTCGTGCAGCATGAGCTCGACCCGTTCACGCAGAGCACCATCACTGCCGCAGGCTTGTTCGAGGTAGGAGAGGCGCGCGCTACCTTGCAGATTCAGTGCAGCGGCACATAACTCGCGCTCGGTCATGGCTGACTCCAACGCGTCCGGGAGCATTCAAGGGTTCGGGCGTTAAACGTCACCGCGGCGGAGCGCTGCGACGATGTGACGTGCGGGGCCGGCTCGATGCCGGGTTAACAACCAGCAAGGCTCGGAACCTCTACGCTTCCCTGCAATCCATTGCTCGAAACAGAATCCACTCCTTGACGGGCGGGTCATCCGCCGTAGACGGGAGGCCGCGGGCTTGTCTCAGAAGGCACTTGGGGAGAGAACGCAGCTGTCCCGGAACTACCTCGGCATGGTGGAACGAGGGGAAGCGAACCCCACACTCCTGGTCCTGCACAGCCTGGCAACAGCCCTCGAAACCACGATGGTCTCGGTCATCAGCGAAGTCGAACCGGAGGACGGAACGCGGTCGGCTGGTGGCGAGGGCGGATGGCGGATGGCGACTGGTCCGTCTGTCGGGGCAGGTTGGCCGGCGAGTCCACCCGTGCATCGGCACACGCTTGTGTCTCTCAGACCCGGAGGATTTTTTCCCCTGAACCATCCTGTGCCTCCATGTCAGAAGACACATCGCTTCCCACCAGCAGCCATGTGCTCCGCGTCGTCGCTGGTGTCGAATAGAATGCCTTATTGGCATGGCAGCAGAGAGCCTGCAAGACCCACCGCAGGCGGGTCTTGGGGTTGTGGCCCGGTCAAGATTCATAACGAGAATCGTAAGTTGACACTGAACTCGTGTCAAGCCGATTTGGCCCGATAATCGGGGCAAATGGCGACCAAGTCTCAACACTCTTCGGAATATCGGCCACTGCCGGATTTTTTGCGTCTTTTGCGAGAAGAGGCCGGACTGACTCAGCGAGATCTCGGCACGAGGATGAGTAAGCCGCAAAGCTGGATTTATAATTGCGAGACGGGCAATCGCCGCGTCGACGTAACCGAATTCATCCAGTGGGCGACATCGTGCGGCGTCGACGTCATCGCGGCATTTTCTCGGTTCCTTGCACTGGCGAGTGCTGGTCCGCGAAAAGGAACACGGGATGGCTGAGTGGAGAATAACGGAACCGGAAGTCGACTGCCAATCTCGTGTATATGGTCGGCGAAGGATAGAAATCTGAATATACAAAGGTCGCTTCGAGCATTCCCGATTTGTCATCATTCGGGGTGACGCTTGAACCAGATCCGATGCAAGGCGGCAACGATCTTCAGAGCTGAATACAGCATGGGGAGGCCACGGCCACCGCCGGTGCGATCGGGGTCGCGGCCTTCATCGGGAAGCTCATCGCTATGGAGACGGCCACCTTCATCCCGGTGATCGGTTGGGCGGCCAAACCGGCCATCGCCGCTGGGATCGTGAAATCGATGGGACTGCTCGTTATCAAACACTTTGAAGATTGTACCTGATCCATTGGAGTCGCCAAATCGTTCCCCTTCTCTCCGGCCAGATGGGCTCGGGGAGCACATCACATCCGGACACCTGCCGAATGGTCGGCGGGTGTTTCCCGCCCTGGACCCCCCGAAAGGGGTCATGATCGCCTCTCAAAACCGCCTCTCTTCTTCCTGCCTGGTTACTGCCGCAAGAACAAGCTGTATCTCGCTTTGCGTGAAATTGTGCAAATCATTCGTACCATCTTACCGCTTAAGTATCTCTCCGATGTCAATCTGCACCGGACGACCCAAGCAGCCATCAACGAGAGGAAAGCGTTCATCCGGCCGGAGCCGTGGGAGGTATGTTCCGGGTGCATCTGATTTGCTGGTTGGGACCGGGATTTCGGTCCCAATCGATTATGGGGCGGGCAAATTTACCCTTCGATCCTGCCGAAGGGCTTAACCCGCATAGTGGTGCAAAACGCAGAGGGTTTTATCCGTCGTGCGGGCGTGACAGTGGTATGGCACGCAAAACACCGTCTCCAATGTTGCTGGTAATAGAGCACCCGCCACGTGGAACTGCGAGCAAAGGTGGAGCGGCCACGGTCTGAACCGGGTGGTTAGGTGCTCGCGGATCGCGTCGGTATGAGCGGGCAAGTCGTGCCTGTCACATCCCATTGCCAGATCCCACATCCAACCCGCTGTCTCGAAACGCTGTAACGTACCGTAAGCCGGTCGCCGGTCGTCAGGACACAAAGAACCGCCCTTGATACCCTATCGGCCAGACCGGCGTGAACACCGACGGCCCACTCCCCCTCTCGTCGCAGCGTACCACGACCGCCTGTTGGTCAATGCCAAGTTGCCGCATCCCGGCCACCAGGAAGCTTACGACCTCGCCCAACTGGGGCGTGGGAACCTGCACGAGGTTGAGGTTCCACACCCCGCGGCCGATGAACAGCCCACCGAATTGACCCAACCCCTCCGGCAACCGCTCCCGCACAGCTTGTGCGAAAATGCGGTATGTCTCCTGTGCCGCTTCGGTCCCGAGCCGATCCGTCAGCGGCAGTTGTACAATCAGTCGGGTCAACTCCAACAGCGACAAGTTGGGTTGACCGAGAATCCCTCGACTTCGACCAGGCTCTGACCCTTCCAGCCCGCGAACCCCCTTCAAACCCTGTAAGAGTACGTAGCTTCGGCGCCTCAGGTGTCGGCCGAGACCATCTCTTTCACACCTACCCGGTCCTGTATGAGGGCCGCGGGTGTCGGCCGACTGCATGGGAATCCCTCTCTCGCCGCGAAACGTACAGGGGCTGTACTTTTCCACCGCCCACCCGCAGTCCCCATTCTGCCTTCCCGACCGACACTGGTGCTGGAGGGCCGCAATACTGAGCGGAAGCCTGGAAAAGCAGTTCCTCCCAAACTCCCTGCACTCTGGCGGCCGGGTATGTCGGCGGGCGATATCGCCGCGGCGTCGGCGCTCCTCACCACTTCCCTCCATCGCCAGGTTGACAGCAGGATGGCTGAAACCGCTCGCGGAAATCCAGTGAACACTAGTATGGTGGGCACACTCCAAGGTCGGGTCGACCCGGCCGAGTTGCCTGCAAACAGCGTAAGGGGGTGGGTTGCCCGGATGGTAGGGCGGCGGCGGTGGGGACCGGATGGCTGGTGGTTGCGGAAATCCAGCAATCGCCAGGATGCGTGGGAGCTGGAGCGAACCGCTCGGGCTGCCTGTGGACAGCGAAAAGAGGCGGGTTGCCCGGATGGTAGAGCGGGATGAGGTGGTGTTGGTTGGAGTTGGATTGACTGCCTTGCGGCCGGACCTCGGAACTGGTTCCGGGGGCTGTATCCTCAACCGAACTGGGGATCAATTTTGCCGACAGCGTCGGCAAATTCTCCTCATCCTACTACTCCCTCTTCTTCGACTCGTGCCCTCCCACCGTCGAGCGAAGTTCGAGCATCCGCCGGGTTCGTTCCACCTCGGCGACCAGCACCTTCTCGTCGGGGAGGCTCGTCCGGTAGGTACTCGTGAGCACCTTGTTCCCGAGCCCTTCCAGGGCGTAGCGAGCTTCATCGTGACCCTTTTGGGCACAGAGAATCAACCCGACCGGTGGGTTCTCTCCTTCCTTTGTCCAGTGAGCCTTGGCGTAGTTCAGGTACATGTTCATCTGCCCAGCGTCAGCGTGGCTGAACTCCCCAATTTTAAGATCGACGATCACCAGGCATCTCAACCCACGGTGGAAGAACACCAGGTCAACCTTGAACCACTTGTCGTCCAACCGGAGCCGCCTCTGCCGGCCGACGAAGGTGAAATCTCCACCGAGTTCGAGCAGGAACTCCTCCAAATGTTGAATCAGGGCGTTTTCCAGATCATTTTCTGCATATTCATTCTTGAGATTGAGAAACTCCAGAACGAACGGATCGCGAATCTGCTCTTCCGCCGTGACCACATCCTCGGGCTTCGGCATCTGCCCTTTGGTCAGCATCGCTGCCTTGTTCCTGGAGACAGCAACACGCTCGTAGAACATCGAGTTCACTTGCCGGCCGAGTTGAGGGCCTGACCATGCCCCGCGAATTGCCTCTACCTCATAGAACTGCCGGGCGTGCAGGTTTTCGACGGACAACAAGCGGACGTAGTGGGACCAAAACAATGGAAACACGCCCGGCGAGATCGTCGTGGGTTCCAGCGGTTGAGAGAGGGTAGGCAACGCCCGCCCAGGTGTGTCAGCGGCTTGCTTGACACGAGCCTGGAATTCGGCAGATGGCATCTGCCGAATCTCCCAGCCCAGGAAAAAGGCCCGCATCTGTCGCAAATTGCGCTCGGAGTAGCCTCGGCCATGCTTGGCGGTCAGGTCAACAGCGAGGCGTTGGAGGAGGGCC
Organism: Gemmataceae bacterium; assembly: GCA_003136315.1. Taxonomy (GTDB): domain Bacteria; phylum Planctomycetota; class Planctomycetia; order Gemmatales; family Gemmataceae; genus Urbifossiella. The sequence goes on along the minus strand of PLDW01000175.1, from coordinate 9,766 downwards.
TCGCCATATCCAGCGCGGGCTTTGCCACCTTGCTCGAACTCAACGATCCGCCGGCCAACCTCCCAGTACGTAGCTGTCAATATTGTGTTGACCGTCCGGACCACCCCATGACGAGCCTTATCCAAGAGGGTGGATAAGCCAGACAGGAGTCCACCGTATCCGCGGTCATCACCGAGTGGGGTGGCCCGCTTCGCTGGCGGTGAGGATTTCGGGGTTGGTTTCTTCTTGGCCACGGGCTTGCTCCTGATCGTGCCGGGCAACGCTACCAGCACTGGGCGACCAGGGCAAGCGATTCTGCGGCATCGGATCCTGTCGGCGGCCCCGCCGACATCCGCAGAGTCAGTACCGCAGGACGTAGGCCGGCGACTTGCTGAGACGGTCCCGGCTGCGAATATAGGTAAGGGTAGTGCGAGGGTCGGAATGCCCCGCAAATTCTTGCAGGTCGATGATGTCGCTGCCACGTTCCCGGGCCGTGGTGAGGGCCGTGACACGCAACGAATGGACGGTGACACTTGGGTCGAGCTTGAGTTTCCGGACATAGCGTTCCACCAACTTCTGGACCGCCCGGCGGGTTAATGGCCGAGGGGCAAATCCCTTCTTGCCATTACCCCGGGCCGTCATGACTGGGCGGAACATCGGGCCGTTCGGCACGCCGCGCAGGCCGGCTTCATCCAGCCACGCCTCCAGCCGCTCGACCGCCTCGGGATGGAGGGGCACTTGTCTCTCTTTGCCGCCTTTCCCGAAAATCTCCAGCACTTTGTGCGTACCGGTCGTCTTGTAGCCGCTGACAGTGATCCGCGTCAACTCGCCGACCCGGCATCCGGTGTAGGCCAGAACGGCCAGCAACGCCCGGTCACGCACGCCGGGGGGCGTGATATCCTTGGGGGCGTCAAGCAGGCTGCGGCAATCCTCGGGCGACAGGCCGACCGTCTTGCCATCTCGCGGAACCGCTGGAGCTGTAACAAAATCGGAGTGGGCCGGGTTGGTGCCGAGATAGCCATAGGTCTGCAAATACGAGTAGAGTGACCGCAGGACGGTGAGCTTCCTTCGAATCGAACTGTTGGTCATCCCCTGCTCGCGCAGGTCATCCCGCCAGGCGGAGATCTGGAGGGGGCGGATCGCCAGCAAGGCTTCGGGCTGATCGCCGGGAATACCGGCGAACGCCAGGAATTGCCGCAGGTCGCAGTCATAGTTGGCACGGGTGTCGCGAGACGGCGATTTAGCGAGCCAGGATTGGCAGGCTTCACCAACCCGCGCCCGCAACGTCTCTAGCGGAGAGGCTACGCCCGAATCCGCTGCCACTTGAGAGGTGCCAGACGGGGAAGGGATGAGGAAGCCGGAACCGGTCATGGTGTTACCGGATCGGGATGATTTCGAGATCGAATCCGGCTTTTTGCCACTTCCGATCGCCCGTGAGTACTGGCAGTCGGCGGGAAAGCGCCAGGGCCAAGCAACAGCGATCGGCCAGACTCAGCCCCAAGGGCTTGGCAACCGTCCGCAAAGATGCGGCCAAAGCAGCCTGTTCGACATCGAACGGGATCGGCGTCAACTCCAGCCGATCGACCCGAAGGCGTGTGCCTTCCAGAGAGCCGCTCACTGCGCTCAACTTCGTCAGCACCTCGGCGTAATTGATGGTTGACCAGATACTGCCAAGTCTCATCATGTCCACGCGATCCGCCCCTGGCTCGCCAAGGAGGAGTGCGAGGACCGCTGAAGCATCGAAGACGCAGCTACGCATTGGTGCGACCGTGCTTGGCTAACCACTCAGCCAGTTCGGCTTCTTCCTGGGCAGCCTCGGCGCGGCGTTCGGCGATCAACTCATCGACCACGCTCTGGCCAGGCTTAACGTATTGTCGAAAGTGCTCCTGGACCTCCTTGAGAACCTGGGCATAGCTGGATATCTTGACAGCATCCCCGTCTTGCTCGATGACCACGGTATCACCGGGATGGAACCCGGGTTGCTTCCGAAATGTCGCAGGTATAACTACTCGGCCATCATCACCTATTTTAGCGTGAAAAATTTTTGTCATATGACACCCTATCTGGTAATTACAGATTGTTATAATAGCACATAATAATTGTATATGTCAATCGCGGTAGTAGCCATACAAATTTCTAGACATGTCAGGTTCAAAACTCATGTCAGAAGTACACCACAAGGGAGCAAGTCATCATAGTTCGCCTAAAGTGGGTTAGGCGAACTATAAGGAATGCCGCAAGGTTGTAATCTTGATGTCTTGCAATCGTGATTGCAGCATTGCAACCTTTCCAGCAATCGTGCTTGCAGGGTCACCCGACCGCGAACAGAGGGGGCGCGACATCGGGAACACCGTAGCAAGTAGCCGGTAAAGGTGACTTCCCGCACAGCGACAGGGCAGCTTCGCTGCCAACCTCACTTGAGTGCCTCCATTCGGTCAATGGAGGAAGTACGGAGATTATCGCTCTTGTCATTTTCAGAAGACGATTGCAGCAGTTCAGAAGTGACTTCAGCAAGTGGCTGTGGTGACGGCGCTGTCATTTTCCGAAGCCCATTTCAATAGAAACTGTGATTATATGCTACGCTGAAAGGCGCTGCTTAAAACTAATCTGTCAGAAGTCCTCTTCAGCAGCAGATGAATAATCCAGAAGTGAGCTTCCCGCACAGCGACAGGGCAGCTTCGCTGCCAACCTCTCTGAGCATATCAGTTCGGTCTATGCAGGAAGCACGAAGTTTCCCACACGACTGCCTGGGTTGACGGAAATCCATGTCGCTGCGAATCGCAGCCCCATCTTGCGGAACGGAGCCTCGGTCCTGGATCGCAAAGAATTGCTTTTCGGAAATAAACCCCACGCCCAAGGTTGGGCGTGGGGTTCGAGGCTACGACCAGCAGTGGCCACAATTGCCGCAGTTGACATTCCGGTGGCGACCACCAGGCGTCTCGTGCGGGCAAACCATCGGCAACCCGACCCGCCCGATTGGGTGGGTGCGTAGCCGCTGTACCCGGAAGACCAGGTTGCCCAGTTGCGGATCATCCTCCGATGACTGCATCCAGGCCACCCTGACTCCAGCCGGGACCGGTTCAGGCAGGCCCGTTTCGGGGTCCGCTGAATACCAAACCCGGACGTTGGACTGCTCCGCCATCTGCTCCAACACCACGGCGATCTCCGGCACCCGCCACGAGCGGGTGTACAGGAAGAACCGTGTGGCCGGGCATTGGTGGAACACCGTGAGCCACTTCTGCGTGTACGGGGCATTGTAAAAGTCCCCGGACACGTGAATCCGAACCACCAACACTCCCTTCCGTCGGATCTCATCGACCATGCGGTCGGCGAAATCCTCCCGTCGGGATTGCCGCAAGCACCACCGCAACCGGTCCCGCACCAAGTCAGCGTGGAACCGCCCGCAGTTGGCGTAGCAGACCGCCTCGCAGGCGGGCGACCGCCCCGGGCATGTGGTGACTGCGGGGAGGTCAAAGTGGTGAATTGACTGCCCCAACTTGCCGTTGCCCTGCGCCAGTAAGGCGCGTATCGTGGCCATCGTCCTGTCCCTTTCTGACAGGGCCACGGGCCGGGGGTGTTACTAGCACCCGCCGGCCCTCTTGATTCCGGCGGACCACCCGACGGAACGCGACAAAAGCCGCACAAACGGGGGCAGACTAGCGCATCGAACAGATACTTGAAAGAATATTATTCAAATGGTAGATGTGACGAATGGCAAAGCGACAGATGATCCCGGACGCCCAGGTTGCGGCGTTCCTGAAGCACTACAAGTGGCTACTCGGTGGCAAACCGCGGGAGAAGTTGGCGTACCGGATCATCGAGAGGCAACGTGAGGAGATCGCTCGGCTGCGCTGTGAACTCGATTCGCTACGGGGGCAGAGGGAGGAAGTGCAGACATGGGCTGACCGCGTGGGATCAGCCGGGTAGACGAAGGGTGTTATGGCCCTCCATCCATACGGGCAGAGGGCAAGAGGGATCGTAGTCTCTCAGCTTGGAGTCCGCCCAGGCGATTTATTCTGATAAAGTGTCTCGAATTTGCTGGCGTACCCGCTGGATACGCTGCCGAAGGGCTTCCGGAGTGCTGCCGCACGAAGCCGCCAACTCTTGCCAGGTGGCACCGTCCACTCGCCTGCGCAACACGTCAAGGTCAGCGGGGAGGGCGCAGCCCTCGACGCGAATCAACATTTCGCGGACTTCCGCGACTTGACTCGGGTTTGGCCCTCGTCCCGCTTCTCGATCAAGCGCAACTACGTCCCCGGACACGGTCCGCCGCCGGTCGCGCCGTGCTGCCTTCTTGCCTCGGATATGGTCGCGGAGTCGGTTCCGGGCGAGAGTCTTCAGGAAACTCTCCAGAGCCGCCTCGTCACTGAATCGCACCTCTCGGCCGTGAATGGCTGCGAATGCCCGGAGGAAGACCGATTGTACCAGATCCTGACTACTCAGTTCGCCCTGTAACCAGCGAATGGCCCCCCGGACCCGAAGGAGGCGGAAGAGCATCGGCTCGTACCGCTGGACGAGGACAGCAGCGGCCTCTTCGTCGCCAGCGCAGATCGCAGCGAGGAGGGATTCGGTGGTCAAACACATGGCAGTTGTCGTGTCGGGCATAGAGATTCACCCTCCGCAGGGGTTTTTTTGATTTTCGGCCGATTTCTTGGTATTCTGCTGTACGGTCCCGCCTCCCTTTACGTTTGTCAGGGTGCCCCGCGGGCACCGTGGGGATTCCTATGGCTTTGGACAGCCCGGGAGCTGTCGGAGGTTTCCTGTGTCAGTATGCCCCAGGGTATTCCCAAGGTTGGCGGCAATCTTACTGGTCGCCCCCCTAACCATGTTACTATCCCCGGGCTTGGCGACCGCCAACGACCCGCTCCGCTGTGAGATGCATAAGGCATCGGAGAAACTGCGGGACTATTTCACGGGACGCCGCATCCAAGAAATATCTGTCGGTGAGGTGACAAACGGCGACCCTACCACGCCCAGTACGGCGGGGCCGGGCATCCGCCCCCTACTGATTGAGGAACTCGGCCGCGCCGAGCTGAAGGTGAAACACAAAGCTGATGTCGGGCTAGCCGTTACTTACCGCGGCCGGAAGGTGCCCTCGAAGAACGACCGAAAGGTGGAGCGGATCGTCATCGAAATGCGATTCACTGCGTCGTTCACCCTGGAAAACTCGCAGGAAGACATACTCACCTACCGCATCGAGGATGAGGAGGCCATTTGCATCATTTTGGGCCAGACCGTCGTCTACACCCCGCCGGGCAAAGAAAGTGCCCAGCAGGGTGTGTTGGCCTTCGACAAACCCAAGACCCATTTTGACGGGACAGTGGTTCTCGCAAAGGAGAACGACCTCTACGGTGTGGAGATCCTCATCGATAACAAACCCCTGAAGCCGGAAAACGAAGACGGTTTCAGCTTTGTGAAGATGCAGCGAGACCAGACGTATGCGGTCCGGCTCATCAATCGCTCTTCGATCGAGGTCGCCGTGCGACTCAGTATCGATGGCCTCAATGTCTTCGTGTTCAGCGAATTGCGGCAGAAGGAGGGGCCGTTCGTAGGTGCCCCGCTCTACGATATGTTTCTCGTTCCACCACAAGAGAGCGTCACGATCAAAGGCTGGCACCGCAACAATACCACCACGAACCAGTTCAAGATCACCGACTACGCTGACACTGCCGCCGCAAAGATGAACAAAGCCACCGACCTCGGCACCATCACCGCCACCTTCTGCGCAGCGTGGGAAAAGACACCCCCCAAGGATGAGGAAAACGGCTCGCGGGCCGTGGGGGACGGTGGCACGGGCGTTGGACCACCCATTACCCAGAACTATACCGTCGTCCAAAGGATCGTCGGGAGGGTCCGCGCTTCGGTGGCTGTTCGCTATAGGATCCCTCCTCCTCCCAAGTAAAGGCACCGGACCGCGATGGACGACTTTCTCCCGCTGGCCCGGCAAGCAGGTGAACCTGCACCCGTCTGGATGCGGCGTCTTGTCGAAGACCTGGCGACTCGCCACCGCCGGGAAGTCCGCGTCCCCGTCGAGACCTACCTCACTCGGTTGCCGGGTTTGGAGGCCGAACCAGAGGCCGCGTGCGATTTGGTGGTGGCAGAGTGGACGCTGAGACGGCAGGCGGGGGAGGCCGTCGAGTTGGCCGAATATCTGCGCCGTTTCCCAGCGTGGGGGGAGGAGTTAAGCATGCTGTGGCATGTGGATCAACGGACCCCGCTGGTGGCCAATGAGCCGGCACCAGTTGGAACCGCTGCCGCCATCGGTACACCCTGGCTCGCCGAGACCGTGACTCTCCCAGTCATCTTCGGCTATCGACTCCTGCGGGAGTTCGAGGGGGGCGCGATGGGGCGAGTCTTCCTCGCGGAGCCAATGGAGGGTGGTCCGGCCGTGGCCTTGAAGGTGCCGCGGTTGCCCCAAGGGCATGGGCTGAAGGCCGTTGCGGAACACGCCACCCGACTCCAGCGGTTCCTACGCGAGGCGAGCGTGATGCGGCAACTCGTCCACCCCGGCTTGTGCCGGGCGCTGGATGTCGGCGCGTGCGACGGGCTGCCCTATTTCACGATGCTGTATTACCCTAACGGCTCCGTCGCGAGTACATTGCAAGACCGCGGGCCATTCGCTCCAAGGGATGCCGCACGTCTCGTCGCTGATGTCGCCCTTGCCTTACAGCATGCTCACGACCTTCGTATCGTCCACCGCGACCTCAAACCCTCGAATCTGTTATACGATGGGGAGGGACAGGTCGTCGTCGCCGATTTCGGACTGGCTTTCCCGCTCGACCCAGAGGAGTTGCGGTTGACCGGAATCGGCTTTACCCCCGGGACTCCACGGTATTTCTCGCCCGAGCAGGCATGTGGGGTACGCGAACCTGAACCGGCAAGCGACATCTTCAGTCTTGGCGACATCCTGTACGAACTGCTGTCGGGACAACCACCATTCAGGGAGGAGAGGGCGTTACAACTGTTGGTGGAGATCCAGGAGGCTTCTCCAACCCCACTCGACGAGTTGTGTCCGGATGTCCCCCCAGCCCTCATCGCTATATGCCGCCGAGCGATGGCCCGGGAACCCGCCGACCGCTACCGCTCGATGGCCGAGTTTGCCGATGATCTCGGACGTTACTTGGCGGGTACATGGGAACCGCCAGCCAACACGCCACAGCCTCTCCTGCCAGCCTCGATTGACCTGGCCGATCCCTTGCAGGGTTGGCGGTCGACCAGCCGTCGCGTGGGTCTGGCGGTGGGTCTGGTGGTACTGTTGGGGTGTCTCGTCGCGTTGTGGAGCGTTCTCAGCGGCAGCCCGCCCCAGCACCAAGTGGGTGGAAAGGAAGACCCGCCGCCAGCGGTCGAACGTCGGGTCGTCTCCAGGCGGTTGCCAGTCGGCGTACGCGGGGAATTACAGTCCGTACACGACGACCTCGGCAAACTCGAAGTCGCTGAACGACCGCATATGCGATACTTCACGCTGACGGGTGTTCATGACAACCCCTACATCAGCGACGCGGACTGGGGCCTCCATCTCGACGCCCTAAACCGGGTGGTAAACCGGCTGAGTTGGAACAAGAAAGATGTGCCGCTCTACCCCGTCGATACCACTAGCTGTGTGCTGCGTATCGACCTACGTGACCTTGGTTGGGACGCGGCGAATGAATGGTCAGACCTACTAAAGGCTGAGCCCTACGGTGTCCGTTATGACTCCCTCGTTCACAACGATGACTCACTGCGTAAACTCGCCCGCGAACTCTGTGCCCTCACAGTAAGCCTCGACTCACCCTCCGTCAGGGCCGATTGGTTCATCGTTGCAGCCACCCGCGCCCCGCTGTATGACCATTTGCTTCGGAGCAATGGCCCAGGCCGTCGCACACCACCTTTCGACCTGGGAGGAGAAGATGAGCCCGTCTCCCGAGTGGTTCGACTCTACCAGGAATATCCCATTGACGCCCGTGTAGCCGCTGCCGAACTCGGACTTGGCACGGTGGCGGAACTCGATACCCGTTGGCCCGCGGACAAATCCAAGATCCACAAGGCGCTCCACCAACTCGTACCCCGCAGCCGCTGGGCTGGAGAAGAAGGCCAACCGCTGTTCTCGGACGCAGTCCGTACACTGAAACTAGGTGTACCTCGCGCCACCCAGCCATTGCGATGATGGTAACAGGCACTCGACAATAGGGTTCGAGCAGCATAATACTCTTGCCTGAGGATCCGATCATGACCAAAGCTGTTCATCGTGGCATCACTTACTCATTTCTCATCAGGCTTGCTCCGGCAATGCTGGGTTTGCTGCCGGGGATGGTAGTCGCCACCGGCGAGGATCCCCCGGAATTATTGCTGCCAGTTGGACATACCGACTGCGTCCGTTCCGTGTCAATGACTGTGGACGGCAGGTGCGTCCTCACAGGTTCGTTCGACAAAACTGCGATCTTGTGGGATGTTATCAGTGGCAAGCCACTCCGAACCTTCAAAGGACACACTGACTACATCAGCTCTGTGGCGTTGAGCCTGGACGGCAAACGGGTACTTACTGGGTCAGGCGACAAAACTGCGATCTTGTGGGATGTTATCAGTGGCAAGCCACTCCGAACCTTCAAAGGACACACTGACTACATCAGCTCTGTGGCGTTAAGTCTGAACGGCGAACGCATGCTCACAGGGTCAGGCGATAAAACTGCGATCCTATGGGATGCGACTTCAGACAAGCCGTTGCGTACCTTCAAAGGACACGCTGACTACGTGAGTTCGGTGGCGTTAAGCCTAGATGGCAAACGTGTACTAACGGGATCAGGTGATAAAACTGCAATCTTGTGGGATGCCGATTTAGGTAAATCTCTTCAAACATTTAAAGGACATACTGATTCTATTTTTTCTGTGTCATTTCATGGAACCGGAAACCGAGTCCTCACAGGATCAAGAGATAAAACTGCAATCTTGTGGGATGCCGACACCGCCAAATCTCTTCAAAGATTTCATGGACATAACGAAGAAGTCAATTCGGTGTCATCTAGTCTAGATGGCAATCGAGTCTTGACAGGATCATCTGATAAATATATAATATTATGGGATGTAAATACCGGCAAATCAATTCAAAGATTTGAAGGACATTCGAGCTTCGTCACCTCTGTGGCGTTGAGTTTGGACGGCAAACATGTCCTTACAGGTTCAGCCGATAACACTGCTATACTGTGGGATGCCAACACTGGTAGACAGTTCCAAACATTCAAAGGGCATACAAGCGCAGTCAACTCTTTGGCGTTGAACGTAGACGGTAAATGCATCCTCACAGGGTCCGATAACAAGACCGCTATGCTGTGGGATGTCAGCGGCGGCAAGCCGCTCCAAACATTAAAAGGTGAAATCGGCAGCGGTTCCGTAGCATTGAGTCTTAACGGTAGACTCGCGCTAACAGGGGCGGGGTGGCACGCAACTCTGTGGGATGCCGTCAGAGGCGAATCTCTCCACTCATACCTTGTTGGCGTGGGGGTGGCGGCCGTAGCGATGAGTCCTTACGGGAGGCATGTGGTCACTGCGGATTTGGTCGGGAATGATGCAATTCTGTGGGATACGCAAACCGGCACAGACATTCAGACATTCAAGGGACATGGTCAGCGTATCATCTCCGTGGCATTAAGTGTGAACGGCAAAAGAGTTGTCACAGGATCTTTGGACAAAACAGCGATACTGTGGAGTACTGACACCGGCAAACCACTCCAAACATTCAAAAAACATACCGAGGGAATATCGTCCGTGGCGCTCAGCGTAGATGGCAAACAGCTCCTCACTGGATCATGGGATT
>PLDW01000496.1 GCA_003136315.1 Gemmataceae bacterium | reverse complement strand
TTACTTGCCGCGTCCAGTATACACGCGGCCAACTGCGCATCCTACATCACGAACGAGATGCACCAGACCGGGAACCCTCGATCAGGCTCCGAAGCTGCGGGGCAGCCCTGGAGGACGACCGACTGGATGGATATCACAGCTGCGGAAACCACCTGGAGGTGCTTTACGAACACCGACACTGTCTCGACAGGCAACTTGTTCACTCCGCTCTCACCCCCTTCCCCGGTCGAGACGCTCAGCATGCTCTGGCAGACTCCCGGTGTGCGAGTGGAGCGGATCGTATCTCGGGGGCACGTGACTCCATCGGATGAATGGTACGACCAGCAGACCGATGAGTGGGTGGCACTGCTGAGCGGTGCGGCTCGCCTGCGAATCGAGGGACGGGTGGAGTTTCTGGAGATGCGACCCGGCGACTGGCTCCTGATCCCCGCCCGAGTGCGGCACCGGGTCGAGTGGACGGACCCGGATCAGGAAACCGTCTGGCTTGCGATCCACGCACAGACGAACTGACCACCAACGAGCATCTGGAGCCGTCACTCACATGAGCCTGTTCGGGCTGTCTCATTCCAGGAGTCATCATCGGTATAACGGGAGTGCGAGGCTCCTGCCGAGCGTGAAAGTGGTACGCTGGGCAGGAGCCTCGTATTCGAGTGTGTGCGTCTAAATCCACGTTCCGTTGATCCAACGCTCAGGGCAGGTTCGTGGATCAGATCAATCGGATCGAGCGGATGGGTCTGCGGGTTGGAAGGATGTGGGCCGAGTCGGGGTGGGTAGTCAGGAGTTCTGCAACCGAGTCGCGTCCCGGACTCGTCCCGATTGAAACGTCGGGAGCGAGACCGGGGCCGCTCGACTTACTTCTTCTTGGCGGCTGGCTTCTTGGCGGCTGGCTTCTTGGCGGCTGGCTTCTTGGCCTTCGCGGCAGGAGCTGCTGGTACGGCTTTGGCCGCAGGCTTCGCGGGGGCCTTGGCAGCAGGGGGGGCGGCCTTTTTGGCCGCGGGTTTCTTTTTCGCTGGCTTCGCTGCCGCGGCTGGCGCGGGAGCTGGCGGAGCCACAGGGGCCTCGGCCGGTTTCGCGACCGGCTCTGGGCTCACGGGTGCGACCGGAGTCTTCTTCTTAGCTGCCATCGCCGTCCTCCATTCATTCGGGTCTCTCCCGCCGACGGCGGGTATGCTACCCCTCGTAAGAATGGCACATCCCGACGCCAAAAGTCCGTCGGATCGCCAGATCCTCTGCAAATACCCTCGCGATGTCGCCCGCACAAGCCGGACATTGTGTATCAAATCGCGGAGATTGTGCTGGGGTGGAGGCGACTGCTCGCACTGAGACCGAATTCATGGTGCTGTCCAGAATCGGCCGATGCGGCAGTGCGGATTGCACTCGATGGGATTGGGGGTCGTCCACCAATTGGGCCGAATGGAGCTTGCGAATCCAACTGGGTGTAACTGGTCGGGCTTCGGAGTCGGTGCGGGAACCGCCCAGGGCTTCCGCCCTGGGCTAAGAACGAACGCCCCATCCGGGGCTAAGCGAATGCGGCCTACGACCGCAGAGATCAGGGGGTTTTTTCAGCCGCAAAGCGGCGGCCGTTCTCAGCCCAGGGCGGAAGCCCTGGGAACCCAGGCGATTCCGGGACAGCTCACTGCGACCCCTCGGGGTCGGGATGCGGGCATCACTTCTGCGCGGCGAGGTACTCGATCAAATCGAGGAATTCGGCCGGGGACATCGCTGCGGCCTGACCCTCCGGCATACTGCTCTGCTTGAGGACCGTCTTCGTCTCGATGTCCTCCACCGGGATCGTCTTCTTCTCCTTTCCGTCGAAGATCACGATCTCTTTCTTGGTGTCGCTAACGACCAGCCCGACGATGACTTTCCCGTCGAGAGTCACCACCCGGGTCGAGGCGTACTTCGGCTCCACGTCCGCATTCGGATCAATGATCGACTCGACGATCTTCACCCGCGTCAGCCGTTTGCCGACTTCCGCCATGTTCGGGCCGTAGTCCTGGCCCTCCCCGTTGCCGACCTTGTGGCAGGCGGTGCAACTACGGACGAACACGGCCCGGCCATTGGTCGGGTTCCCCTTCATTCCCGCCAGGGCGGTCATCGCCTTGTTCCTCGTTTCTGCCGTCTGCGGTTCCGTCCCGAGCAACAGGCGCAAGTGCGGAGAGGCGGCACCACCAGCCTTCGACGAACTCAGGATGTCGGTCATGATCTTCTCGCCGGTTGGGTTCCCCTTGCTCAGCTTCCCGGCGAGGAATCCGGGTCGCCAGACGGACTCCGTAGCCCCCAGGGTGGCTTCGAGTGTGTACCGCGTCCAGTAGTCGAGCGGCAACTTCGTGACGGCCAGCGCGGCCTCGACGGCTTCCGGAGTGGCGTAGAAACTCAACCCCCGCAGGGCTTCGGTCCGGACTCGCGGGTGGACATCAGTGGCAGCGGCCTTGAGCAGATCGAACGCACCCGGGACGAGATCCCGCTCCTCTGCAGCGACATGGACCGCCGCGGCCCTCGCTTGCGGAGCCTTGGCGGCAATCACTTTTTTCAGCAAATCGGGATCAATGGCGTGGTGTCCCTGCTCGATCCAGAGGGCTTCGCACAGAAGCCGTTCGTAATCCTTGGCGGTTGGGTCGAGCCCGCTCACCCAGGTTGTCACTGCGGCGACAACCTCCGCAGTTGGCCGGTCGCGGAGTTCGCGGCGGGCACGGTAGCGGGTCCGCCATTCGTACTCACGCAACTGCTCCAGGATTTCCGGCACGGTCTTGCCAAACTGAGTCACTGGCGTCACCAGTGGCTTGTCTTTGCCCACTAATCGGTAGATGCGGCCGTGCTGGTGATCGCGATTGGGGTCGCGCTGCGAATACTGCATGTGCCCAATCAGCGCATTCGCCCAGTCCCCAAACCACAGCGCGCCATCCGGGCCAATCTGGGGGTCGCTCGGGCGGAAGTTCTTGTCGGTCGACCGGACCAGATCCGCGAACTGACCGTTCACCTTGATCCGCTCCCCCTTGTACCCGGCCCCATCGTCCTCGACCTTGTATCGGGTGAGCCCGTTCATCTGAATGACGCAGGCATAAGTGAACTGCCGTTGGAGGTCATCTGGCAGGTTCCGGGAGACGAGCCACTCGCTGCCCAGGTTGGGGCGAACGCCGTTGGGGAGGATGAAATTGAGTCCCTTTCGACCGGGAAACTGAGCCCCGGAGAGGGGGACGTCCCAGGTCTGGTTCGGGGTGGTCCCGTCCCCCACAATCCCCTGGCCCCATTCATCGAACACGTAGCACCACATATTGTACATGCCAGGAAGAGAGAACTGCCGGACCTTGAGCGACCGCGGATCGATCACGTAGGCTCCGCCGGTTCCCTGACTGCGGTGTGGACCCCAGGGGGTTTCGAGGGTCGTACTCGTCGAGATCCCTTCGAGCAGGTGGAGCTTTCCACCCGGGCTCCACTCCCAGCCGCCACGGTGATGGGTGTCGTCGGTGGCCCAGCCATCGATCAGGTGAACAACCAGATCGGCCTTGCCGTCGCCATCGGTGTCTTTGAGCCACAGTAGGCGGGGTTGATCCATCACCAGAACCCCGCCATTCCAGAATTCAAATCCGGTCGGGCAGTGGAGTTGGTCGTAGAAGACGGTACACTTGTCGGCTTTCCCGTCCCCATTCGTGTCTTCGAGGATGATGAGTTTGTCGTTTGGTTTCGGGTCGCCGGGCTTCCACTGGGGGTAGTTCGGCATGCAGGCGACCCACAGCCGGCCTTTGTTATCGAAGTTCAGTTGCACCGGCTTGGCGAGTTCCGGGAACATGGTCTCGTCCGCAAACAGCTTGATTTCCGTCCCTGGTGCGACGGTGCAACTCTTGATGAACTCGTTCGGAGTGAGGTAACGGAGTTCTTCGGCTTCGGAGTATTTCTGCTGCGGTGCGCCGAACCGTGTGGGCGGGACAATCAGCTCGCCGGTCTTGCTGTCGTCGGGCTTGGCGGCGACGCTCTTTCCCTGAGCGATGTCCCAGATGTACCGGTCGCGGACCGTAGCCATGTTCCGGAGTTTCACGTATTCGCGGGGAAATGTCTCGGTGTCGAACGTCCGCCGCCCGCCGTAGACATACCAGCCGTTCACCATCCGGTAATCCTGCTGGTGAACGAACGATTTATCGTTCACCGCGGCCCGGAGTTGGTTGTACCGGGGGAGACTGGCCTCAAGTGTATTGGGTCCAGCGAAGACCGCAGCGTGCAGGAGCGTGGCGACAAGCTGGTCCCCCGTATCGTTCACGTGGCAACCATTAATCGTGAACTTCATCCCAGGCTTGTCGGTGAAGGCTGCGAGGGTGGGGGTATAGAGGTCGACGAACGCCAGGTTCCGCTTCGCGGCCACGGCCTTCACGGCCTCGGCGTAGAGCTTGAGGTTCGCGTTTTCCTTCGTCCCATCGGGAAGGAATTTGTCGCCGGGCGGCTCGAATGCGATCGGCGAGACGAGTACGAATCGAGGTGGGGATTTGGCATCGTCTCGGGGATACTTCCGGGTGTAATCGTCGAGGAACGCTTCGTAATCGGCCTTGAACTTCTCGATCCCGTCCTTGCCTGCGAACGATTCATTCCAGCCGAAGAAGCAGAAGAATGTGTCCGGGTCGAAGGCGTGGATCGGGTCGTCGAGCTTGGTGTAATCGGCAGACCGCTGGTGGACGCCAACTTCCTCCGCGGGGCGGCCGAAGTTCCGAACGACGAGTTCTTTCCCGGGGAATCGCAGGTGCAATTGCGTCTCGAAGTGGCCGAACAGATTCATGCGCTCGGCAGTGCTATTGCCGACCAGGGCAATATGCTCGCCCTGAATGAGTTCAAGGGGGAGGGTACTGGGTGGAAGGGGTGGGCGCTTGGGTCGGGGGCCGGGCTTGAGGAGTTCGTCGGCGGGACCGGCGGGCCGTGCTTTCTTCGTCTTCTCCTTCTGCGAGAAGGCATCCGGCGGGGAGAGCGACACCGCAATCAGCGCGGTGGCGAATAGGATCACCCGGGCGAGGCGGGGGAAGGACATGCGCACATACTCCGTCGATCAGTGTGAGTCGGCCCTATTCAGGTTATCCGTTTGGTGGAGGAAGGGAAACGGGAGGACTCCCCGTGGTGGGGATTGGCCACATGGTTGGGGATTGCAGAGGATATCCAGTAGGTTGAACCCAATCCTCCGGACCGGGTTCCGGAGCGGTCATCATCAACGGGGTGAGTTCTTTTTCAGGTGTTTGTCAAAGAACACGATCAGCGCTGCCTCGGCGATCTCCGCATCCTTCCCCTTGAATCCATGCCCAGCGCCTTCGAGAGTGAGCAATTCGGCTTCGACTCCAGACGCCTTGAGCTTCTCGACCAACCAAACTGCCTGCTCGTGGGCAACGTACTTGTCGTCCGTTCCGTGAATGCAAAGGGTAGGGGCGGCGTTCGGCGTCACCCAGTAAAGAGGGCTCGCCTGGATGTGCAGACGACGGGCCGTCTCCAGATTCCCGCCGAGAAACAACGGAAGAACCTCAGCGGCATCGACGCTCTTCCCATACGACTTGGTGAAATCGCTGGGGCCGTAGACGTTCACCACACAGGCCACCTTGCTCGATACACCCGGGTTGCCGCCATTCCCCTCGAACTCGCGAACGTCACCCGTGACGGCGAGGAACTGGGCAAGGTGGCCGCCAGCCGAACTACCGGTGACACCGATCCGTTCCGGGTCGATCCCGTACTTTGCTGCGTTCGCACGGGTCCAGCGGATCGCTGCCTTCGTATCGTGGATGGCGGCCGGGAACGGGTATTTGGGGGCCAGACGATAAGAAACCGTCAGTGCCACATACCCCTTTTGGGCGAGCCTGATGCACTGGGCGTCGTAGCCCTCTCTCCGACCCGCCCGGAATCCGCCACCGTGGATGAAGACCACCGCCGGGAACGGCCCGCTGCCCGTCTTCGGCCGGGCGATATCCAGTTGGAGGTGCTGGCCATCGGGGTTGGCGTATTCGACCCCGGATTCAAAGATCACATCATCCGGAACGGTCGGCGGCTTCTGGGCGAAAGCTGGAGCGGCAGAAGCTCCGAGAGCGAGAATACACCCCAGGAGGCCGCGGGAGAGAATGGACATCGGGAAGAACCTCATGTGACGCGAGGGAAGGGAGCCCTCCTCCTGAGAGTGTAGCGACTGTGAGCACTGCGTCGAAGGCGATGTGCCCCTCAAGAGAGAGGATGAGAGCGGCCAGGTCGTGCTCGTCGCAACCAGATCATGATTATCACCGAATCTCGATCATCCGGCAGTCGGTCAGTGGAATCTCGTCGTCTTCCACCATGAGCAACTTCCCGCCGATGCACCGGATCGGGCCGTCGTCTGGGCAAACCCGATCGGTCTCCAGCCCGACCGCAAACACTCCGTCAGCGTCGGACGAGTCGGGATACACGAGCGGCAGGTGGGCGAGGTAGTCGGTCCCGTCCTTGAGCCGGACTTCGGCTGGGCGGAAAAGCCGGTCGAGTGTGTATCGGGCCGGTGTGAGTTTCACCCGTCGGACCGCTTCCCACGGGAACCAGACATAGTCCCCTCCGACAAATGCTTCGAGCACCGAAGCAAACCGGTCATCAGCGTCTCGCAAGCCATTGAACTCGCGACCATCCAGGAACCCGGCGACATCTGGAGTGGCCGCGTCCGCCCGGTCGATCCACTGAACCGCGGCCTCGGGTTGGTGTTTCCGCAGACTCTTCACCGCGAGCCAGCGACGTTTGGCGTGCCGGGTGATCGGTTCGGGCAGAATGACTGGTCGCCGAACTCGTACCGAGCGGCGGCGTTCGGCCCGGAGCAGCCGTCGGAAGGACCGGGCAGACGCGGGCCAGGCAGGATCGTCGGTATCGATGAGGGCGAGATGCGTGCGGGCCTCATCCAACCGCCCGGCGAAAGCGAGGAACTCGACCAGCAATAATCGAGCGGCGGGGTCGGCGGGGCGATCCGCGACGGCGATCTCCTGGAGAGAGACCGCCTCCGCGAGTTGGCCCGCGGCAAAGGCATCATGCGAGGTCATGCAGGTAGTGTACGTGGACAGCGTACCGGGTCGGAATGACCCCGGAGGGTCACAGCGATTGGCTGGTGGTTGAGCGCAGCGATACTGCCAGCGAGGATTGGCGCCACGATGCCCCGGTATCCACGCGGTCGTCAACTCGCGGGATGGGCCTGCCAGACGAGGATCTCCCCTTTCCCCGGAACCGAGGTGTCGCCAACGTACCGCCGGTAAAACCCCTCACCGGGTTCGTGAGGTACTGCAAAATCGAGTGATCGCAGATATTTAGCATACACACATAAGAATGTCGGGCTGTACTGGCAGGAATACGCGAAGGTTGGCAACAGCCGAATCGGCGTCATGGTGATAATGGTGCCGCGTGACATCCATGCACCCGTCCGGAGTTCGGCACCACTCATCAGGACAATGGTCCCACCCTTCATCTGGAGCCCGGCGAAATCCCGGACTGCCCCCCGCACCGCGATTACTCCCCGCTTCATCCGCATTCCCAGCTCGATCCCTGCCGAACCCTCAACGAGGATTGTTCCACCGCTCATGCCCGACGGGCTGCCTCGATACGCCGATCCAAGTTGGCCACCCGCATTTCCACGGATGTGAATCGCACCGCCCGCCATTTCACCACCGACCCAGTCGGCAGCGTTGCCAGTGACCTCGATTGCGCCCCCTGTCATGTACGCTCCAAGGTGCATCCCGGCGTTGCCGACTACTCGAATCCGTCCGCGGGTCATGCCGCGACCAATCCACTTGACTTTCATAGCGTCCCCGCGAAGCTCGACTTCGTCACTACCGTCACCTTCAACTTCGAAGAACGCATCCAGCCGGTGCTGCCGCTTGCCCAGAAACACCGGCAACGCGCAAACCTCGTCGTGTCTGAGGCCTGCCAAGACATCGGGAGAGAGAACCTCGGTCTCCAGTGGCACGGCAGTGGGGTCTTTGAGTGTCAGCGTGAGCATGGGGAGAGTAACCGCTGGCGGGAGGGAGTTCTCGTGGCTGGCCCGTATCGACGAGGGTTAGGCAGACTCTGGGAGAAAATCGACCAGCGGGATTGGGTGCCACGGGCGGCTTGNNCAAGCCGCCCGTGGCACCCCCCAATCGCGTAGGTCATTTCCGGCCGTCTCCCTTACGACTGTGACCGGTCCACCACCTGCAACCCGTGGATACGCGCGGAGGCCACAGGATAGTTCTCGAACGACATCGTGTAATGCTGCTGGAACAACGGCCGCAGGTAATCCTCGATCGTCTCGTCATAGGCGGGTTTGACGGCAAACTGGCGGCCTTCAACCGACTTTCGCAACTCGCCCTCCTCGACGACCACATCGCCACGTTTGAGTACGTATCGGGGGTAGGAGAACATTTTCGCCACATCCGAGCTTGCGTTGTAGATCGCCACGTCTGCATCCGCACCAATTCCGAGTTGCCCTTTCTGCGTCAGCCCGAGCGTCCGTGCGGGGCCGGCCGACGTGATGATTGCGATCTCGCCCAGCGTGTATTCGCGGTTGAGATCAGCGAGGATGATCCGGCTGCGGGCCTTTTCGGGCAATGCCTTGATCTGCTCCTTGCGGAAGGCCGCGTTCATGAGCAACTGGATGATCTCGGGATAGCGCCAGAATGTTGCGCCGTTGGGGTGGTCGGTCGTCAGACTGACACGCCAGGGGTCATCAATGAGCAAGAGCAATTCCAGTCCGACGGCCCACTGGACAGCGTTGACGAGGTTCTTCTCCTTGTACGCATATGGTACGACGCCGCAACCGGTCTCGTTTTCGACATCCAGGTTCCCCCACTTGTGGCCGGTGAGCTGGTAGAGCAGGTGCTGCCAGGGGCCGTCGGCCGTCACGGTCACGGTGTTGCCAAACAGGACTGCGCCGGCATCAGTGGTCAGGTTTTTGTGGGCGTTGAAGTATTCGGCGACCTCTGCCGATGCGGAACACATGGTGGACCAGTCGTCGCCGCCATAAGCGTGGTACTGGAGGTGCGCCATGTGGGCACGATTCCCTTCGAGTACTTTCATGGTTTCGAGCGTGGTCGAGACATTCCCGGGTGCGCCGAGGTTATTGCAATGGAGGTGGAGGGGGTGCGGCAACTTCAGATCGTCGGCGATCTGGGCGAGGGATGCCACGATCTTCGCGGGGGTGACATTGCTGTAACCGGGCACTGGTTCCGAAAACCCTTTGGCGTTCTTCCCCCACTTCCAGGCAGTCACACCGCCGGGATTGACGGCCTTGATGCCATACGCCTTGGCGGCCCAGATCTGCCACCCCGCCACGTGTTTGGCCTTCTCGTACTCGCCGTTCTCCAACAGGTCGAGGAGAATCTCGTTATTGGCCATCAAGACGCAACAGGTCTTGTCGATAATCGGGGTGTCGTGGAGTTCCTCGTGAGTGTGCTTGGCAGAGAGGATGGGGACGGCGGCCTCGTTGGCGGTGGTCCAGCCCATCCCGGCGTAGACGTATCCGGTGGCGAAGGTGGTGGGTGTGGTGCCGATGATACCGGCCCGGCGCGCCAGGCTGTGGAAGATGGGGGTGGCCTTGCGATGCTGCTCGGGGATGAGCCCACGGGCAAAGTTCAGCGCAGCGCCGCCGATGTGCGTGTGGACATCCACCCCGCCGGGGAAGACGATCATCCCCGTGGCATCGATCGTCCGCCCGCCCTCACCCTCCACGTTGGCAACGATCCGGCCATCGGCGATGCAAATGTCCTGCACCACGCCGTCGACCCCGTTCGCCGGGTCGTAGACTTTGCCACCTGTGATCCGAAGCATTCTCTTGCTTTCACTGTTACAATTACTGATGTGAGGCCATCCATTCGCAACGAGCGACCTCGCAGCGATCACAATAGCCACACTGTAACGACTCCTCACCGTCTCGGGCTTCTCCAAAAAGCTTAGCGTTCGGGAACAGGTCCGAATCTCGACAGTGATATGCTGTCATCAGCAAAAAATTTAAAGGTATTTTATAAATAATTAATTGGCGATGATGCAAGCCGCAGTAGGCGATGCCGTTATGTTCGTAACCTGTCGGACGTTTGCAACACTTGGGGCAGAAGCAGTCTTCGTGATCGCAGCAAGTGATGTATGAACTGCATCCACACGAGCAGATGTCCGGCTGCATGGCGGAGCCAGATGAGTTGTCTTCGATCTGAAAGGAATGGGGGCGGTGGCTGCAAATTGGGCAGCCGAGTTCTTCCGAATCGATCCATTGATATCGGTGTGCGCAATCGGTTCGGCAGTTCGCCCACACTATAACCTGTTGGATTTTGAGTGTCGTTCGATGACATCGAGAACACAGCAGTTTTGCTTCAGTCCTGTCTCGCTCATCGATGATCAAGCTATTGTTATCGAGGTTGTTGACCCGATAGCGCTCGCGGAGTCGGCCGGTCAACTCCTCCTCGACCCCCCGGCGTCGTGCTGCGATCTCATCGGTGGTGCATTTCGACATCAGTCGGCGTTGTTCGTCGTCGGGAAGTCGAAAGTGTTCTTCTGCAAGTCGGCCAGTGCGGACGTCGTAGGTGGGGAACCACCACTCCAAGAAATGGTATCCCCACCGAACGGTGTTCGTTGAGAATCCGCATTGGCAGGAGGCCCGGACGAGTTTCACGGGGATTCCTCAAGAGCCCAGACGCCAGGCGAATCAGGTCTGTTGCATTGGCGTAGCTACCGGATACCACGGCTCTTTCGCTTTCACCGCGGTTACGATGCGGCGGAGCACGTCTTCGTCTGTCGGGTAGGGCGATTGCAGCGCGGGGCGCAGCGGGAGCGGGATCTCATCCATCCGGTAGACCGTCCCCGGCGCGCTGATGCCCGTGGCTGCGGTCGTGATGTGGACGCGGGCGAGGCGACTGGTGTGCGTCACCTTGGGGTCCAGGACTATCGTTGGGGTCCGCCGCAGGTGCTCGATCGCCGGTTGCGGCATCGTTGCACCGGGGTCGGCCCCGAGCACGAGCGTTGCGTCGTTGTCACCACGGACGAGTAGGTCAATAGTCGAGAACTCGCCCGGGTTGAAGCGCGGGTAACCCCGGCACAGGTTGATCCCGAACGGGTACGCGGTTGTGTACCGCAGCACCACGTCGGCACCGGTCACATTCCCGTGCCCCCGCATCGGCATTGCCACGAACTTGGTGAAGGCGTTCAACTCTGCTGCAAGCGTCAAGGCCGCCGCCGAGTTCATGTGCTTCCCGCGAGTCATCGACAGGCCCATGCCGAAGAACAACACCCCGAACTTCGCGGCCTTCATCCGATCGACGAGATCCTGGAGTTGCTCCAGGGTCAGGCCGGTTTCGGCGACCGACTCCGGATTCACCCGCTGACCCTTGACGAGTGCGCGGAGGATGGTCAGAACCTCGAAATCCTTGCCCGGCCGGAGTTGGAGGAAGATGTCGGCGGCCTTGGCGCTTGGTGTGGGGCGGATGTCCACCAGCACCATCGTCCGGCCCTTGCGGCCATTCGGAACGAATTTCCCTTTCTGAGTCAGGGTGTAGCGCGTGAAATGCCGCGGGTGGCACTCCGCCGGGTTGCCGCCCCAGTAGATGATGAAATCGGCCCGGTTTTTGACTTCGCCCAGCGTACAGGTCACCTTACCGCCCAACTGGGCGGCTATTTCAGTGGGACCGTGTCAGAGGGATGTGTGGCTGTCGATCACCCCGCCGACCAGCTCGGCGAGCCAGACCGCCTCCCGCTGAGCCTCGCAGGTAATATTGCTCAGCCCGTAGACCAGCGGCATATCCGCCGCGTGGAGGAACTCGGCGGCGGCCTCGGCCGCCTCATCGACCGTGGCGGGCTTCCCATCAATGAGCGCGTCGGGGTAGAGTCGCTCGGCGGTGTGGTTCTTGAACCACGACTCGCCAAGGATGCAGGCGTTCTTCGTCTTGACGATCCGCTCGGCATCGGCGTGCAGTTCGATATCATCGCAAACGCACCCGCAGAAGGTACACGTCGCGTGCTTCACTACGGTCAATTCCATCACTTACTCCCCGTCTGCGTGTTGTCTTCACCTTGCGGAGCCGTCCGACCGGACGGAACGACGAAAGCTCACCCCAGTGCCAGCCCGCGGCAACTCCCGCGGATTCGCCGCGGCATGAACCGCCCGGCTTCAAGCTCCTCCCACGCGGGCACCGACTCCGTCTCGGGTTCACCGGCCAGCGGTTGCTCCGCCGCACGCTCTTGGGCATCCTCGTGAACAGGGTCCGTTCCCATTTTTCCCCCTCCCATCTACGAATCACGATTCGTTCGAAGGATTCATGTCTTCGACTTTAAACGGGTTCGACTTCGACATCCCAGCCCTTCGAGGTCGGCATTCCCGTTCCGTCCGTGTCACCCCCCATGAGGCGGCAGGTCGGCGGGCCATAGGGGACGAAGAGCATCCCCCGGGGTATTTCCCCCACCTTGCACTGGAACAGCGCCTCGCCGATTTCGGTGCGAATCCGCACTGTCGCCCCGGCCACGATGCCGAGTTCCTTCATGTCTTCCGCATGCATTGTCAATGTTTCGACCACGGTCTGGTACTCCGCGTGGTCTTTACCCACGTTGATCTGCTGGCCCTGCTTGCTCGTGCGGCCGGGAATCAGGAGGAACCGCTTACCAGCCATTGACTCGCCTCTGAGCCGGGAACCGCCATACTACTTGTTGCAGCGGCGTCCGCAATGGAATAGTCGAATAACTGCCCCCAACCAGAGAGCCACCCCCCTTGCTCAACGTGAACTCCGTCCCAATCGAAGACACGTTTGCCGAGGCATTCCCAATGACTGCGGCCCGTGTGCTGGTCACCGCGGAGACATCAGGCTGGGCACGGACCGCCGGACAGACAGCCACTGGCTACGCCGCCTCCGTGATCGGGTGCGACGCCGAGGCCGGTATCGAACGGGAATTGTTCCCGGACGAGACCCCCGACGGGCGGCCCGGGATCTCGCTCCTGTTCTTCGGGTTCAGCCGCGACGCCCTCCAGAAAGCGGTGGTGAATCGCGTCGCCCAGTGCATCCTCACTTGCCCAACGACCGCCTGCTTTAACGGGATGGACGGCGACCCCACGCGGACGATCAAGGTTGGCGGGATGCTGCGCTACTTCGGCGATGGCTGGCAGATCAGCAAACTCCTCGCCGGGAAGCGATACTGGCGGATGCCAACGATGGATGGGGAGTTTCTTTGCGAAGACGTCTTCGGTACGACCAAAGGTGTGGGCGGAGGGAATTTCCTCATCCTCGGGCAATCGCAGTCCCAGGCTCTGGCGGCAGCCGAAGCCGCGGTCGCTGCGATACGGGCACTCCCCGGCGTCATCCTGCCGTTCCCCGGTGGGATTGTGCGGTCCGGAAGCAAGGTCGGAAGCAAGTACAAGGGGCTGCGAGCGAGCACGAACGAAGCCTACTGCCCTACGCTCCGTGGTGCCGTTGCCTCTGCTCTCCCCGATGGTGTGAACGCGGTGTACGAAATCGTTATCGATGGGCTCGACCTCGCCTCGGTTGAGGCTGCCACCCGTCTGGGCATCGAAGCCGCGAGCCGACCGGGGGTTATCGGCATCACGGCCGGGAATTACGGTGGCAAACTCGGCCCGCACCACATTCACCTGCACAAACTCTTCGGAGCCTCCCCATGAACCGTGCCGATGCCTTCGCCCTTGTCTGCGAGTATGTCGCCGACCTGAGCCTCCGCCGGCATTGCATGTCGGTCGAGGTGGCAATGCGGGCCTATGCCCGCAAGCTTGGTCACGACGAGGAGGCATGGGGGATTGTCGGGTTGCTGCATGATTTCGATTACGAGCGGTGGCCGGACGCACCGAACCACCCGCTCAAGGGATCGGAGATCCTCCGCGCTCGACGCTACCCGGAGGAGATCATTACCGCCATTCTCTCCCACGCCGACTACCTGTCCGACCGCTACCCACGACGGACGGTGATGGAGAAAGGACTTTATGCGTGTGACGAGATCACGGGCCTGATTACCGCGACGGCCCGACTGCGGCCAACAGGGATCGGCGACCTGACAGCATCGAGTGTCCGGAAGAAAATGAAGTCGAAGGGGTTTGCCCGTGGCGTCAACCGCGACGATGTGATCAACGGCGCTGCCGACTTTGGCGTCGAACTGGATGGTCACATCCAGTTCGTGATCGATGCGATGAAAACGATCGCTCCGGAACTGGGTCTGGAAGCCGGCACAGGCGGCGGGGAAGAAACACCGGCAAAAGATCTAGCGTGAGCAAGATAATTATATATCACGCAACACATGAATGTAACCACCGGCGGTTGTTGGGTTTTCCGTAAGATGAGTCGTTAGTCTTCTGTATTCTCATCGTTTCGTAAGATCTTTTTCTGTGGGCAATCATCAAACCGGATTGCCCTGGGCGAAATTCTCTGGTACAAGTGGCGGCTTTCGGGTACTTTCAACTCGATCGGTTCGCCTTGTTTGTTCATCCTCTCTCGGCTCCTTTCCTTCAGGAGTTTGGACCATGTTCTCTCTGCGAGGCCCCGCCCGGCGGGGATTCACGCTGATCGAACTGCTGGTGGTGATCGCCATCATCGCGATTCTGATCGGGCTCCTTCTCCCGGCCGTTCAGAAGGTCCGCGAGGCTGCTGCACGGGCCAAGTGTTCGAATAACCTCAAGCAGTGGGGTCTGGCGATGCATAACTACCACGATGTGATCGGCCGGTTGCCGTGGGGGAGCACCTGGAACCCCCGCACCTCGTGGGTGAGTCCTCTGTGGCCCTACATCGAGCAAACGGCCCTGGCCAACCAGTACAACTACACGGTCGGGTTCTGGCAGGCACCCAATGGCGGCCCGACCAGCTCGCTCAGCAATCTGGTGTGTGCTCAGGTTAGCACGTACTTCTGCCCGTCTGATCGCGGCACTCCGGCCTACTGGGAAGGCGACCCCTACTGGCGGGCCCGCGGGAACTATGCCGTGAACTGGGGGAACACCACCGACCCAGGGCCGGGGGGCGCTTCGATCTACGCCCCGTTCTCGTATTCCGATGGCTCGACAACACCCCGGAGCGTCACGCTGGTCGGCTTCACCGACGGCACCTCGAACACCCTGCTGCTGTCCGAGCGGATCATGGCTCCGGATACGGCCTACGACATCCGCGGCGACATCATCAACAACGACCGTGGGTGCTTCAGCTTCATGACCCTCAACACCCCCAACAGCACCGTTCCCGACGACCTCGTGTTCTGGACTGCTTCCACCGACCCACTGAACCCATCGGTGTCATCGGGAAATGCTCAGAACGCAGCTCGGAGTCGCCACATCGGCGGGGTGAACGCAACGCTCGGCGATGCAAGCGTCCGGTTTTTCGCCAACAGTGTCCCTCTCCTCGCCTGGCAGGACATGGGGACGATGAACGGCGGTGAGGTCATCCCGAACTTCTGACAAACCTAGTTTAAAGAGTTTAAAGTTTAAAGAGTTTAAAGTTTAAAGAGTTTAAAGTTTAAAGAGTTTAAAGATTGATACTGTTCCATGAGTCTGGAGCCAGAGAGAACCGAATCGCCCAACCCCTTCCGAGCGAACCAAGGGGGCTGGAGGATAGTTTGACTTTTCTCTCCCTGCATACGAGATTTAAGTCCAGTAAACTTAAACTCTTTAAACTCTTTAAACTTTAAACTTTAAACTCTTTAAACTTTAAACTCTTTAAACGTAACCCGCCTGGGGAATGGTATGCGTGCGATCCGAATCGCGACCGTCTGCCTCCTGGCCATCGGTCTGCTTGCCGGGTGCAACGGAGGAGCGGGGTTGGCAGAGGTGTCCGGGACGGTGACCTACGACGGCAAGCCGGTGGAACTGGGCTCCATCTCGTTTATTCCCATCGACGGCAATGGGCCAAGCGGCGGTGGTGCGATCACTGATGGGAAGTACATGGCCCAGAAGGTTCCGGTTGGGGCCGCAAAGGTGCGGATCTCGGGCGCCAAGGTGACCGGTAAGATGAAAATGTCCTACGACTCCAACAGCCCGTTAGTGACAACGTCCACCGAGATGCTGCCGGCCAGGTATAGTGATGCGAAGGAGACCGAACTTCGCTACGACGTGCAGTCTGGATCTCAGACAAAGAACTTTGAACTGGCCAAGTGAACACCAGGACGGAACCGAACCCCCCAACCCCCTTCCCTAAAAAGGAAGGGGGAGAAGATCCCATCAGACGGTCACGGTCACGACTCCAGAATGTCACGGATGCGGACGAGCGGTCGTGTGTACTCGTCCCAGCTCAGCCCGTCGACGGTTGCGGACTTCTTGCCGGTCACACCATCTACGAGCGGTCCTTCACGGACCATCACTTCGAGGATTTCCCGCTCGCGGTCCGGATCGAAGAGGTCGGCCGGCGGTTTGACCCCTCGAAGTACGAACACCCCCGCAGCCAGGGCGTATGCCCCCCAGTTGCTCACTCCCGCAACGATCAGGTGATCGGTTGCGATGCGGCAATGGATCAGGTCGCCATTGGGGATGTTCTTGACGATGGTTTCGTGTGGGATCTTGCCCATCCCGATCTCGTTCCCGCCGTCGCCGATGCCAATCATGGTGTAGTCTCGACAGCGCGGGTCTTCCCAGGCGAAATACTCATGTAAGGGATCTGTGAGGTCCGTCACATCTCGGCCGCGCATCGAGTAACAGCGGCCATCCTGGGCTGGTCCTACTCGCTCTATGGAAAGCAGGTGACTGGTGTTGTCGAGTGGCGGACCCCAGTAGATTGGACTGGCTCCCACCGTGAGGGCGTTGTGACATCCTTCATCCGTGACCAGGGTGACCGGAATCCCCAGGGCCGGCAGTGCGCGAAGGAGAAATAACGATCCGAGTGGCCCATCGGTTTCAAAGGCCGGTGGTGCCGCTGTGGGAATGAAGAACCCAGTCACGACGCCCAAGCCTGGCTTCGGGTGCTCGGCAATGCTCCGACACGCCGCTGCGAAGTCGCCGGGGCAGGCTGTGAAGAGGTTGTCGTCGGGGTCGCAGGCGAGCCCGCGGTTCCCGGGGTCGGTTTGGATCGCAGCGAGGATCGCTGCGAGTTTTTCGTCTGGGGTCATGTGCTGGTGTTGAGTAAGTGGGCGAAGCGACCTCGCCAGAGTGGCGGCACCTCGGCCGTGACCGTGACCGGCTCCTTGCTGGTCGGGTGGAGGAAAGTCAGGCTTCGGGCATGGAGAGCGACCGCCGGACCGAATGGGCGGTCGCTGCCGTATTTCGCATCCCCATAAATCGGGCAACCGCGGGAGGCGAGCTGGACCCGCAGTTGGTGCTTGCGGCCAGTGTGTGGCCGGAGTTCGAGCCACGTGAGCCCATCGTGCCGGCCCCGGACCACGAACACCAGCCGGGCGACCTGAGCACCAGGAGTATCCGCCGGGACAACCTCGACACGGGCCGCCGGGTCGTTCTTCTTGAGCCAGTCATCGAGCGAGCCTGTCTCGGCAAGGACGAACTCGGCGGGCGACCGCCGACTGGTGGGGGTCTCGACAACTGCCCAGTAGGTCTTCTCGACTGCCCCCTCGCGGAACTGCTCGCTCAGCCGGGCCGCGGCCTTGCTCGTCCGGGCGAACAGGAGCACGCCGGAGGTGGGTTTGTCGAGCCGATGCACGACCCCAAGGAATACGTTTCCGGGCTTCCCGTACTTCTCTTTCAGGTACGCTTTCACCAGCCGATCGACCGTTTCTTCGGTCCCGTCGAAGTGCGTGGTCGGCCACCCGGCCGGCTTGTTCAGGGCCAGGCAGTGGTTGTCCTCGTACAGGATGTCGAGCACATTGGCGAAGGACATTCGGGCATCATAACGGAAGAGGGCGGGGCTCGAAACCAATGACTCGTTGAAGCCAGGAGGCAGCGGCAAAGAGGTCATCCTCGCACATTGGGCTACCAACCAGTTGAACGGCAAGGGGCATCCCGTCTGACGTGTAGGTGTATGGCAGCGAAACTGTCGGGTGGCCTGTGAAGCTCCACGGCGAATTGAACGCTGGATCACCGGTCGTGCTCGGGTCGGGGGCGGCAGTTGTCGTCGCGGGTGTCAGGAAGAACCTTACCCCGTTTAACATCCTGGTGAGTTGATCGTTGATGTCCTCCTCGGCAGCGAGAGCCGCATCATAGACCACTGCTGGATGCCGCAGCCCTTCTTCGATGAGAGCGCGGACATTCGGTGGGTAATCGTCGGGGTGCCTTCGAAGCCGGTCGCCGTGGTATCCCGCAGCTTGCACTGCCATCACGACACGATGCATATGCAGCACGTCGGAGAACTGAGCGGGTGTCGCCGTGCGTTCCAGAAGCGTCACACGACTGTTGATCCGATCGATTAGCTCTGAATAATGGGGGCGGATCTCAGGACCGAGCAGGTCGTGGAATAGCCCGCCGAGAACACTCAGATCGGGACCGAAATCTTGCTCCTCCGCGCGAGCCAGCGCGGCCTCCATGTCTTGAACTGGATAGTGACCCTTGACACTGAAACCAAGCCGTTCATCTGGCCCCGCGATCACCTGGAACACCACTGCCAAATCCCGCACGCAATTCGCCATCACCCCAACATGATCCAGGCTGGGCGCGAGTGGCAGCACCCCATCGACACTCACCCGGCCGTAGGTTGGCTTGAGACTATACACACCGCAGTAGCTTGCCGGGCGTGTGATCGAGCCGCCGGTTTGCGTGGCCAGCGCGCCGAAGCACATTCCACACGCGACGGCTGCCGCTGAACCGCTGGAACTCCCGCCTGGCGTGCACTCCAGGTTCCACGGGTTCCGCGTGATCGGTGGGTCGAAGCTGGCGTAGGCCGTCGTCACCGTTTTGCCGAGGATGATCGCGCCGGCCTGCCGCAGTCGTGCCACGCAGGTAGCATCCCGGCGGGCGTAGCTGTTCGCCCAGAGTTTCGAGCCGCATCCGGTGGGCATGTCGAAGACATCAATGATGTCCTTGACTCCAACCGGAATACCGTGCAGCGGGCCGCGGTTCTGACCGGCCTTCAACTCGGCCGTGAGCCGGTCGGCCTGTTCGAAAGCGCCCTCGCGATCAATGTGAACCCATGCCCGGACTTTCGCCTCATACTGGTCGATCCGGGCGAGGCACTGGTCAAGGAGGTCGGTCGGGGTGATGTCGCCGCGGCGAATGAGAGGGGCGGCCTCGGTGATGGTCCGTGCTTCGGGCATTCGTGGAACTCGGCGGGGAACGCGGGTAGACCCCCGATATCGTACAATCTTACGGGATGCATCGGCTTTCACGGGTAGGGCCAATGGACAAGGTGAAGGTGGCAATTCTCGGGGGTTCCGGGTACACGGCTGTCGAGCTGATCAAGATTCTCCTCCGACACCCCGGGGCCGAGATCGTTGCGATTACGTCGCGCCAGGATGAACACATCGCCGACCTTCACCCGAGCCTGTTCGGTCGGCTCGATCTCCGTTGCGAACTGTTCGACCCCGACAAACTCCAGGCGATGGGTGCCCGAGTCGCATTCGGTTGCCTCCCGCACGGGACAAGCATGGAGTCGATCCCGCTGCTACTCGACCGCGGCATCCGGGTGATCGACCTGAGCGCGGATTACCGCCTCCGCGATTCGCGGGTGTACCAGGAGTGGTACAAGGAGTCGCACCACGACGCCGCGAACCTCGCCCATGCTGTGTACGGGCTGCCCGAGATCTACGGCGATCGGATCGACTCGGCGAAGTTGGTCGCGAATCCCGGCTGCTACCCGCAAACGGCGATTCTCGGACTCGCCCCGCTGGTCGCGAACGAGTTGATCGAACTCACTGGCATCGTGGTCGATAGCAAGAGCGGGGTGTCCGGCGCTGGGCGCACCCCGAAATTGACCTACCACTACCCTGAGTGCAACGAGAATTTTGCAGCGTACGCCGTCGGCACGCACCGGCACACTCCCGAGATCGAGCAGGCGCTATCGGATGTGGCCGGGAAGCCGGTGTCGGTTGTCTTCACCCCCCATCTGGTCCCGATGGACCGTGGGATCTTCAGCACCATCTACGCGACCCCGACACAGCCAGTGACCGAGGCCGGGCTGACGGATCTCTACCGGTCGTACTACGCCGGGAAGCCCTTCGTGCGCGTGCGGACCGGCTTTCCGGCGACGAAGGACACGACCGGGACGAACTTCCTCGACCTCGCCGTGAAGGTCGTCCGCGGAGGAAAAGTGGTGGTGCTGGCGGCGGAGGACAACCTCATCCGCGGAGCGAGCGGGGTGGCAGTCCAGAACTTCAACCGGATGTTCGGGTTCGACGAGCGGACCGGGTTGTTATGAGCGAAACCAAACCGATTCACACGGGTGGGTCTACATCGGCCCGCCGGGCGCGGACATCGCCCAGCCAGGTGTCGAACTTGCCCCGGGTCGGCCTCTGGGTGATGAGCGCGGCCAGGAGTACCAGTACCCCGCCGAGCACGAACCAGTTGCTGGTTAGCATAAAGCCAACTGCACAGATGACCCCCGGCCCTTCGGTGAGGCCCGCCCGGAGGAAGAACTGGGCGACGTAGACTGGGAACCAGTAATACGGGTCAGTCGGATTCGTCCCCTGCCAGTCGGGGTATGTTGGCGAGGTGTTCCCAACGGCCCCGACGCCGGGGATCCACACGATCTTTGGTCGGTTAGTACTCGCTCGGACGACCGTGGCCGGGTCGCGGTCCGCGAGTATGGGGGCGATCAGGTAGGCCGCGACCAGCCCGACCGGCACCGCGAGGAGGAAGAGGTATCCAATCTCTGAATCCAGGATCGGCTCGTCCAGAAAGACGACCGTCACGGCAAACATCGCCGCGATGACGGCCAGCCCGATGGTCAGCCCGAGCCATACAAACGTGAGCCCGAGAATCGCCTGATCGACCTTCGTGTCGTTGCCGGGTTCTGGTTCCACGCTCATGCCCGACTCAGGTAGGATGGGGCGGTCGCCCGACTCAGGAGGATCTTCGCATGGCTCACCCCGATACGCAACCGGATTCCTATGGGTTCAGCACCCGGGCGATCCACGCCGGGCAGGATGCCGACCCGGCCACCGGGGCGACCGTCGTCCCGATCTACGCGACTTCGACCTATACCCAGGCCGCCCCGGGTCAGCACAAGGGGTATGAATACAGCCGGAGTGGGAACCCCACCCGGACGGCCCTCGAAACCGCCTTGGCCGCGCTCGAAGAGGGGGAACGGGGGCTGGCGTTCGCCTCGGGATTGGCCGCGACCACGGCCGTGTTCGGGGCACTCCTACGGCCGGGCGATGAGGTGGTAGCGTCGGCGGATCTGTATGGTGGCACGTTCCGGCTCCTGGAGCGGGTCTTCAAACCGTGGGGTCTGATCGCCCGCTACACCGACGACCCCTCGCCGGCCGGGTTTGAAGCCGTCATCACTCCGAAAACCAAACTCGTCTGGATCGAGACCCCCACGAATCCGCTTCTCCAGATCCTCGACATCGCCGCGATCGCGGCGGTTAGCCACACGCACGGGGCGAAACTGGCCGTCGACAACACATTCGCCTCGCCGTACCTCCAGCAGCCGCTCCGGCTTGGTGCGGATCTCGTCGTCCACAGCACCACCAAGTACCTCGGCGGGCATTCGGATGTGGTTGGCGGGGCGGTGGTGGGGAGCAACTCGTTACTCGATCCGATCAAGTTCTACCAGAACGCAGCCGGCGGCGTGCCTGGCCCGTTCGATGCCTACCTGACGCTCCGCGGCCTGAAGACCCTGGCCGTTCGGATGGATCGTCACTGCGACAACGCGGTGTCGCTGGCCGACTGGCTGACGAAGCAACCCGCGGTGGCGAAAGTGTATTACCCTGGGCTCCCGGACCACCCCGGTCACGCGGTCGCGGCCAGGCAGATGAAGGGATTCGGGGGAATGATCTCGCTCCAGTTGCACGGCGGAGCGGATGCGGCCAGAAAGTTCCTCACACGAACCCGATTATTCAGCCTGGCGGAGAGCCTGGGCGGGGTGGAGTCGCTGGTCTGTCACCCGGCAACGATGACACACGCGAGTATCCCCAAGGAGATTCGCGAAGCCCGCGGGGTTGACGATGGCCTGATCCGGTTGAGCGTCGGGATCGAGGACGTGGCCGACCTCCGGGCCGACCTTCTGCACGCTCTGGCCGGGGGGTAGAATCATTCTGATACAGGAACCCGCTGAGGCTGTCGCATCCCAGGCAGAAAAGTAGGTCACTCGCTCCGCGAGTGACCGTTTCTTGAATGCAGACCCACGCGGCAAGCGTCGGCAGACTCGATTGGCATCGGTGGACCAGAAACGGGGGCAAGCGGAGCGAGTGACCTACTTTTCCGCCTGGGATGCGNNACAACCTTACCGGGCTCATGTATGAGGAGGAACCGCGATGCCGCTTCTCGATCATTTTCACCATCCCGATAAACGTCGGCTACCGTGGTCGACGATGTCACAGGCGTGGGGAGTCGCCCTGATCGGGTGGTTGAATCGCCACATTTCGCGGGAGGAATTCCGGGCTGAACTCAACTTCCGGCTTGGCACCCATGTCGAGGCGGATGTGGCCGAACTCCGGGATGACGATGTTCCGCCTGGAGTGAGTCGGAATGGGGCCATTGCGACTGTCGCCATCCCAATTCCTCCTGCGGTTCTGACTCTGGATGCGTTTTTCCCGGACGACATCGAAGTGGAGATCCGCGAGGAACATGACCGGGCGCGAGTGGTTGGTGTGATCGAACTGGTGAGCCCGGCGAACAAGAAGGAGGCGAATGAGCGAGAGGCGTTCGTCACGAAGTGTGTGGCCTACCTCCGCCGGGGGATTGGGTTGGTGATCATCGATATGGTCACCAATCGACTGGCGAACTTGCACAACGAGTTGCTCCGGGTGATTGGTCCGCCTGGAACGCAGGTACTCGACGGTGTGCCAACCTACGTGGTCGGGTATCGACCAATCCATCGGCGAGAGAGCGAGCGGAACCAGATCGAAGTGTGGCCGTATCCGGCCGTGGTGGGGCAGCCGATCCCAACGGTTCCCCTCGGGCTCAGGGGTGGGCCAACGGTGCTGCTCGACCTGGAAGGCACCTACACGGCCGCGATCGAGTCGACTGGGTTGTAGCTCCTGTATTTGCTGACGAGGTGAGGCGTGCGCTAGAAGAACGACGACCCTCCATTGGGGCCTGCCGACGCCGGGCCGCCACGGAGGGCGGCCCCTACGGTTAGGTAGGGGCCGCCCTCCGTGGCGGCCCGGTACGGCTCAGCAGGAATCACTGCAATGCCGCTGCTCGATCACTTCCGCACGCCACTGCTGGAACGCCCGCCCTGGGAGTCGTTCGTGACGATGTGGGCGGTGTCACTCGCGAGGTGGCTCAACAACACGTTTTCTCGGGAGGAATACATCGCGTACCCGAGCATCCGCTTTCGGGGGCAGATCGAGGCAGATCTGGCCGAACGTGAGGATCGCAGAGGGGAGACAACCGGGGGCCGAACCGGTGCTGTGCCTCCACCCTTGCAAATCATCCCGGCTATATTCCCGGGCGACATGGAAATCCGGGTCGGGAAGAGCCGACACGATTCGTCTTTGTGCGCGGTGATCGAGTTGGTGAGCGAGGGGAATAAGAAAGAAGAATCCGAACGGCGGGCGTTTGTGGCCAAGTGCGTGAACTACCTCCGCCGGGGGGTGGGGGTTGTGGTCGTGGATCTGGTGACCAACCGTCGGACCAACTTCCACAACGAATTGCTGCGCGTGCTGGCTGGACCCATTCCACCGCCGGCCCTGCCTGACGCGCCGACCTACGTGGCCGCTTATCGGCCCGTTCACCGTCGGACGAGGGAGGCCAATGAGATCGAAATCTGGCCCTACCCGGTCCGGGTGGGTCAGCCGATTCCGTCTGCTCCGCTCGCGCTGCGGGGCGGGCCGCTGGTCGTTCTCCCGCTGGAGTTGACTTACGCGGAAGCGTGCAGGGATTTGGGCCTCTGAGCGGGTTGAGTGGAGCGGTCTCGTTTACTTCCCCAATCGGGGCAACTCCCGCGCGGCGAGTTGGCGGACGGCTTCACGGAGGGTCAGGATGTGAGAGCGGGCCGTTCCGTGGCTCAATCCCCCACCGTCCAAAGCAGTGCTGATTCGGGTAGCCAGCCGATGTCCCCACCAGCGAGTTCGACCTGCACCCAACCGCCCCGGCGGGTCCGTTCTCGGGCTTCCACGCCCATCGGAAGCCGAGCCTCCAACCGCGGCGGGTAGCTCACGCCGTTCCCCTTCCGCAATTGCGTCTCGTGTGTCACGATCACCAGCGGGTGGGCCGTCTCCCGCGATTGCCGCCGCTCATCCTGCACCCACAACCCGGCCAGGACTCCCAGGGCGATGAGCCACACCCCGGCGAAGAGCAAGTACCACGGCAAGCGCGTCGTGACAAATCGGACGAGTCCCACCCACGCGAGAATCCACGCTACCCCCGCTACGATGTACGCCTCGACGGGTGACATACGCGTGCCGATCGTTGTGGCGGCCTTCTGTCGGCAATGGGTCGCGAGATCCCCATCGAGCGGGTACAACACCGCCGCACGGGCGTCCTCCAGTCCGGCCTGGAGAGGTCGGTCGTAGCGGGTGATCGCGAGCCCCTCGTGGAAGGCTGCAATCGAGGCGGGGAGGTTGCCGGCGAGTCGGTGTGCTCGTGCCCGATTGAGCGCCAGGGCCGGGTTGCGGAAGCCCCGGTGCCACAGTTCGTCGTAGCCGCGGGCAGCCTCCCGGAACCACGGTCGGGCGGCGTCGGCATCGTCGCGGTGGTTTGCCCCTTCCGTGAACGCGTGCTCGGCCCGGGTAAGAACCGCCGGAGCGTCCACCTCGTCGGACGGTCCGGGGGTCACAGGCGGGCCTGTGGCAGGTGAGAGGGCGAGCAGGAGGATCATCCCGGCGTGTGTCATACCACCGCCTCCAGCCGGGTGAGGAGCGATTCGGCGGCAGCGACGAGTGTCGGCGGGGTGTCACCGGCCGGGGCGAATCGGGCTGCATCGCAGTGACGCAGAAACTCGACGACCTCACCTGCCGACTTGGCTGGCAGTCCGGCGCCCTGGAGCCCTGCGCCCACCTCGGCCGGGGTTTCCGCTCCCGTGGGGAGCGGGAATCGCGATCGCAGGTAGCCGAGGACCGCGGATGCGACGGCCCCGCCAGGATCTGCGGTCCGGGCAGAGCGGCGGATCGCATCCGTCGCTCGCCGGGCGGCCCGGCTCCGACGAGCCCGGGCATGTCGGCCAGCGGCCGGGTCGATGCGCTGCCACACGAGATACCACACGCCCGCGATGGCCGGAACCCCCGCGCCCAGCAGCAGCCACGCCACCAACCCGGGCGAGTACAGTTCGCTCTCCAGGAGACGCTCACCTGTCGCCGCGTCGAACAGGTAGCCCGGTTCGGTGAGTGGGATGGCCGGTGGCCTGGCTTTTGGGGCCGCAGCGGTCACGATAATATCGATCCCACGGGCCTTGGTCATCTGGAAGGGATCGCCTTTGCGGGCTCCGGAGTCGTAGCGGAAATTCAGGGTGGGGAGTCGGTTGACACTGCGGTTCCGCGGGCGGAGGACGTACACGAAGGCGACCTCGGTCGCATCGGGGCCGACAGTCTTTTGGGGGGTGTCCTCGATCTGGAACAGATCGGCAAAGGTCCGTTTGTCCTGAGTGCGGACGGTTCGGAGGTCGGGGCGGACGATCTCGTGCGGGTTTGTTGCCCCCCGGATGGTGAGCGTGGCGGTGAGCCGGCCGTCCTCCGGAACTTGGGTACGGTCGACCGTCCATTCCGCCGTGATTTTCGGCCCCCGGGCTTTGTAGTAATCCTCTTTCGGCTCGAAGAATGGAGGCTCGGCTGTCGAGGTTGTGTAGAAGAAGCCGAGCGATACCAGAGCCGCGAGCCACAGGGCCGGTCGTTGGTAGCTAGCCGCCCAGGGCTCACGCCCTGGGCTACTGTCTGACGCCCCTTCGGGGCTCAGACAGAGATCCATCGCTCTCCTGATCGGCGTGCCCATTTCCATCTGACGATGACCTTGTAGCCCACCGCGAACTGAAAACTGAAAACTGAAAACTCTCTTCACCAATCACTCAATCCTGGCCGTTCTGGGCCGTACAAGTCCCGCGCTCGCATTTGCCGTTCGCGGCGGAATCGCTCTTCCGCCCGCCTGAGATCCTCCCGACTCTGCTCGGGGCTCATCGGTTTCGGCTTGTCGCTGTCCGGGAGAACCTGGAGGCCGGTGTTGTTTCCGGCGCTCGGCGTCGCCGTTTCCTTTGGTGACCCGGGAGCGCCGGCTGGGGCGCGGCTCTGTTGTCGGGCGGGACGGCTCCCGTTCGGACCGGTGGTCCCATCGCCGGGGTCGTTACCGTTCGGTTCCTGGCTGTCCGCCCCGGGCGGTGGTTGAGGTGGGTCGGGCTGATCCTCGGGGGATTGGGAGTTTGGGGTCTCGGGCTTGGTGGCTTTCCGATTCGCTTCGGACCAGAGAATCTTCGCGATTTCGAGATTGTGGCGAGCATCGGCCTTGAGTGATTCGTCGGTCGGGTTCAGGTCCAGACATCGCTCCAGACAGGTTGCGGCAGACCGATACACCCCCGCCTCACCGCCCCGGCGGAGCAGGCAAGTGCCTCGGTTGTACCACGCCCGGGCAGCCCTCTCCGGGGGGCAGGCTCGGTCGTCGAGGGTCCGGGCGTAGTGGACCTCCGCAGCCCAGAATTCTCCTCGCTGGAACAACACCGCAGCCCGGTTGAACGCAACCAGGCCGGGGTCGCCTGTCCGCTCCTCGGCCGTCGCGTAGAGCGGGTCAGCGGTGTCGAGATCGCCATGAAGAAAGGCTGCGTTCGCCTGGCGGATCAGGTCGTCAGTGGATTCGGTGCCCGGCGGGGTCGCAGCGCTGAGGAAGGGCAACACGAAAAGGGCAAAGGGCAAAATTGGTGACCGGAAGAGATGCTGTGACATCGTGAATACCCTTTTTATAAAGTTTAACGTTTATAGTTTAAAGTTTAAAGCTGAAGACACTGAGCGTTGAAGCCGTCGCGTAAACTGCGAGAACGGTTGGGAACTTTAAACCTTAAACTTTAAACTTTAAACTTTGCCACGGACCCAACCCACCGCGAACAAAAGAATCGCTGGCCCGAGGAACCAGACATACTGCTCCTTCGGCTGAGGGATCGATTCATCGCTCACCTCCCGGCTTGGGTGGGGTTCGATGACGGCTTGGAAGAAATCACCGAGCCGGGGGATCTCACGGCGGGCCGGGAAATACTGGCCGCGGGTCTCGGCTGCGATCTCCTTCAGCGGCTCCTCTTCCAGTTTGGTGTACACCTCCGTCGGGTTCTGCTGCCCGACCATCATGAACGTCTGTCGGCCCGGGTTCCCGACCCCGACGGTGTGGACGGGGATGTCGGCTTTCCGGGCGGCATCTGCTCCGCGGAGCCACTCTCGGTCCTCGACCGGGTCGTCTCCGTCGGAAATCAGAATAATATCTTGCGACCCCGGGAATCGGGGGTCGTGCGCGGCGACTGCCGCGATCAGGGCTGCCCCAATTCGAGTCCCGGACACAACTGTCGGGTCGGCTCCGGGCCGGACCTCGTGCGGTGGGAATTCCCCGCTGATCTCCTCGACCTCCGCCCGGACGTGATTGTAGTCGGTCGTCAAGGGGACAAGCAACTTCGGCCGGGCCGCGAACACCACCACCCCGACCCGGTGTCCGCCCCGACGGGCGACCGTGTCGAGGAGGTCGAGCACCCCTTCCCGGGCTGCCTCCCACCGGGTCCGTGCGGTGCGGGTGGCCATGTCGTCGGCCTTCATGCTCTGGCTGAGGTCGACAACGATCATCAGGTCGCGGCCGACTGCAACTCCCGGGTCGTCGCTTGCCCCCCACCGGGGGCCGGCAAGCCCAAGAATGAGGGCGATCCAGCCGATCGGGGCTGCCAGCCCAAGCCACCGCCGCGGTGGCCGAGGGTGCGTTCGCAATGCAGCCACCGCAGCGGGCCGACCAACCGCCGCTGCTGCCCAGCGACGACGCACCACTGCATACCGGCTTGCGACTGCGAACACTGGGAGCAGCAGAATCAGCCAGAGCAGGTCCGGCCGGGCGAATCGGACGGCGAGGACGAATTCACGGGCATCGCTGAGCGACCCCGACAGGCCGGACGGAAAGGAGGAAAGAACCATGACGATCTCACTACGATAGCACGTTGATCACACAGTTGTTGTGGATGGAACTCTTCCTGGCTGTGATCGTCGAGTGGGCCATGCNNGGCCGCCCTCCGTGGCGGCCCAGTTACGCAGAAACACAAACTTTGTACAGGTACCAACTCGCTCTGTGGCCCAATCGACGATCACCACATTCTTCCTCATGGCACGATCCGCCATCGGGTGCGATCAAGTAACTGGGCAATTGCCAGCAAGACGACTGCGGCGGCCGCACACCACGGGTAATACTCGTGGTAGCGGCGATACTGGAAGCTCACCACCTGAACCTTCTCCAGTGTACCGATCTCCTTGTACGCTTTGAGTAACTCGGCTCCGCTGGATGCCAGGAACGTCTGCCCACCGGTCATATCGGCAACGGCCCGGAGTGTTTCCTGGCCGGCCTGGCGCTGTTGGATTGCCTCAGGGCTGGCATCCGGGGCAGGGGTTCCGCCGGTATCGATCGTATACACTCGGATCTTGAGGGTTGCTGCATGCTCCGCGGCCTGTCGGGGTTTGAAGGGATCGTCAGGCCCCTCCTTGCTCACATTGTGTTCTCCGTCGCTCAGGAGGATCAGGACTTTCCGCCGGTCCCCGCCCCCCTTATCCAGCCGAAGAATCGCCTCGGCAATTGCATCTCCAATGTTTGTCCCGGCATCGAGTGCGATCCTCGGTTGCTGCGACTCAGCAACCCGCAGGAGCACCGAGTGGTTCAAGGTCAGCGGACAGGCGGTCTCAGGGTGTCTGGCGAAAACGACCAACCCGATCGGGTCGGACGGGCGGGGTTCGAGGTGAGTTCCATCCGGGGCGTCCCCACCCTCCACGAACAGCCGGAACGCTCGCTTGGCGGCTTCGAGGCGGGTGATGGGAGGTTCGCCGGCTGCCCAGGGGGCATCCCGCTCGGCCATGCTCCCACTCACATCCAGGGCAAGGACGATCGCAACCCCCTCGGTCGGCAGGGGGGTATGGAGGTCGGGTGAACGAGGGCCAGCGCACCCCACGATCAGGGCCAGGAGAGCGACCGCGCGCAACCCCGCGCTCCCCCACCTGGCCCGCCACGCTCGCCCGGCGGGGAGGCCGGCAAACAGCCTGGCGTCGGTGTACCGAAAGGCTGGTCGGCGGCGTCGGGCCCACCACCACATCAGGACCGCAGCCAGGGGAGTGGTCCACAGGAACAGAGGATTCGCAAAATCGAGCATCACTTCCATGATGCGCCCGAATGGGGCCGGTGCCAAGAGACGAGGTCTGCGGAGATGGGACCATTCGGCTCCTTCCCGGTACATTAACTCTCAGAAAGAACCTAACCCCCCAACCCCCTTCCCTAAGAGGGAAGGGGGGGGGTCGGAATCGGAACCTAACCTCCCAACCCCCTTCCCCAAGAGGGAAGAGGGAGTCGAGCCCATCCGGCCCGGAGCCTCTCTCCCCTTGGGGGTGGTAGCAGGTTAAGTGCTGACCGCTCTCCTGATCCCCCTTCCTTTTTAGGGAAGGGGGTTGGGGGGGTTAGGTTCCGTCTGGGAGTTCCGTACACCGATCCCTGCCGGGTGTTCTCATGGCCTTAGCGACCGAACCTCTCCAGATCCTTGTGATCGATGACGACAAACTTCTGGCCGATTCGATCGCCGAAAGTCTCGAACGCCGTGGACACAGTTGCACCGTCGCGACCAGTGGGAAAGCCGGGGCTGCCAAGGTCGAGCAGGACGAGTTCGACGTGGTCTTGACGGACCTCCGCATGGCCGACCTGGACGGGTTGGCGATCGTGGAGAAGGTGCGAACCCGCTTGCCCGACGCCGAAGTATTCGTCATTACCGGGTACGCGGATTTTAAGACCGCAGTGGAGGCGATGAAGCTCGGAGCGTCGCACTACCTCCAGAAGCCGATCGATCTGGCCGAACTTCGGGCCGTCGTCGACACATCTGCCGCCCGGGTGAAGACCGTTCGCGAACTCCGCCGCCAGCTCGACGAGAAGTTCGGTTACGAGGGGCTGGTCGGGAACAACTCAAAAATGCAGAAGGTGCTCCAGCGGCTCCAGGCGTACGCACCCACCACGGCATCGGTCTTGATTCTGGGGGAAAACGGGACCGGAAAGGAGCTCGCTGCGCGGGCCTTGCACACAAACAGCCCGCGGAAGGGCAAACCTTTCGTAGCCATGAACTGCGCGGCCCTGAACGAGAACCTGCTCGATGACGACATGTTCGGTCACGAGGAAGGATCCTACACCGGGGCGAAGGGAGCACGGAAGGGGCGATTTGAATACGCCAACGGAGGCACCCTGTTCCTTGACGAGGTCGGGGACATGCCCCTCCCCCTCCAGGCCAAACTGCTTCGCGTGTTGGAAAACGGTGAGGTTGTCCGGATCGGGGCGAACGACCCGATCAAGGTCGATGTCCGCATCATCGCGGCCACCAACCGGGATCTGGATGCAGCGGTAAAGGAAGGGAAGTTCCGGCTCGACCTGTATCACCGGCTCAAAGTCGGCGTCATCCGGCTGCCGGCTCTGCGTGAGCGGAAAGATGACCTCCCGCAACTTGGGGTTCACTTTCTCAAGGAGGTGACCAAGCGGCATGGCAAGCCGGTCCCCAAGGTCGCGGCAGCAGTGTGGAAGGCGTTCGAGGGGTACGACTGGCCCGGGAACGTCCGAGAGTTGCGAAACATCCTCGATAGTATGGTGATACTCGACCTGGACGGAGAGTTGACGCTCGACGACCTGCCGGAGGATGCCGGGGTACGTCCCTCCGGGCTGGGGGGTGGATCGGTTGCGGCAGCCGGTGCCGATCACCTGATCGGTCGACCGATGGAGGAGGTCGAGCGGTACTACATCGAGAAGTCACTGGAGTTGACAAAAGGCAACCGAGAGGAAGCCGCCAAACTCCTGGGAATCGGTGAACGGACGATGTATCGCAAGCTCCAACAGTGGAAAAAAGAGGCTGGGGACGATGCGGACGAATGACGGATCGGGCCAGGGGGATTGCACCCGCGGCACAGCCCGAACCTTCATATAGGAACGCGCTGAGGCTGTCACATCTGCGGTAAGACGATTGGACGTAGACATGGGAGGCGAGGCTCCTGCCGAGCTTACCAGCCTTACGCTCGGCAGGAGCCTCGCCCTCCCGTTAGAAGGAGGGTCTCAGCCACGAACCCAGCCAGGCGGATGGATGAGACCCCATTGACGGATTCCGTCAATCCGGGTAAGTGGGGCTGACCGGGTGGGCCAGACTGGCCCATTCTCCTCAACCGGCACCTCCATCCTGTCTTGCTCCGGAGGGTTTTCCGTGACCGTTCGCTTCGGACTTCCCGCCCTCATTCTTGCGGTCGTGATTGGATCGATAGCCCCCGCCACGGATCCCTCTCCAGCCGCTTCACTGACTGCCACCGCGGTGCGCCGGGCCAGCGAGGCGGTCGACATGCAAGACTGGGACGAGGCCATTGCCGACGCCACCGCAGCGTTGCAGCTCGACCCCAAGAACG
Source organism: Gemmataceae bacterium (assembly GCA_003136315.1). GTDB lineage: Bacteria > Planctomycetota > Planctomycetia > Gemmatales > Gemmataceae > Urbifossiella. Next base: position 7,133 of record PLDW01000496.1, on the reverse strand, counting down.
CCACAACTCTCCGGCTCCGGGGCATCGCCTGCGCGGAGAAAGGTGAGTGGAATCAGGCCGTCACCGATCTCGACCGGGCCATCGCACTCGATCCGAAAAACGTAACCGCCCTTTGCGACCGCGCCTCCCTCAGCCTCCAGATGGAGGAACCGGACGACGCCCTCGCTGACATCGATTGGGCTCTCGAACTCGATCCCGCGAACCCGGACGCGATCTCGCTCCGGGGTGTCTGTCACGCCATGTTGGAGGAGTGGGACGAGGCATTCACAGATCTCGATCAGGCCATCGCCCTCGACCCGAACAACGCGAAGTCCTGGGATAATCGGAGCCGCGCCTGGAGTGCGCAGGGAGAGTGGCACAAGGCGATCGCCGACCTGGACCAGGCCATCCACCTCGATTCCACGAATGCCAAATTATTTGAGCGACGTGGAGAATGTTGGGGGCACGCTCACGACTTGGTCCGGGCGATGCAGGACTTCGACGAGGCCATCCGGCTGAACGCCAAGTTCGCGCTGGCCTACGATAACCGAACAGTTGTGCGGGTGTGCAGAGGAGATCTTGTCAAAGCCCTTCAGGATCTCGACGAGGCGATCCGACTCGACCCCAGATTTGCGCTCGCCTACGCGCACCGGGGTTACGTTCGTGGTCGTCTGGGGGAGTGGGACAAGGCGGCCGCCGATTTCGACCGCGCCATCCAACTGAACCCGAGGAACGCGATGGTGTTCCTCGCCCGGGCCTCGCTCTGGGCCGAGAAGGAGGTCTGGGACAAGGCACTCGCCGACCTGAACCGGGCTGTCAGACTCGACCCGAAGAACGCGCGGGCGTTGGCTATACGGGGCGCAATCTGGGCCGAGAAGGAGGAGTGGGACAAGGCACTCGCCGACCTCGACAACGCCCTCCAACTCGAACCTGGCAATGCCGGGTCGCTTTATCTGCGAGGGAGACTCTGGGCCAGGAAGGGAGAGTGGGACAAGGCACTCGCCGATCTCGACCGGGTCATCCAGATCAACCCCAAGATCGCTGCTGCCTTTCAAGCACGCGGTTACACCTTGGCCATGATGAAGAAGTGGGACCGGGCGATCAACGATTTCACGACAGCCCTTCAAATTGAGCCCAAAGATACTTGGACTCTTAACAGCCGCGGGCTGGCTCGGTTGTCGAAGCGGGAGTGGGACAAGGCCATCGAGGACTTCGATCAGGTGCTCAACCTCAACCCGTGGGACGAGGACGCGAGCTATCACCAGCAGTGGGTCCGGGAGCAACAGTCCCCGTCGGCGGCGAAGCAAGACCCAAGCACAGTGTCATCCCCCCAGTCGTATTCCTTTCGTGACTGGTCGGCATCTCCTGTGCAAATCCCGTACAGCGCTGACCTGAAGCAAAGCCCGAACCCCGTGACGCCACCCCAGCCGACCTCACAGACAGACTGGTACACGATCCTCGGTGCTTCCACTGATGCCTTCCGACCGGCCCCGGCTCTCCCCCTGACCGGTGTGGGTTCAGCGACCATTCCTGTTGTGACCAACGGGTTCTCCTTCAACCCTCCCGACGTTCCAGCGAGCAGTGCGGACCCTGCGATCATTCGAATCGTCATGCCGGAGGGGACGGAGACGACCGGCGTGGTCAAGGTCGACACCTCCAACCCTGGGAATGAGGCATTCACCTCCGTATCGGCCAGTGGGGGCAGCACCACGAGTGGGTCCGATGCGGTGTTTGCGTACTCCAGGATGGCCGCCACTCATTACGCGCAGGGTCGCGATTGGGCAGCGAAAGGGGAGTGTGGGAAGGCCCTTGCCGAGTTCGATCAGGCGATCCTGCTCGATGGTGACTCCGCAGTGGCCTTCGGCCGCCGGGCGTGGCTGTTTGCGACCAGTCCGGACCCCACCTACCGGGACGGGAAACGGGCCGTCACCGACGCCACCCGGGCGTGCGAACTGACCGAGTGGAAACATCCGGCCTACCTCGAAATCCTGGCCGCTGCGTACGCTCAGGCCCGGCAGTTCGAGGAGGCTGTCCGGTGGCAGAAGACGGTCCTCAAATACCCCAACTATGCCAAGACCCGAGAGGACATCGTCCGGGACCGGCTGAAACTCTACGAGCAGAAGAAACCGGCTTATCCCGAGTGAGCCGAGAGATCGAATCAACGACCGCTCGCGGATCGGGCAGACGCTCCGCTCCATCCAGGCCAAATATCCCAATTAACCACAGAGTCACAGAGAAAGAATAATCATAAAAATAAAAGACACTTCTCGCTCGACGCGACAACGTCTGCCCTGGTTCCCACGCTCCGCGGGTGTGGGGCTCTGCGTCGGGGACGACGTCTGCCGGATCGCTGATCACGCCTCCGTTCCGTCCAGGCCACGACGCAGAGCGTCGAAAACGGCATTCCCACGCGGAGCGTGGGAACGAGGAAAAATCTTCTCTCTCGCATTTTGTCTTCTCTCTGTATCCTCTGTGTCTCTGTGGTTAACATCTTATCTGATCTGGATTTCATCTGCGTTCGTAGATCTGCGTCATCAGCGGGCCATTCTTCATCTGCCGCCCTGGGCTTCCCGGATCGCCTGGGCCAGTTGGTCCAGGGTTTGACGCAGTTCGGCGGGGAGCGAGGCGGGGGTCGGCGGAAGTTGCCCGGCCGCGAGCTGGCGGAGGTGGGCGGCGAAGTCGGGCAAGGGGGCGGGGTAGCTGGTCAGCGTGGCCAGGGTTTCTTCCGCGCCGGGGTCGAGGTCGCCGTCGCCGAAGCCGGCCTGGGCGCAGGCGATGGCGAGTTGTTGGAGGCCGCGTAGCATCTGGGCGTCCATGCCACCGCCGCCGCCAGCGCGGCGTTCGAGTTCGGCGTGCAGGTCATCCCGTTTCTGGGTCCACTCGGCGGCAGCGCGGGTGTCGCCGCGGGCCTGGGCGATCTCGGCGAGGGTGTCGTAGTCCATCCAGGCTTCCTTGAGGCCGAGGGATTCGCGGATCTCACGGGCCGCGTGGGCATGGCGTTCGGCAGAGTCGAGATCGCCGAGAAGAAGATGGATCTGGGCGAGTTGGCCCAGCGAATCGGCTTCACCCGGTTTGTTGTTGCGGGCGTGCTCCATCCGCAGGCTTTCTTCGACGGACTGGCCGGCGGCCTCGAAGTGCTGCCTGGCGGCGGGTTCGTCGCCGCGGTCGCGGGCGGCTTCGCCTTCCGTTTGGCAGACGATGCCGATGTTCTGCGCGGCCTGGGCGAGGCCGGGCTGGTCCTGCATTTGCATGGCCAGTTCGCGAGATTTCTCGTACCACGCCCGCGCTTCGGCCAGACGACCGGCATTTCGTTCGACTACGCCGAGGAGATTGTAGGTCTGCATCACGCCTTCCGTGTCGCCCGCCTCCTGAAAGCGCTGGAGCGCCTGCTGGTAGAGGCGGTTAGCGCGATCGAGTTGGTTGCGGCCATTGGCAAGGCTGCCCTGATGCTGGAGGATCGCTCCCTCCAGTCCCCTGTCTCCGGCCTGGCGGGCGGCGGCAAGGGCCAGATCGTAGCGGGCATCGGCCTCGTCGTAGCGGCCCGAAACCATGAGGATGCTGGCGCACCGGCCATGATCGGCGGCGACTTCGCGTTGGTTGCCCAGCCTTTGAGAAATCTCTACGCAGTGCTCCGCGACGGCCAGCGCTTCATCGTTCTGGCCGGCGCGGCTCAGTGCATTGGCCAGAGTGCCCATCGTCCCGGAGAGGTTGCCCAGTTCGGTAGCCGTTTTGGTGTGGTCGGGTGTGGCCAGCAATTGTTCCCAGGGCTGGCCCCCGGCACGTTCCACTAGGGCCTCCCAGTGGCCCACGGCCTCGTGCAGGATCGGGATGGCCTGGGTAGCAGCACCACAGTTCACCAACAATCGGCCCAAGAACCAGACCGCCATTGCCAACTGAAACGCAGGATCGAACTCCGTGGTGTGCCGTAGGCGCTCGACGAGGGCCTGGAGCTTCTCCACCGCGCCTTGCGGATCGCCTCCGGTGAAGAGCGTCCAGGCGTGCTCCTGCTCGTATTGGGCGGCTTCTTTCGTGAAGCCCGCCTGGGTCACAACGTCCCGGAGCCAATGCACCCAGGCATCGCGTTCGCGTAGGCGGCCGGACATTTGTAAATAGCGCGAAAACGTGTCCCCCAGCATCGCGGCGGCCTGGTACTGCTTCTCGGCCACAGCCCAGCGGACGGCCGTGCGGTAGTTGGCCTCCTCGCGGTTCAGAATCTCCAGGGCAGCAAGCGATTGCGAACCTCTCAGCCCCTTGTCCAGCGCCTGCATGAGGGCGAGATAGACGCCGATGAAGCGTTGCCGCGTCTCCGGCTGTTCCGCCAGGGTGCTGTCGGCCGAGGCGATGGCCAACGTGGGGTGGAAGCGCAGGAATGGGCGGCCCGCGAGTTGGATGTCGTCCTCCATTCGCAGCAGGGCGATCCCCTGGAACTCGGTGCGGATCGGCTCCCAGGCCGCGGGCTCGATCTGGCTCACCTTGAGCAGATTGCCCTCAAACACGCCGCCGCTGAAGAGGCCGAGCCACGGGAGCGCAGCGCGGGCCGCCGGGCTAAGGTGACGGCGGGAGAACTCCAGCGAGGCGAGCAGCGAGCGGTTGCGGCCCTGATCCGCGTCCTTTCGCTCGAATTGGGTCAGCAGCCTGCCGAAGTCCGCCCGGATCTCCTCCGGCGTCAGTGTTCGCAGGTGCGGGCCGACCAGTTCCAGCGACAGCGGATGATCGGCCAGATCGCGCAGCAGCGGATCGAGCTTGTCCTTCGTGAAGCGCGGATCGTTCAGCGTCAGGCCGTCCCGCTCCAAAATGCGATGCAGCAGCCACAGGCTATCGGGCCGGGCCAGGCCGTGCAGTTCCATTCGTTGTGTGCTGGGCAAGCCGGTCTCGCCCGGCCGACAGGTGACGAGCAGGCAGCCGCGTCCGAAACCGCTGGTGAGATCCCGGAAGAGATCGGCGAGTTCTGCGCGGTGGGTGTCGGTGTAGGGGGACTCGTGCGCGGAGGCATCGCCGTGGAAAGCGGGGAGGACGCTCTCGTAGTTGTCCCACACCATCAGTACATCGCGCTGCTGGAAGAACTCGATCACATCCCGGCGTTGATCGGGCGCGGGGAGCTGATTGAACCGTGGTCCCTCCAGATACGTGCCGAGCACCTGCACCACGCGGTCGGCACTGGCGAACTGCTCGAAGCTGATAAAGCAGGCACCATCGCGGAACAAACCGCTGCGCGTCCACCAGAGAGCGGCCTCGGTGGCGAGCGTCGTCTTGCCCATGCCGCCCATCGCGTGCAGCACGATGCCGCGGTGGCGGCGGAACTGGCGTTCCAACTCATAAAGCTCCCGCGCCCGGCCCTGGAAGCCATACTGGGGCGGATTGGGAAACGCTCCTGTTTCGCCCCTGGCGGCAGGTGGCCTGAAGCCACGTCTGCGGCGAGCATCCTCGGCATCGCCGGTGCGAATGAGCGAGGCCAGTTCCCCGGCGTTGTCGGCATCTTTGGCGGGTTCGGTGAAGTCCACCCAGAGTAGTTCATTCAGCTTGCGTGGCAGCTTGATCGTCTCGAATTTGATCGGGATGAGCCGATCGCCTTCGGGATTGAGTTCGCTGTGCTTGTCGATCTCCCACGCGACCCATTTTGAATTCAGCGCATCTCGCGAGCCGACAACGACCGTGAAACGGCTGTCGCGGATGCCCTTCTCACACTGCGGTTCCAGTTTGCCGGGAACGCATTTCCACTTGTCCAGCCAGACGCGCAGGCCGTGCTTGACCGAGAGTAGCCGGGCCAGTGCCTCGACACGGGCGGAGTCGTTGTGATTGTGGCTGAGGAAGAGATCGTATTGCCGCACCGCCTGGAGAGCCGCCACATCACGCGGGAAGAGCGGCTCGTCCAGACCGCGCTGGTAGAGGTGCGGGAGAAACCAATCTTCGAGCGTGATCGTGCGACCGTGCGGGCCGTATTCGATCCAGCGTGATGGCGAACCGATCAGTGCTCCGCGGGCCTGGGCGACGGCATGACCGATGGTGGTGCCCCGGACCAACTCGCGGTAGAAGCGGTCGAGCAAGACCCGGGCGGCTTCGACATGCACCGCATGGCCCATCGACAACACACTGCCGACGCCCGCCTGAATCAGTCGCGGCGCCACCGACCGAAACACCGACATCTTCCCCACAGTAGCGCTGCGGCACGCTTCGAGCACAACGAGCGGAATGTGGTATTGCGCCAGGAGGTTGCCCAGCCGGTCGGCACGCACGAAGTCGGTCTGCGAATCGCCCGAGCCATCGTCGGGCTTCTCAAAGCACAGGGCACCGATTCCCGCTTCGGGCAGATACGTGCCATGCCCATCAAAATGGACAACGTGGTAGGGTGTGCCGGCGGCCTGTCCAGCGCGGAGCATTTCCTCCATGTTGGCCAGTGTGGGGGGCCGACAGAAATCGATGCGGACATTGCTTCCGAGCGGATCGAGCGCAGCGAAGAGAGCCTTCGTCGTCATGCGAGGGTCGATGAAACCCGTATCCGACGGTCGGCTGACGATATAGAGCATCCGCAGCGGCAGGGAGACCGAACGCGGTTCGTTCTTCTGGGGCGTCTCCAACTGTCGTCGCACCGAGAGGCGTTGGGCCAGGTTGCCGACGTCGTCGACCATCAGTTCCCAGGGCAAGCGCAGCAAGGCGGATTGATCGGTGGCGATGGTCAACTCGCGCGGTTCCGGACCGGCGAGGAGTTGCTGAAGGAGTGCGAGGTTTTCGGGGGCGGCAAAGAGGGCCGCGTACAACTGGCGGCCCCACTGGTGCAGTTGCTGCTCGATTCCCTGAGCACGCACGACCGCTCCGCCGTCGGGGAGGTCCATGTACTCTTCGAGATACCAACGCAGGTTCTCGTAATCGGCATCGGTGAGGAACGGCGCGACTTCAACCGCGACCCCGCACTCGTTGCCCGCCACAGTGAACGTCGCCCGGAAGGGGCCATCGCTGCCCGTGCCGTCGCAGGGTTCAAAGCGGACGCGGATTTCCTGCGACATGACTCATCTCCTCATCCAGGAACCCGAAGAGGGTGTCGCATTCCAGGCGTAAAGTAGGTCACTCGCTCCGCGAGTGACCGTTTCTGGATTCCGAACGCACGCGGAGATTGTTGAGGCGACTTGATTGGCATCAGTTTCCCAGAAACGGCGACT
>PLDW01000362.1 GCA_003136315.1 Gemmataceae bacterium | reverse complement strand
GCGTTGGTAAGGCCTATACGCAGCGCAACTATATTCTGTACCTCGTCTTACGTCGCTGTTTCGGCCCGCAATCCTTCTCGTGCAACGGTATTGCGCCTAAGCGGTGGGTGCCATCGGAGGAATGTATCCCCCTCCGGCTGGCACCTACCGCTTGCCGCACGAGGGATACGAGATGGATGAGTTATGCCAACCGACAGCCACCTCCCCGCCAGCCCCGCCAGTTCCACCAGTCCCTCCCCCACCCCTGCTTCCACCAGTTCCGCTCATACCGCCGCTCCCGCCCAGGGAAACGAAGCGAAACAAAGAAGGGGAGGGCAATCCATAGCGACCAATGAAGTTGCTGAAGCTCAGCGATTCAGTAACGAATTCGTGCCGCAGAGCAATATCAAATACGACTGGATTATTCAGACGGCCGAGAAGAGGTACAGTCTTGTTCTAGATACCTTTCGAAAACTCGATGAGAAAGCATCGGCGGTTATCAACTTTCTCGGAAGCGTTACAGGCTTGATGACCGCCGGCCTGATTGCCACAGCAGCCTCCAGTCGTCTCCATGTGCTGATTGTCGCTGCCTTCGCTCCTGCATTGATCGCCGCGGTAATCGCAATCTGGTATGCCATTCGCGCTCGATTGCCGCAAGATATCCACCATCCACCTACAATTGATTCTCTGATTAATGATGCACATTTTGCGGCTAATCATGGCCTTTACGATGCCAGTGCTACTGCTCTCGGTGGGTGGCATCTTGCCATTGCGAAGATGTACAAGATTAATGAAGTCAAATCTAAACATGTATGTCGCTCAAATTGGTGGTTTTTTCGGTCGATAGTAGCATTGTCGCTGCCGCTATTGATGGTCATCACAATGTTGGTATTTTCTTGCCCGATCACTTACCCACTTCCGGCCCCACCTGCCGCCACGTCCGCTCCTCTTTGCCCCGCAAAGTAGCTTGCCTCGCAAAAAACTTCAAACTGTACCACTACCCGGACCTGGCCGAGGTGGACGGCTGGCCATGTGGGTAGGTGACATGATATCAGGCTGGTATCGGTGGGTGCAGACGATGGGGTGGGCGGGACAGACGGAAGCGTTGATGCTGTTGGGGTCACCACCACCGCGGCATCGACCCGCCGCGGTGGTGATTGGCTCAAGGTATTGTCACGTATACCATGTTGCCACCCGTTTGAATGGAAATCGCAAGACTTCTGCCATTGTCGAGATAAGCGATGGCGTGATAGTAACCTCGTCCAAGATCGCGAGTAATTAGAACGCGGGTGCATCTTGCCGAACCACCCCATTGCTCTCGGACGATCTGGGTCACGAGTGGCCTGGCTGCTTCTTCCTCGCTCCCCTCCTGCATCACGGCGACGTTAAGTGCTACCGAAAGCAAAAATGTCCCTGCCCAGAACCAGAAATGCACCGGCTTGGATCTGGTTGCCGACCCCCTCTGCCAATGGTAGACTGGCATTAAGATAAAGACCCACCAAACCGAAGGTGCTTTGTACCCTGCCTCTCTTAGATTTTTTGAATCATGGTGTCCAAATATTATACTTAGCAGGCAGAGCACTACCCAGGCCCGCGGGTTTTCCAGGAAGAACACCCCCGCGATCGGCATGATAGCCAAAAGCCACGCCCACAGATCACTGGGACGCCCTCTCCTCGCAGGTTCCTCCCCGGGGATTGGTTCGGACGGCCGCTGCGATACCCTGTTTGGGGCGGGCGACTCCAGTTTCTTTTGCTCTGGTTGTGGCTGTTCCGCACACTTCGCGCAATGCTTATTGGCTGCATAACTTGCGGTTACTAGATGTCCATTTCGTAAATCTCTGGGCAGTCGTACTTCCTGGCTTCCCAAGAACTTACGTCATGAGGGCACCGTGAATGCTGCCCAAGGACTTATGAAATGGACATCTAGGGCGGCCTGCCCGCATTGTGGGCATCGCCAGACTACGGCCATAACTGGTCCTCCCCCATGTGTCGCTCATACCACTCGCCGACATTACCACGGGAGATGAGCTTCCGATAGGTGGACAGGCGGGCAGATCTACTGGGGAAGTCAGTCTCCAACCTGCTGAGTTGGCTCATCCCGCGGCAGGGTTGACGATTGGTGGATCGATCAGCCCCATACTGGGCGTTGTGGTTCCTGGCTTCGGGAGTGTTCTTCCGTGTTGGTCGTCTTGATCTCCAGCCAGCGGATAGCCAATTCGAGCGCGTCGGGGCCGTCGTCAAAGTCACCACTGGGGAAGTCGCGGAGCTGGTCGAGTAGCAACCGTGTGCCGAGCGTATTGCGGAACCGAACTTGATACCGGCCGAAGTACAGACCCAGGCGGCGGATTCTGACAATCTGATTTTTCGTCGTTGTAGATTGACTGGATGGGGACAAGCCAGTTACGTAGGCGAGTCTGCTCATCAAACTCTGGTACTAGCATTCCGAGGGAATCGTTGGTCTCGATCGCAAGGGCGTGTATGGTCCCGAAGCCGGAGACTTTGGAGAGGTCGAGCGCCCGGGTGACCATCAGGCCAATCGGTTCCCGGTTGAGGACAGCTTCCACCCAAATACACCCATCCCGACCCAGCCCGGCGAGGATATGGGCCTGGTAGTCCCCGCTCCTGCTCTGTGAACCCTTCGAGGGGTCGAGCGACTGAACGCGGATCACCAAGTCCTTGGGCCACTCGTCGAACATCAGGCCAGGCCGGTCGAAGAACTCGGCGGGCCACTCGGTCAAGCCTTCAACGCTCGGGATGCCCTGATACTCGGTGTCAAAGGCGCTGGGGCCGATCTCCGCTCGCCGCTTCATGAGCGCGTAAAGCGGCCAATGGGACGGCCAGTACACCACAGCGCCGGCATCCATCGCGGGGCGGTTGGCTTCGTAGAACCGCAGTGCCGTGGCGGCCCGGTCGGGGTCAGCCAGGTTGGTGGCCTTCCGCTCCCATTCCGCCCAAAGCTTCATGTTGTCGGGCCAGTGATGGATAGCCCGGTAGACGTGACCAGTCCAGCCGGCGAGCTGGCCGAGTCGAACGGCGACACACTCCCGATGGAGGGCCGACCCGACGGAAAGGTAGTTCGTCCCCGCGGTGCCGGCCGGGATCACATCGCGAGTCGCCCAACGCCAGGCACGGGCACGCATGACCGCGCTCGTGATGCTGTCGGGGTTCTCCACATCGTCGAAGATGATGAGGGAGGGCCGGGCCTGTCGGGATCGTCGCCCGCGGATCCGCCCGCCCGTCCCGATGGCCATGATGACGGTGCCATTGCGGGTCTCGACCTTGTCGTTCCTCCAGGTCCGTCCGATCCCGGTGGCATGGGGGTACGCCTCGGCCAGGTCGGGGTTGTCCTCCAGTTCCCGGCGGACGTGGGCAAGTTGGTCCTGAGCCTGTCCAGCGCTGTCGGAGAGGATGAGCACAAACGGCTCGGCGGCCTCGACAACGCACCAGAGGACGTAAGCCAGGGTCACGACGGTGGACTTGGCTCCTTCCCGTGGGGCAATGATTGCTTCCTTGCTATCGCGGCGAGTGTGCAGGTCGCGTAGGCGGTCGAATAGCTCGGCGTGAAAGTCGGCGGGCTCGGCCGAGAAGTACCGGGGCAGGAACTTCCGAGCCCACTTCCGACCGAATGGCCGTGGGCCTGCTGAACGGCTCAAGTTCTCCGTCTCGGTCTGGAGACGCTGGAGACGCTGGAGACGCCGGGCGTTATTCCTGATCCGCTTCTTGATCGCGCTTGCGGTCATGTAGCCTCTGTTCCAACTCGGAAATCGTTTTTGACTGTTCAACCACCGTCTTGACCAATTCTTTCGCTTCTTTCTCCGGGAACAGCCCTCGGAGTTTGCACTCCGAATCCAGCACACGTAAGGCAGTGCCATAGTCCCCGGCGTTGACGGCCCTGGCGTACAAAGCACCCCGCTTTGCGAGTTGCAAGCCGATTGCCCGCTTCCGTTTCTTCTCCTGCTGTTCGATCAGTAAATCATCGGCCCGCCGTATTGGAGAGCGGTTTTTGCTGAGAGTGGGCCACAAAGCGCAGACGATCGCATAGCGTTGCTTCGTAAGATTGTCCCTGATCCAATCCGGCGGAATTCCCGGGGTGGCTGGCTGCTTGGCTCCGGCTAATGGCGATGGCAGCTTGGCGGACGGGTCGAGGGGCTCGGCCTCTTCACTCCCTGGGTCTGGGCTGTCGGCCGGAGGATCAAGGCGCTCGGCCTGGTCGGCGGTTAACTCGGGGTTGGTGGTAACCGGTGGTATCGGGGTCGAGGCGTTGGCGATCAATGCGGGTATGCCTCTCAGCCCGCGGTTGAACATCCACCGGGCGGCTTCCGGAGTGGCCAAAAGACGGTATTGTCTGTCAACTGTTAGCGGCGGGAACATGTAGATCTCTTGTTGGAGTAGGAATCCGTCGTCCCATAGATACAATTCCTCTCGTTCTGTGCAGTCTTTATTATTCCAGCAGTCAACAAACCTCCCGGCGGCCTCCCTCCAATCGGTTGGAGGTATCCAGTTGTGATTGGCATCGCCAAACCACTTGGTTGAGTGATAATCGGGGGTGAGAATTAGAGTTAAGATACAGGCGTCCATCTCTGGATCGACCGGGGGCTGATCGTAGGTCTCAGTCTGCCTCACCCCATCGCCAACCCGGTCAAGAAGGTACGGCAGCCACTCCCTTCCAAGGTCGAGGTCATCTCCAATCCCACTCAAGAACTTGGACAACCTGACTTTGCCCTCCGTGGGGTGTAGTGCTGCACCCAGCAATCCGATTGCGGTTTTCGCGCCTGTGCCCTTCAGCCTTTTGCGTTCGGGCCGTTTGAGGCGGTCGCTGATCCTCGTGGCCGGAGCCACGCCGTAAAACCCCGGTTGGTAATTGTCGAGTTCTCGACAAAGTGGCGCGATAGCGAGAAGGGCTCGGGCCAGTGCATCGGGGCCGGTTGCTCATCGGACATCGTGCCAAGCCTGCCACCATCGAGCCTGAATGTCTCGCTCCTCAGCCACCATTGCCCCCAGGGCGGTCCAGAGAGGTTCGAGTTTCTGCTCCCTATCGAGACGTTTTGCCCGCTCCTGTTGTGCCCAAATGTCGGGATCGTCTGGGGCCTCGGACTCGATCGGCGGTTGAGAGATGGAGTCCTCATCTACTTCGCTCCCCCCTGCCGGCGGTGCGGGTCGCCACGATGCAAGCGGATATTCATCCTCGACGAGTGGCTGGCCTCGGAGAATGAGGTGCAAGGTATAGACATCCCGGCGAAGTTTCGGGCGGTTGAACCACTCATCGGGAGGCCAGTTGTGAACACAGTTTTTGAGTGGGTTGAGTTGGTTCCGCAAAACCTCCATCAGCCACCCGACGACACCCCAACAGCGAGGGCCGGAGTCCTGCGGCCACGTGGCTATCATCTCGATCGCTGCGACGCGCTCACTCTTGGGTTTGTTCTCGATTGCTTCCATGATCAGCGTCGCAGCAATTAAGACAGGGGAATTGCAGTCAAAATGGTTGGACTACTCCACGACTCCTCGGAGTAGACTGGCCCGTCGCATGGCCTCGGGTACTCCCCCTGTTCGCTCATCACCTCGAAACCACGGGGTGGTATCCGCCTCCAAGATAATCTTGCCAACAGATTCGAGGGCCTGCGCAACGCGGTCGGCGACCTCGAACCGGGCCGAGGGCTCGCCCGGACCTGCGGCGAACGCAGCAATGACCTTTCCCCATGTGTTTGCCCAAGAGGGCTCGAATTGCTGGCGGACAGCCTCCCTACGTTCCTCGGCCTCGGCGTTTCGCTTCTGGGCGGCGGCCTGCTCTGCCAGCCTGCGACGCATTGCGTCGGCCAGTGTCGTAACGGGGGGTGTAGGTGAACCGTTGGCCGGATCGGGAGACATGGCTTTCACCTCGGGGTTGAAGACAGGCGGCCCCGGGCGCGGGTTGAGTGCGAGGTGAACACTCTGACCGTTGCCCGGGGCATCACGACGGGGATCAGCCGCCGGCCCATCCCACCGGTTGCGTCGGTGGACTCTTGAAATTTGTACATCAGATCAGGATGAACGTAAAGCCAGATTCGGGACGGTAACCGCTCCGGTCAGGCAGCGGAGCCGGTCCCCACTCCGGTTGCGGTCTGGAATCTCTGCCAGGCTGCCAGGCTGCCAGGCTGGTCAGCCAACCCCGGCCGGGCCTGTGGACAACGTCGAGCCACTCGCGGGCCTTCCCACTGAGTCCCCATCGCGTCAGGATTCGCTCCGGGACATCGACCAGCGTTGACAACTCCGCCAGGGTCATGAGGGCCTCGGCCGACAGTCGGCGGACGGCGTCGGCTATCTCGTGTTTGGGACGTGCGGCCATTGGTGTACCAGGGGTCAGGGTCGAGGATGACAGGGCCGATCGGTGAATCGGCCCGTGTTGCTCGCCCCTCGGGGCGGTGTGGTTGTGGGTGGTGTTCACTCACGGGGTAGCGGGAACTCAGCGTCTCAAGACTCTACCCACCACTTCGGGGAGGCTGGGGGTAGGAACCAGGCAGGGGCTACTTGCACCCCATTGTGAGGTTGTGTCGGCAAGGTGACTGTATAAATCGTCCAACTCAGACGAGCCGAACAGCTTCCCTACAACTGCATCATTTCTCCTGACGGCATCATTAATACAGTGAATCACGTATGTGAGTTGATCCAATCGGCCGTAGGTTTCGCTCCACCAGAGCGCGAACGCGGCCAGGTCTTCCGGCCGTGGGTCGGGATTCTCCACCTTGGGGGCAGGCTTCCGTTTCCCCTTGGTCTATTTGGCGGGTCCGTTGGTCTTGGTGTTCTGCACGTCAAGCATCCTCCTGGGTAGAGGTCTGGCCGATGTGGCCAGCCCGCGGGGTGGTGTCAGTCGTCCTCTTCTCCGAGGATGTTGTCGAGGTCTTCCTGACCATCAGGTGACAGAACGGGCGAACAGCAGCCAATACATCCCACGAGGTCTGAGAGCATACATCTTGCCGCCGACAGTTCAGCAGAGCCGAATAATCGGTAGGCGGGAGAGTCCTCGTTTCGTCGCTCATCCATCAACCTTTGGATGTCGTGGGCCAATTGCTCGACTGCTCCAAGCTGACGTGCGTACCAGAGCGCCAGACGGGCATCCTGATTGAGAAGGGCCACCCGAGCTTTCTCGGCTGGAGGCATGACCGGCTCGACCCTCCGGCGGGACTTCCGTTTCTTGGTGGCGTTAGCTGCCATGCTGGCTGTCCTCCTGATTGCCCGGGACAAGATCCCGCCTGAGAAGTGCGACGAGCGCACGCCTGGGGATCAGCCGACGCTTTCCCCGCTGGACGTAGGGCAGTTCGCCCCGTGCCATTGCTTCGTAGAGTTCGGTGCGGCCGATCGAAGCGAACTTGACTGCATCGTTCACGTACATTGCGCCTTCGGCGAGAATGTCATCCGGGGCCGGTTGGGGTTCAGGGCGTGGCATGGGTAGACCCCTCCTGAGTGGCTGACTCGGCTTCCTCGGTTCTTCTCGCCACTTCGGCCAGGAACCGCACCATCGCTTTTCGCTCGACATCCATCCCCTGATAGGATGGTGAAAGCCATCGAGCCAGACCCCACGCTTGCCCCTTACGATCCAGTCTTCGATTCGCCGCTCGCTGCAACCTGCCAGTGACACCAGATTCGCCACGGGAACCGGTCCTTCGTTCTGCACGCGCCGGACGGCCTGCACGATCTCGTGATGTGGCCGCCCCGACCGCTTATGCTTGTGTCCCATGATGACAGCCCTCCTTCCGGTGCGTGGGTCGCGAGGCCGCTGCCTTCTCCTGAATGGCGTTGAGTCGTGGGGAAACGGCTGGGGGTGGCGTGGGAGTGGTGGCGAGTTCACGGCGGAAACGGTTGAGCGCTGGGGCTGACATCACGAACCCGGCCATGCTGTCCGCCACTCCATCGAGTTTGACCAGTCTCACGCCCAGAACGATCCACCGGGCGATGGGGGTAGCGCTGGGCAGGCCGAGGACATCGGCGAACCGCTCGACCGGGAGAACCTGCTCCTCGGCGAGTCGTTCCAGAACGGCCAGATCCGGGTCAGGTGGAACGCTCGGAGTGGTGTCAGTCGCTTCGGCATGGTGGGCAACCTCCTTCTCCGACCCCTCTTCGACCCGGGCAGCCTCCGCCAGAAACCGGGCCAGCGCAGCCCGGCTGGACTTCCACCCTTCGACGGGATGCTTGAATCCGTCCAGGAACGTCCCATGCTTACCATTGATGATCCATCCGGTCATTCGCAGGAATGAGCAACCCGCCATTGAGGACAGTTCGCGCACAGACACCGGCCCCTCTTCCTGGACCCGGCGGACGGCCCGGACGATTTCGCTACGCGGTCGCTTTGCCATGATGACGGCTCTCCTTCCGGTCCGTGGTCTGTGAGGTGAGGGCGAAGGGGATCGGTGTGCAGTTGGCGCAGATCAGGACGGAGTCGAGGGCGACGAGTTCCCCGCTACAGTCGGGGCAGACGGCCGAGAATGACGGCCGCGGTGGGCGTGGGGGTCGAGTCTGGCGGGTTGGGGCGGATTGACCGCTCCGGGTTGCGGTTGCCATGCGAGTTACTCCGGGTTGAAAAAAGGCGGGCGAGTCAGGAGAGGTCGAGGGAACGGTTCCGGCAAGCTTGCCACAACCGATCGTTGGTCATGCCGCGGTTGGTTCCGCGGGGTCGGTGGTCAACAGGGCCTCCAGCTTCGCAGCGGACTTGCACACGGGACAGATCCGGGAACCGTGGATTGCCTTCAGTCGGCGTTCATCGGCCCGTGTGCAGTTGGGCCATGTTTGGACAAGGTGCCAGTCGATCCCAACCCGGCGACAGGCAGCCAGGATCTTTGCCCCACGGCCCGCGCGGTGCCGGGCCTGACGCATCCGGACGGCAAGAGGTCCGCCTCGAACCCATCCCAGGTAGTGCCGGGCATGGCCTGAGAGTGGGGTGAAGAAGTGGACGAGATAGACCGTTCCGCGTGTGCGTCTGGTGGTGTAAGTCATGGGGGACACCTCTACGGGGATCAGGTCGCGACAGACCGCGGGGTTGTTCAGGGTGTGGTGACCAGGGCGAGCGCTGGGGTGGTCTGGCGGGCGGGATGGGTCCAGGAGCCAGGGGAGCAGTCGGCCCCATGACTCGACCAGGGCGGCCACATCGGAGAGGCTGTACTCCTCGGAACAGCCCCCGCAGGTGATGGTGTCGCCGTCATCGATCCGGATCGTGATGACCTGATCGGAAAGGCACTTCGGGCAGATGGTTGTCATGGGGCGCGCGACCGCCCCGACGCTGGCCCGATGGCCAGCGTTGACGCAAACCGTTGCAGGGCTCATAGTGAGAGGAACTCCCGAAAGGGGTTGAACCGGTTGCGGTGGGAAGGGCCTGAGAAACTCACCCCACCGCAACCACTTTTCGCAGCCAGAGCAACCGACCGCTGGGTATAATCTACTTAACCAATTGGTCAATGACAAGACCAATTGGTTAAGTTTCCTCGGCGGAGTTTCCAGTATGGTGACCGTGGCCAAACGTAAGCGAGACAGTTCGGCATTCGGACTGCGGCTTCGCGCCTTGCGGGAGTCGGCTGGTCTGACTCAGGCCGCCCTGGGCGAACTGGCCGAGATGAAAGACACAGCGATTGCCCGCTTGGAGGCTGGGAATCGTGAACCGAATTGGATCACCGTTCTATCATTGGCCTCAGCGCTGGGGGTAACTCCCGATGCTTTCCTCGGCGATGACGACCAGGCCGAGGAACCACCCGAGCCGGAACCGCCACCCCGGCGAACCGGGAAGAAGTGACGGCCCCGGTCAGCCAGGTATCGCACCCCTAACCGCAAGCGAGAAACATGAGCCCTGCACAAGAGAAGCACGCTGAGATTGCCGAAACAATCCTCAACACGTTGATGCCAGAAGCCCGGAAGATGTGGCGATACGAAATCGGTCCGCCGTCCGCGCCTCTTCAACTCACCTTCTGGCCGAAGTCGCTAGGAATAATTCTAACATCATTGCAATTATGAGTTGCTCCCATGACTTTCAACGACAGGTTTCGTGGCAACGAGACGTGGGTGATGAGCCAGATTCACCGCGGATCGTCATTCAGGGTGGGGTTAGTGGCCTCCCTGTGCAAGCTGCGTTCGTTTTAAAGGACGCATCCAACTGATCGCGATTGTTCTCAGTGGCCGTGGGCCAGCATGTCCACTTCCGTCTAGTTTCCGCCCCCAACGGCGACCAGGCCCGCCGCGACCGGGGCCGAGCTGCTGACGGTGGGGACTCTGGAGCGTGGCGGAAATGTTGAGTTACGACGTGCCTCCCTTGTTCGTCGGCTCGCTTTTTTCACCCTGATCGAGTGGCTTAGCGGTATCTGACTTGTCGGTGATTATCACGTCAGAGTTGCCTTTTTGGACTCGGGAAATGAGGGGAGTCGGCAGTCTTTTTTTTGGGTAGACGGAAAGCATTGATTTTCTAAACGCCTCGGCTTCTGCCTTGGTCCCGAACGGGCCAATCGCGATCTCCCACATAGTTAAGCGCTCCCTGGGGTTTCTCGGGCGAGTTTGGGATTATGGCGGCCTGGTCAGCCTTTTTCGAGATGACTTCGGAGCTCAGCGGAGACGTCACGGCGAATCCCATCACGACCTCACCCGGGCAGAATTGGGACAAGTCCGAATCTTGCTGGCAGACCTGACCGCACTTCCCCTCTCACCCTTCTCTACACCAGAGGTGTGATCCCCTGCGTCTATCAGGACGCAGGGCGCTTCCGCAGGGTCGATAGACCCTGGCAGGGTCGGTTCGGTGCCTTGGAGGGTCGGTTCCAGGGCCGGTTCGTGGTGCTGTCGTTCGCGTCGTAAAGCCTGACTGCACAAGGACAACGGAACGCTATCAGGGTCGGAAGGGTCGAACAGGGTCGATTCCAGGGGGAAGTGTGCCCTCACCACAGCACACGCTTCTACTGCCCGGCGACTGTCCTCTTGCCGCCATGCCGCCAGATGCCGCTAAAATGGCGGTTGGCGTCACTAACCGGTTGCCCGTGTTGCTGTTAATGCGTTGTGGCCATGCGGCCAGCGGGAACCGCGATTCCACACACTCCCCCGGGCGGTGGGAGCGGGTAGGATGCCGACCGGGGTCGAGGTGGCAACCGTGGTGATGAGCACAATGGTTGAACCGCCTGCGTGATACAGGTGGTTGGGTCGAGGTCGAGGCCGTGCCGAGGTCGAGGAGGATCCAAAAATGGCGAAGCGGAAGGGTCGGCGTGCCAGGGGAACCGGCAGCATCTTCAAGAGCGAGGCCAAGGGCGTCTGGATTGGTCGCCGAACTGTCGGCAAGGATGCCAAGGGAAAGCCGGTCCGTGTGGAGGTGTGGGGCGACACTCAGGCCGAGGTTGTGCGGAAGCTGGCGGCGGCGGGTCCGGCTGGGCCAGAGACAACAGTGAGTCAGTGGGCGGATCTGTGGATGGCGGGCCTGGATGTGCGACCCCCAACCCGAGCGCTGTACAAGCGGAGTCTTCGTCTCTACATCATCCCACTACTCGGAACGATTCAAGTTAAGAATCTCACCATCAACCGGGTGGAGGTCTTCGGGGCTGATCTGGTCAAGCGTGGTCTCAAAGCCACCACGGCCCGGCTTGTGATGGCCCATCTTCGCACCATGTGCACGGCTGCGCTTCGGGATCGGTTGATTGATGTGAACCCCTGTGCATCAGCCAGGAAGCCACGGGGGGCCAGCAAGCGGCTTGAGCCTTACCCCGTGTCGGACCTGTCCCGCATCATCGCCCACGCTCCCACCTACACCCCCCGGCGGCATCATCGCCCTCCTGGCGGCTTGCGGGTGTCGGGTCGGAGAAGCCATCGCGCTCGACGTGCCAGACTTCGACCCGGTGGCGGAGACGATCTCGATCACAAAAACGTGGACACCAAAGCTGGGGGTGGGTCTGCCAAAGTCGAAACACAGCACTCGGACAATTCGAGTTCCCGTCAGTGTGGTTCCGATCCTTCGAGATGCTGCGGGGAACCGCCTGGTCGGCCCGCTGTTCGTTTCGTCGGTGAACAACCGTCGAGATCGTGCCTCGGTGCGCGATGCCTGGACGCGGGTTTGTCGTGATCTGGGCATTGATCGCCGGAAGCCTCACCAGTTGCGTCACAGTGTCGCCACGGCCTTGATATCCGATGGGGTTCCACTTGGTGATGTGGCCGCATACCTGGGAGACGCGGTGGACACGGTGGTCAAGACGTACCTTCACGCCACGGGTGGCGACCCTGTCAGGGCTCTCGACAGGCTGTGTAGGTGGGCAAAAGGTGGGGAAGCCGGTCAAGCCTAACGATAAATGACTGAACTCAAAGGAGTTAGGCGATTCTGCCCTAGCTTGTGGAGTAAGCAGGGGTCCGGGAGTAGGAACGCGCAGGGCGTGAGCCCTCGACCGCCTACTCACGCTCCTTGACCTCCGCGAGCACCGTTGCCAGCAGAGTGTCCGGGGCCAGGTTCTCCGCCTGGGCCTCGAAGTTCAAGACCACCCGGTGCCGCATCGCCGGGAGGAAGGCCGCGCGGATGTCTTCGAAGCTGACATTGTGGCGAGCTTGCAACAGAGCCCGCACTTTCCCGGCCAGGAGTAACGCCTGGGCACCGCGGGGACTCGCACCAGCCCGGACGAATCGGTTCACCTCCACCCCGGCGAATGGGCTGCCCGGGTGGGTCGCCAGCAACAAGCGGATCGCATAGTCCCGGACCGGAGGGGCGACCAGCACCTCGTCCCGAACAAGCCGCTGCCACTCGCGGATTTCGGCCGCATCCATCACCTTTTTGGCTGTCGGCATCTCGGCCTCGGTTGTCCGGTCGAGAATCCGGGTCAACTCGTCGCGCGTGACGAACGGAACGAGGAGCTTGAAAAAGAATCGATCGAGTTGGGCCTCGGGGAGGGGGTAGGTCCCTTCCTGCTCGATCGGATTCTGGGTGGCCAGGACGAAGAAGGGTTCGGCGAGTCGATGGGCCGTCCCGGACACGGTAATGGTGTGCTCCTGCATTGCCTCCAGGAGGGCGGACTGAGTTTTCGGGGTGGCCCGGTTGATCTCGTCGGCGAGGACGATCTGGGCGAACAGGGGACCAGGCTGGAACCGGAACTCTCGGTGGCCGGGAGCCGGTTCGATAATGATATTCGTGCCGGTGATATCCGACGGCATCAAGTCTGGTGTGAACTGGACCCGGTTGAACGTGAGGTCGAGGGCCTGGGCAAGGGTCCGAACCAGAAGCGTCTTGCCCAGCCCGGGGACGCCTTCAAGCAGGATGTGCCCGCCAGTGAACAGGCCGGTGAGCACCCCCCGGATGACATCGGGCTGGCCGACGATCACTGTCCCGACCTCCGCCTCAAGCGTGGCGACCCGGGCACGAAACTGGGCAGCCCGCTCGGGCAAAGGGGGGTCGAGTGGTGGCATGGCGGAGTTGTAAGATGTGCGGCAGGAAATGTCATCCCCGAGCAGCGAATGCAGGTGTATTGCTTCGGGACAGTTGCTAATCTCTATGTTCTTACCCCAGAGGGGCTATATAGCACAGCCCAGGGTCAGCGCAGAGCCACCCTGGGTGAGCGTGACGGTTTCTATCGCAAGCCCAGGGTGCGCGAAGCGCGACCCGGGGCTATGATATATAAGCCCTCCGGGGTACAGAACAACTCTACTTTTTGACCTCGACGACTTTCCAGAGTTGTCCCTTGGCCGTCTCGCTGGCCTTCTTCTGGACCAGCCTGGCCTCGTCGTCGACATCCAGCACGTGCCCGCTCGATTTGCTCTTCAATCGCCGCTCCTTGCCATCCCCCACCCAGCTCCACCGCTGGTTATCGTTGTCTTCGCCCTTGTCGTCCCATTGGATGATCGCAGCTCCCTCGTCCGACGAGTTCTCGTTCACATCGAGAACCTTGCCGGTCTTGCGATTGGTGAGTTTGTAGTGGGTGCCATCCTTGGTAAGCTTCCACTGCTGGGCCTGCTCTTTCTCGTCGAGCTTGGCCAGCACGGCCCGCGCTCCGCCCTCGTCGGAGTTGTCGGCGATGGCCAGCACCTTGCCGGTGTCGACGTGGACCAGAGTCACGAAGGCCACATCCTGATCGTCTCGGGCAACACTCCCACTGCCGATGATTGCGCACGCGGCCACGGTCAGAATCATCCTGAACATCCGAAACCTCCTTCAAAGACAGGCAGCGCGACAAGAAACCCGGACAGTCCTCACCGCCCGTTGTGCACCACGGGGACCGGTGAGACATGATGAGTGTAGGCAAACCCCTGGTCCAGATTCAAGGGGCCGAACCCGCCTGGAGGTGTGAGCCTGATCGGGGGTCAGCGTCAGATCCGCCGTATGACCCAAGATGGTTGGCATGAGGGTGAGTCAAGCAGGAGTTTCACGCTCTTGAAGGGCCGAAGTGCCGGTCGGAGGTCGATGCAGAAGCGTGGGAGGCGGGAATCGCCCCCACGTCATTGGGGGTAAGCCTGGTGAGTGAATGGCGACTCCACCCCCATCGAGAACATCACTTTTTCTTCGCTGGCGGCGGCGGAGCCGCCTTCACCGGGGCCGCTTTTGCGTCCTTTTTGGGCTTCTTCTTTTCCTTGTTTTGCGAGTTGTTACCCTTCCCCATCGCAGATACCTCGTTTCGGGATTCGAGCCTGGGCCGGATGACCGCTAACCTGATCCTAACGTGTCAGCGCGGGGGTAAAAGACCATTTGTCTGATTTCACTGGCATTTCCCGACCGAAGGCAGGTACGACGGGTAGATCTGCGACTGATGTACGCTTACCACTGCGAAGAGTGGATTCAGGACAACGAGACCCGAGCACGAAGAGAATAGCCCTGTTCAGCACCCTTGCTGCTGCTCCCAATTTCCGTCTACTTATGATGCGAGCGCCATCACCGATCGAGTGGTTTCTAAGAGTTCGGAGCTATCCCAGTTGGGGTAGTCCACTCCACCGACAAATTGCTGATCGGCACTGCTTTGTGGATGCTTGGTGGCAGCAGCTTCTAACGCCATAATGTCGATTCGGACGACTTGATTCTCTGGCTTTACAATGAGCAGGTATTTTTCACGATAAAGATTCGCATCAACCGCCTCGATTTGAATCGAGGTCATGAGCACCGGCTCGCTCATCATCAACTCGTCCCGGATGAGTTTTCCAGCCACTCCGAAGAACACGTACACGGCTTTACTCGTGAGCACCAAAAGGTGACCACGACAACTCAGCAGCCGATATGCCACCCCCGTGATCGTGGGGAATCGAACACTCAGAGTCGCACGATCCGTGAGTAAGTTCCTGAACAAGCGAATCGTACCATCCTTCCCGATAGCAGCAGCCGCGAGAGAATTCGGAGCGAGTGCGCAGATATCAACGACATCCCACCCCTTATATCCGAAAGTCTGGAGGTCGTGCTCAACCCCCCTGAGTCCGAACGGAATGGCAGCAACTCCCATCTGTCGAGCCGCACACGCCAAAACTTCGTTCCCTTGCTCATCTCGCAATACGGTCACTTTGTAGAAGTACACGGTGGAGGCGTCGGGGTCGGTAATCCCTAGATTGTGCTTTTCTCCCGTGGAAGGATTTACGATCATAAGTCCTCGTAATCCTTGCGGTCCCACGAAAAATCCGCTCGGCGTGCTGATGATTCCGTGAGTTCCAGCGCGAATAACCGCTCGGTTCGGTTTATTTCCATCAGGAACACAGCACATGCACCAATCGGTACGGGTACTTGCGGCCCACCAACCTTTCCCGGGGAGATACTCTCCATAAAAGGCAAATCCATTAATTGCCTCTCTTGCCTCACTACCTATAGGCCGCTCAAGCACGTTCGCTGCTTCGTCCGTAAACAGCATCCTGCCATCATCAGATCCAAAGGCAAACCCTGCGACGAACGGATGCGGGCCTGCCCAGGAGATCTCGAAGTCGGGGATATCGTCGAATCGAATGACATCAACAACAAATCCTGGCATTCCATTCGGCGTGTGCATGCTCATGCGTGGTCCCCTTTCCATAGCCGTTTCCGTTGCCGGGCTGTGATCAGCCCTACAGATTCCAACTTTTGGAACACTTGCTTCTCCGGTCTCATTTTTTCACCCTTCCGGTTGTCTGGGGCGGCATCGTTCAACTCCCACTGGGGAAAACCGTGCCAGGGCTGCCCTTCTCTGGCACGCGGAAATGTGGCGACCTGCTGAGACCATGTTCCAAGGTCACGCAACTCGCCGTCTTCCGGAAACACACCGAACAGCCATCCTTCAGTGTCAGTCACCTCGTGCCAGTCCGCCTCGTCGAATACCCCGAACTCCTCGTCGTCAGTAATTATACCCAGCCACCTGGCATCTGTCGGTGAACCGGCCCCGTGGTGCTTTGCTGTGAACAAATACCGATACTCGCTCCGTCGGGTCACCTCCGGGTGCTCGTGGTCTGTGGCCATTGACGCTCCCCATGTCAGGAGAAGAAAGGTCGAATCACAACGAGTTTACCGAG
The DNA here is from genome assembly GCA_003136315.1 of Gemmataceae bacterium. Classification (GTDB taxonomy): domain Bacteria; phylum Planctomycetota; class Planctomycetia; order Gemmatales; family Gemmataceae; genus Urbifossiella. The sequence goes on along the minus strand of PLDW01000362.1, from coordinate 60,734 downwards.
ACAAGGGAAGAGTTGGAACCCACGAAAGTCGCCCCAACCTATCCAACCCCAAGCCGCACGAGTCGAAAAAGCGGCCGTCGGCTCGAATGGGATTTCCAGGCTATTGAAGACCCGATGGGAGGTCGTCGGGGGCGAGCAAAACGCCTGTGCTGTCGGCCAACCAAATGAGAAAGCGCGGGGGGTGGGATTCGCACCCACGCCTTCAGGGGATTAGCCTGGCGAGCTAACTGCTACTCCACCCCCGCTCCTGGAGTCTACGACTGGCAGCGTGATCAGACCACCCACAGCTCACCGGGGTGTCTTCGCGACGTCGGCTGGCCAGGCCAGCTCGAAGCCGGATTTCGTCAGGGTGGCCTGATAGTCCTTGCGTAATCCGTCGTCGCGTCGGAGTTGTCGCGGGACCCGTTTTCTTGCCAAACAGAATGCCACCAGCTCGCCCACCGCCTCACCGATCGTCCACTCCACCGGGTGGAGTCGGTAGCATCCGTTGGTGATGTGCGTTGTGCCGATGTTCTTGCACGCCGGGAGCAGGTTCTCCACTCGCACCGGGATCAAGGCACCAAGCGGAATCTGAAACGGCAGCGAACTCACATCGATGTAGTTGTCCCCGCCGCTCGATGGGTGCAGGTCGATCCGGTAACTCCCTACGCCGACCGAATCGGCGAACACCTCCGCCGTGAATTCGCCCGGCTTCTTCCCCGTCACCTTCGCTCTCGCATCGGTCCCGACGTGATTCTCCGTCACTGTGAACGCGGCCTTGATTCGCCGCGACTCGCGCACATACGGAGCCATTGCCAGCCCGTCCTCGGTGCCGACCACGTCCGGTCGTAACCGCAGCCCCATCCACCCCTGCTTCCGTCCGTTCGGGTGCGGGGCCTCGGTCTGCATCCAGTACAGCAAGCAGAGGCTCAACTCCTTCGCTCCCCGGTGGTGGAGTGCCACCGCATCCGGCGCTTCTCCATAGAGGTTCCCCAACCAGTAATCGTTCTGCGGCCAGTTCACCAGACAGATGTCAGACCCATCCGCGATGTTGGAACTGGCAACGATCCGCCGGTAGGTCCACAGGTTGGGAACTTCCTTCGGCAGTTTTCCGGACGGGTCGAACGCCATCTCACGCGATTTCAGGGTGATCGGGTGGGTGGTTGACCAGGAGAGCAACCGGTCCGGCCAGCCCGGGTTCAGTCTCGGCTCATACCGCTTCCAGAACGCTTCGTAGCTGAGTGGCTTCTCAATCGTGTTGTCCTCGCCCTCGATATGGTCCATCGCGAAGCAGTAGGTGAACGCCTGGTGATTGGCGGGCTTGGCCGCGTTCGGAGCGTGGGGTTCGCCGGTGTCGTCGCGCGACTCGGCCCCGGTGACATGCTCGACCCCCCCAAGGGCGAGCAGTTCCCCCGTCTCGGTGGCATCGACAAAGTAGGGAGCGAGCAGCACCAGTCCCCGACCCTCACGGGTAACCACCGATACCGCCGCGATGTTATCGCGGTCGGTCTCAATGCGGACGGGCTTCGCGAGCAGGAGTCGCACTCGCGCGTTACTCAGATACGGAGCGAGCAGTTCGAGCAGAACCGCGAGCGCCACCCGGGGTTCGTGGCAGAGCTTCGAGACAGCCCCATTTCCCGGGTTCAGGGCGGGGGTTGCCTTGGCGGCGTCGGTGAGCGGGTAGTGCTGGCGGTAGTAGTCGCGGACCTTGGCGCGAAACGCTCCATACAGCCTGGTGCAAGGGAATGTCTCGATCGTTGGGTATTCGTCCGGGGGAACCGCCTGAGAGGTGAGCTGGCCGCCAATCCACTCGTACTCGTCGGTGAGGATCACCTTGAGCCCCTTGCGGGCCGCGGCCAGAGCGCACGCCACACCCCCGACCCCGCCGCCAACGATCACCACATCGCCGATCAGTTCCCCAGGTCCGGGTTTCGGATGCTCCGCTGCTGCTGCGGGGAGCAGGTGAGCGAGAGGAGATACAGCGGATAGAGACAGAAACGCGCGACGGTTCATGAGGGGTCTCCGGGAGGCGTTCGCCTGAGTGTACCCGAAAAACGCCAACGGGGGCGGACCCGGGGGCTCGGGCGCGAACGGAACCAGTCTGGCCACCAATGCATCCGGCAACTCCTCAAATCTGATTTCTTTGGACGCCATCAAGGAGATGCAGGTACAGACATCGTCGTTCGCGCCCGAGTTCGGGCGTTCTCCCGGAGCGCAGATTTCGATAACCAGCCGCGGAGGGACGAACNNCCACCCCCGTGGAGCGGCCGAGGGCGGGGTCAGTCCTCCCGCTTGGCCTCGGCGATGGAACGGATCTTCTCGCCGAGAAGGGCGACATCGAACGGCTTCTTGAAGATATCGTTGAACCCGTACTGGGATAGCTGCTCGGGAGCGGCTTCGTCCTCGCTTGCCAGGCCGACAATGAGGGTTCCCGTGTGGGTGTCGTCGGCCCGCAGCCGGGCGACGATCTGAATTGATTCTGCCCGCCCGAGGCCGAGATCGATGATGATCGTGTCCGGTTGGAAATTCCCGGCCAGCATCCCGGCCTCGAACCCGCTGTTGGCGTACTGGAACTTGAAATCTTCATCTTCCGGCAGAAGTTCTTTGAGCCGGTCGTTAAACAGCTTCTCGGTGCCAATAAGCAGCACCTTGTGCCATTCTTCTTCCTCCAACTCCCCCAGCGGCATTCCGTGTTCCTTGAGGAACCGGATGAGCTGTTCGCGGGGAATACGCCGGTCCTGACTACCAGGGATGCGATATCCCTTGAGCCGGCCGGAATCGAACCACTTCGAAACCGTCCGGGGGGCCACTTTACAGATCTTGGCAACCTGGCCGGTGGTGAACACCTTTTTCATCGCGAGGCACTCCGTTTGAACTCGCTCGACCCCGCACCCCGCCGCGGCTGTTGCCGGCCATCCGTGGCGGGCGGCGTGTCTGGCCCCGGTCGGTGCCCCGGGGCATGGGGGATGAACCGTACCGTCACGGCCGGGGGGGCCGCAACGGTGGCTCGGGGGGTGTTGGGACGTACCAGCGGGATCGCGCCCCCGAAGCTGAATCAGTCAGCGTGAGGCCGGGGTCTGCGGACTCGAACCGGTGGCCGCGGTAAGGCGGGCGGGTTCGGGGGGCCGGGCGTCGTGCCCGGTTTCCACAGTTGACGGCTCCAATGCTACCTGTTTCGGCCAGCCTAACCGCCCGACTTTGCAAAACCCGTGAAACTAGGGGTTTGATACGCGTCGGGCGTCAAGGCGGGGGTTTGGGCCGTTGGTGCGGGGCTGGACCGGGGCCGACCTTCGACCCCGCGGGCTGCTCCGCTGTCAGTCCCAGTAATCGTGCCGGATGGAGGTGTGTCTTCGGTGTTACGTCATTCCGGAGAGATGCCTTCCGTGGCTCGCGGGCCGGTGGAACCGATTGGTCCGGTTCTACCGCCTCAGCACCACATCCTACGCACCCAGACAAGGGCCGAGGGGCCGAAAAAGCCCGCGATTGGTCAACACCGGCCTTCGAGTCATCGCTTCTTGGCGGGGGTGGAGAGGGTCAGCCGAATTTTTCGGATCGGATCTGGACACATGAACATTAGCAACGGTATCCTGAGACTTTGGAGGCGCGCGAGTGGCTCTTGGAGGTTCCCAATATGGCAAGCCACGGATTGATTCGGTGGACTGTTGGGATTGTTGGGGCTCATATTCGGTGCGGTTGCGATGAGCAATTCCCGTGGGTTTGGCCAGGGGTTCGCGATCACGGCCCTGATCTTCGGGATCGTTGCGTGTGGCCTCTCGCTCATGTGGTTTTTCGTCTTCATTTGCCGGGGTTGACGCCCCCCTGGAGTCGTAGCGTGGCTACACCACAACCATCCGGCCCACCCGCTTGGAAAAGACGACCAGCCCATCACCATCGGCGTAATAGTCGGGAATGTTGGCAGCGAGGGTGTAGCCGTACTTGAGGTAAAATCGACGGGTCGGTTCGTAATGAGGGGTGGACGACGTCTCGATCAGGAGCAATCGTCCTCCTTGGTCCCGGATGTCCTGCTCCACGAACTCCAGCAACCGCCCGCCGAGCCCCTGGCCCTGGGTGTCCTTCGAGACCGCGATCCAGTACAGATACCAGGTCCGGTCGGTCATCGCGGCGGGGGCGTAATAGACATACCCAAGCACCTTCCCACCCTCCTCCCAGGCGAACCCTCGGTGATTGTGAATGTGGTTCACTGCATGGTAGTCGTCCAACACTTCGCGGAGTGTCTCCACTTCCATCGGTTTGAAAAAGCCCGTTTCGTCTGTCAGTTCGACGAGCACATCGGTGTCGGCGGGGGTAATCGGACGGAGCATCGCAACCTCCGGATGAGACGATGGGTAGTTTAAAGTTTAAAGTTTAAAGTTTAAAGTTGAAAACACGGCTTGAACCCAACTCCGGGACTCGCGAGCACTGTTCGCCGCTTTGGGTGAGCGGCAGGAGATGGAATCCCTGAGGAGTCGAGACAGGTGTATCGCGTCGCCGGGACAATCGCTGGGCTCTATGTTCTTACCCCGGAGGGGTTATATATAAGCCCTCCGGGGTACAAAACATCATACTCCGGCGAAACGTGGCGCGGATCGAGCTAATTCTACCTGATGCCTTCAGCACGAAACTCCAAACTTGAAACCTTGTCGCGAGGGTGTGCCACCCATTGTGGATGGTTGTCCCCCTCCCCCCGACCGGTAAGAAATAGGAACGCATCGCTCCGGCCCCAAGATCCATCAGGTTTCGACCGGGGGCAGTGTGTTCATCTGGGAGACGGCAATGCGCTGGCAGTCGTTGTTCGCGGCGGGGGTTCTCCTGTGCGGGGGCGTCGGGCTCTTTGCGTGGACCCAACCGGCCGATCCGCCCAGGCCCGCCGCTGGCCCCGCACCGCGGCCATCTGAGCGGGTACTCCCCGGGTTGCGGCCAGACGGGTTCGTGCAACTCCCCAACCAGTGGCGGCTGAAACCCGCGGGGCGGCATCTCGAACTCGGCGACTTCCCGGTGAATATCGCCCTCCACCCGACCGGTCAGTTCGCTGCGGTTCTCCATGCGGGGTTCCGCGAGCACGAGATTGTGATCGTCAACCTGGACAAAACTCGTACCCGGATCATGTCGCGAGTGACGATCGATCAGGCGTTCTACGGGCTCACCTTCTCTCCGGACGGCAAGCAGGTTTACGCCAGCGGCGGGGAGTTCGAAATGGTCCACGTGTTCGACTTCGACCGCGGCTATCTGACCCGTAGCCGACCGCTCGATGTCAGTCGGGTCGAGAAAGATTCTTATGAGCACCAGCGGGTGGTGGTCGGGGGGCTATCGTTTGGCCCAGGCGGGCGGGATCTGTTCGTCGCCTCGCCGTGGGGCGATTGCGTCGTGCGCGTCCCGCTCGACAACCCGGACAACCGGATCTTTATCCCCACCACCCCGCGCCCGGCAGCGAAGAAGGGCGATGCAAAAGGCGACCCGCCAAGCCCATCGGACGGCCGGAAGGATCCCGAGTCGAAGCCGGCCGGTGCCGCTCCCGTCGCCCCTCCGGTTGCCAAGGATCTCGGAGCGTTCCCGTACACCTGCCTGGTCGACCCGACCGGGAAGCGGGCCTTCGTGAGCCTGTGGAACCGTGCGGCCATTGCTGTCATCGACCTGGAGAAGAACGCAGTCGCCTCGACCTGGCCAACTGCCGAGCACCCAACCGAATTGGTTCTCTCCCCGAAGGGAGACGCCTTGTATGTAGCGTGTGCCAACTCCACAAAGGTCAGTGTTCTCGACCCGGCCACGGGCAAGGGGCTCCAGACCATCGCCTGCGCGCTCTACCCCCAAGCCCCGAACGGGAACACCCCGAATAGCCTTGCCCTCACTCCGGATGGTGAGATGCTGTTCGTGGCAAACGCTGACGCGAATAATCTCGCTGTGTTCAATGTCACAGACCGGGCGAACGCCCGCCCGCTCGGGTTCATCCCGACCGGGTGGTATCCCACTTCGGTCCGGTTCAACCCGCTCGACAAAAAGCTGTATGTGGCGAACGGGAAGGGGATGGTGTCGAAACCGAACCGGAACGGGCCGAACCCGTATCTGCCGCTGGCCAACAACCTTGGCGAATACATCGGTGGGCTATTCCGGGGGACGCTCGCGATACTCGATCTACCGACCCCGGTGAAGATGGCCGAGTACACGAAAACGGCATTTGCATGCAGCCCGCTAAGGGCCGGGGCAGCCGTTTTGGCAGACGAGGTCGAAGTGGGGAACCCAATCCCGAAAGCCCTCGGCGACCCGAGCCCGATCAAGTATGTCCTGTACATCATCAAGGAGAATCGGACCTACGACCAAATCTTTGGGGATATGGCTGCCGGCCCAGACCCGAAAGGAAACGGTGAGCCGGAACTCTGTCTGTTCCCCGCCAGGGTCACACCCAATCACCACAAGATCGCCCGCGAGTTCGTTCTGCTCGACAATATCTACGTGGATGGTGAGGTGTCGGCCGACGGACACGAGTGGTCGATGGGGGCCTACGCCACCGACTTCGTCGAAAAGATCTGGCCGCTCAGTTACCGGGGGAGTCCGCGGAAAACGTTTGGCTACCCGAGCGAGGGGGCGATGGATGCGATCGCCCGGCCGTCCGGGGGTTACCTGTGGAATAAGTGCATTGAGGCGAAGGTGAGTTTCCGGACCTACGGCGAGTGGGCAGACAACGGGAAAAAGAACGCGGACGGGACGTTCGAGGACTCGACACCGGCCGTCCCGGAACTGGCCGGGATGTACGATCCGAAGTTCCGGGGGTACGACCTGGATTATACGGACGTGAAGCGAGCTGAACGATTCATCTCCGAACTCAAGCGATTCGAGGCGACTGGGGACATGCCACGGATGCAGATCCTCAAGTTGCCAAACGATCACACCTCGGGCACCCGGGTGGGCAAGCCAACCCCCACCGCAATGGTGGCCGACAACGACCTCGGCCTCGGGCTGGTGATCGATGCCGTCTCGAAAAGCAAGTTCTGGAAGGAGATGGCAGTTTTCGTGATCGAGGACGACGCCCAGAACGGCCCCGATCACATTGATGCTCACCGGGTGACGGCGCTGGTGGTTTCCCCGTACACCAAGCGGAAGTACGTCGATTCGACCTTATACTCGACAACCAGTATGCTTCGGACGATGGAACTGATTCTTGGGCTCAAGCCGATGAGCCAGTTCGATGCGGCCGCCCGGCCGATGTACCACTCCTTCACGGCCAAACCCGACCTGACCCCCTACGCGCACTCTGTGCCGGACTGGGATCTGAAAGAACTCAACAAGCCGGGGGCGGTTGGGGCGAAGCTATCGGAATCCTTCAACCTGGCCAAAGAAGATCAGGCCGACGACATCCTCTTGAATCAGGTGATCTGGCAATCGGTGAAGGGAGCCGCGAGCCGGATGCCCCCCCCAGTCCGCGCGGCCTTCTTCCTGCCAATCGGGCCGAAGAAGGATGATGATGACGATGACGATGATTGAGGGAGGAGATGTTCCCAGGGCAAAAGAGATATCAGTTAGATCATTCCAGTGAAAATCATTGTTATAACGGGAGGGCGAGGCTCCCGCCGAGCGTGAGGGTGGTTCGCTCGGCAGGAGCCTCGCCCTCCCGTGTGTGTTAGAATTATTTATCTGTGAATGCGACACCTCTGGCAGGTTCATGGATCAGTCCAACATCTTCACATCGGCGGCCCGGAATTCGACCCCGAGAATTGCCGTCACGGGTACTTCCTTCTCCCGGTATTCCACGAACCCGCGACGAACCTGGATACGCCAGAGCATCATTCCGGGGCTGTTCTGGACCGCCTTGATGATCGCCGGGTTAGTGTCGGTGAAGACGACGTACTCCCGGGATTCCTTCGGTTTGAGCGGAAACTCGTCCGCCTCCTGAGCGGCATCGTACTGCCGTTTGACTCCTGATCGAAATGGCCATTCGATCGCTCCGCCCCAGAACATTTGCTTGCCGACCAACAGCCCGGTCCACGGTTGAGGCTCGTTCGCTCGGGGTTTGCGATAGAACGCCGGATCCATCGGGTGTAGGGTCAGGTCGTCCGATGTGTTCCGAATTCGAAGAGTCAGGACAACCGCGGGGGTCCGGCTGGGTGGCAAGGTCTCCTTCTGTCCGTCGCGGACGAGGTCGCCCACCATCACCAGTGGGCGGATCTCCACCTTCACTGGTTCCACCTCCACGGCTCCGATCGGGAGCTTCTGACCAAGCATCACCTTTAATTCCGGGGGAAGGTTCTGATCGACCGGAAACGGGGCCTTGCTCAGTTTCTTCCGGTCGGCGGCGGGGAACTCTCCGAAGGTGTCCGGAATCGTGGACAGCGGGTGGCCATCGGGTGCCTTCCCACCCGGCTTGAAGAACAGTCCATACGCAGCCAGTGCAGTGGTGAGTGCAGCATACGGCAGCAGAAGGAAAACCCCGATCTTGAAGAGCGTCCGGGGTTGCCCGGTGGGTGCGACCGGTGTCGTGGAACCCCGCGACGAGCGACGGTCAGGCCCGACGGATTCGGGTTGGGGCTCGGGTTGGTACAGTTCGAGGGGTTCCACAACTGCGGGAGGGGAAACCGATACAGTCCCGGGAACGGCAGCCATCGCTTCCAGCCCCGACCACGGGTTGACTCCTGCCGAGATCGGCAGACCCGTAGTAGGTGTAGGTGCGGGGTCTGGGCGGCGCGGGGGGCTTGGGATCGGTGCCGCCCCCACTCCCGCGAACGGGTTCTGGAGGTCGACCGCGGGCAGGGGAGAGCTGGCACCGAACACCACGGCCGGATGGCCAATATGGGCACTCGGTGGGCTGACTGTCGGCACAGGTGCCGGGCTCGGCAGGGGGGGGGCAGGTTGCGGTGGGGGAACCGGGAAAGGGCCTCCCCAACTCGGCGCGAGATGGGTCTCCGGGTGGTGAGGACCGGCCTCATTCGGTGCCGGGGGGAGGGGAGGAGGCAATTCCGGAATCGGGATACGATTCCCATCTTCCGAACTGAAGACTTCGTCTTCCGACTCATTCGCTTCACCGAAGATGCTGTCCTGGGCCTCCTTCTGGGGGATGTTAAACAGAGGCAGGTTGTCGTAGGGTGGAAAGACGGGTGCGGGCGGCACGCTCGGCGATGTCGGGCCATCGGCGGGTATACGGGTCGGGGAGACGACCGGCGGGGGTGGAGGGGGACTCACGCGGGGGGGGCCAGACACTGCTGGACCGGTCGGCTGAGCGGGGTTGGAAGCCGCCGAGGGGGCGAGGACGACCTGTTTGCAGTGCGGGCAGCGAACCTGGCGGCCCAGGAGTTCCTCGCCGACGCCCATTCGGCGTCCGCAAAACGGGCACGGGAAAGTCTGTGTTGGCATCGGTATGGGATGCGAGAAGAGGAACCCGGTGAGCCATGCGGCCGGACTGCGTCCAGGCGGCCCGAGCAATCATCATACCCTCCCCGCCCGGGAATGACACCACCCCGACGTTTCGGAGGGAGTACGGGGCGGATGCGGTCAGCCACCTCCGAGCCCTCAATCGCAGTCAGCAAAGCCAGTCATAGATGGAGCTGGCCTCGTCTTTCATACTTGTTTATTTGTAATAGAATACTTTTCTCCCCTGCGGAGATTACCCAACGCCCATCAAGGGCCGACAAAAACGTCACAATTGACTGGTAGAGTAATCTCTGTAACCAGCAGGAAACAAACGAAATTGTACGGCCCTGTCGCATTCTATTACAAAGCCGAAGCGGGGCACCGCGGAAAGTGTAACAGAAAGTGGCTCAGTCCAGGCGATTGGCCCAGCCACAGCTTGGTGGACCCTCGCACCTGTCGAGGGGTGCTCTCCCCGCGAAGTGTCACCGGGCGAGTTTCGTGACTCTCGGGCGGACAAGTGGCTGAGATCGAGTCCATCAACTGTGCCCGGATCGGCTCCGAGGGATATGGCCTGCTGGTTGGGTGGCCTTCGTTATCGATTCGCAAGAGACGTAATCGGTGACAAACCAGGTGACAACCAATTGGCCAGGGCTCGATCGAAAAAGTAAACCCGCCGCAAACCCTTATATGACAAGGACTTGTGGTGGGTTTTGGCTCAGTGGGCGTTACAGGACTTGAACCTGTGACCCCTACAATGTCAATGTAGTACTCTAGCCAGCTGAGCTAAACGCCCGACACCGTTTTTGTACCCACTCCGAGCACGACGTCAAGGCGAATCCCGACCACAATTCCTCGGTACGCAGAAATGGGTGCGCATCAACCCCCACTGTCCACTTTGATACGCGGTTCGAGGCACGAGGGGTCCATTCGCGCGAATTGTGCCACTTTTGGTTCGATGTGACAACGTCCGCCCTGGTTCTTACGCTCCGAGTGGGAACCGTTCTTCCCCCGCTCCGCGGGTGTGGGGCAACACGCCGGGGACAACGTCTACCGAATCGCCGATCACGCCTCCGGTCCGTTCAGGCCAAGACGCCGAGCGTCGAAGACGGCATTCCCGCGCGGAGCGTGGGAACGAGGGAGATTGCGAACCCACGGCGGGGAGGTTGTCGCGTCCAGCAAGAGCTGTCCGAATTCCCCTCCACACTGTCTCGTTCATCAAGGGTCGCCCGGCGCATGACGCTGCCCATCAATCAGCAGACAGGTCAATGCCAATGCGGCCAGCCCGGTTTGACCGGCAAGAAAGCCTGCCTGGGCGAATGGGTCGTGTGGCTTGATCGTGAAATAGCCGACGATACCTGCGACCGCGATGAACCCGAGGAATAAGGTCAGGATGGAACGGCCCACCGGGCGACCCTGTGACCACCCGAACAGCCCCCATGCGAGTCCGGCTGCGAGGAACAGATTCGACACTCCCTGGTTCTTGGCCACCTTTGCGACCTCGGCGACCTCGGATGGGTCATCCCGGAGAAAGCCGAGCAGATGCCGCGCGTCCGACCAGTCTTCCCACAAGATCGCTTCAAGGGTGAAAAAGTAGAGGTGAACGACAATTAAAAGTCCGATGAGCACTTTGAGGGCGATCCGCATGGCATCTTCTCCGGCAGTGTGTTGGAGTGGGAAGCGTGTGCCACGTCATTTTACCAATTGTCGAACCAATTGAAATCTGGACGGGTCGGTGAGCGACAAGCGGCCACACACGCGCCCCAGAGCGTCCGTTCGACTCACGAAGCCGTAGTATTTGAGAAGGAAGGTCGACGATATCGCCAGGCGACCGGCAGAACTCAATCGACCACGGTCATGGGCAGCAGTCGGTCTGTGTCTTCGCCCCGAAGGGTCGGTGGAGAATAGCCCAGGGTGGAGCCGGGCTTCCGGCGCAACCCTGGGAACCGGGGAGATTTCCACTCATCCCCCGCCCTCTTGGTTCAGGTGAATGGCGGACCCATTATCGTTGCTGAAACCGCTGTTCTCACCGGAGCATCGCCCGTGGCCCGTCTTCATCCTCCGGCACCTCCGCCCCAGCACCGCCCGCCCCCGTGGGAGGGAGCCAAGGCGCGCATCACCCTGTGGCACGGCACCTCGTCGGACAACCTGCCCAGTATTCTTGCCGGCGTCGATCCGACCAAGGGGGAGCGGGCGTGTGATTTTGGCCGGGGGTTCTACACCACGACCTCCCAGGGGCAAGCGGAATTCTGGGCCGAGAATCGGGTACTGAAACACCGGTTGGCGAACACGGCGAGTATACTGGAGGCCGGGATCATTTGGTTCCGGGTGCCCCTCACCCGGTTAGCTCCACTGCACTCGATCGCCTTCGTCCGCCCTGAGCCGGATAATGAACTGTTCTGGAGCCTGGTTTGCGATTGTCGGGAGTTCCCCCCCGGCCCGACCCCCGACCCGAAGAAGTACACCCACCGCTACCCCCACCCGGACGGCGGGACAATGTATGATATGGTGGTCGGGCCGGTCGCGGCGGAATGGTCGGCGAAGAACAAACCGGTGTTCCGTCGGCGGGTGTACGCCAGGTACGATCAGTTCAGCTTCCACACTCTGGCCGCCGCAGCGATCTTCAACGACCTACTCCGGATCGGGAAGCGTGGGACGGATTTCGACTTCTCCACCTTCGCAGTCACGTGACGAGGGTTCCGAGACATGACCGACACTCCCGAACTCCCAGACGACTTCGTCGAAGGTTACTGGGAAGTCGTCGTCGAAGAGTTGCTCGAGATGGGACTCAGCGAGGCCGACGCGACAGCAGCAGCAGCGGGCTACCGCGCCCACATGAAGCGGGTCGAGTGGACCGTTTACAACGACTCAACGGCTGAATCTGCCCGGATGTCGCGCTTGTGGTTGAATAACCGCAGGCTGGGACTGATCGCCCCCAGACCAGAACCCACGCAATCGACGGCCTCCTCACCGACAACGAAGCCTCGCGGGACTCGGCGGGGAAAGCAGAAGCCGGCCCCGGCGCACCGTCCCTCGGCCGAGAAAGTCGAATTGCCCTCGGCGGATGACCTGCGCGCCCTCCCACGATGGGCTGAGGTCGCGTTCGCTGCGCGGTGTGCCCGGCGCGCTGCCCCCTTGTTCCATTACGGGTGGCCTGACGCTCCGCTGTTGCATCTAGTTGCAGTGGAGAATGCGGTTCGGGTTTCGGAAGTCGCCGCTGGTAGTGCCGCCGACGCCATCCCCGACGCCGCCGACGCCGCCGACGCTGCCGACGCTGCCGCTGACGATGCCGCCAAAAGCAACGCTGCTGCTTACGCTGCCGCCGATGCTGCCGCCGACGCTGCCGCCACCGCCTACCACGCCACCGCCGCCGCCGCCGACGACGCGAAGGCTGCCACCTACCCCGCCGCCGCTACCGCCAAAGCCAGTGCCGATGCGACCAATGCCACAAACATTGCTGGCAAGATCAACCTACTCCTTCGACGCGACTTCGACACACTCCTGTCCTGGGCACGCAACAACTCCGCCACCGACTCGACGCCCTGCCCGCCGGTCGTGGCCGGGCCGCTGTGGCCCGAGGGAGTACCCGAAGGCTGGCCAGCCCTCCCCACACCCAGGCGGTTCGGCCTGACGATCCAGGTGCCGGATGAGGTGGATCTCAACGACGAACGCGAAGCGACCCGCCTTGCGGCCGGGCTCGCGAAACGGTTCGGCCGCCTGGACATTGTCGGTGGGGGGCACGGCCTGATCCTGAAGCCACCGCTGAAACTCAGTGCGGTCTACGCGAAGGCGCGCGTTCCGGCCGGTGTCGGTGGTGGAACCGACGAGGAGCCGCCGGCCCAACTGAAAGCGGGCCAGATCCAGGTCACCATCGCCGTTGCAGACGACCAGGATGACGCCTCCATCCTCACAGCGGTTGTGCAGGCGCTGCAAGGCGGACCAGTGTTTACGGCTGTCCCCGACCACGGCACCCCGCCACCCGCCGAGAAGCCGAAAGGCACGCGGAAGTCGCTGTCGAAAAAAGCGATCAAGAAGGCCGAAACCGCGATTGGCGATGGGCTCCGCACGGCCGCCGAGGAGTTGCTCCCGCCGGGCACGTCGCCGCGGTTCGACCCCGTCCGCTGGGTCGGTGAACTGCAAACGCTCTGGAACGACCTCGACGGCTTCAAGTTCAGCGGCTACACGATCGCCGCGACCCTGATCGATGAGTCTGATGTAGAAAGCCGCTGAGGCGGAAGCACCACAGGCGGAAAGTAGGTCACTCGCTCCGCGAGTGACCGTTTCAGGAGTGTAGCCGCAATCGTCAAGAATGTGTCCGCGTCGATCCGCATCAGTTGGCCAGAAACGGCGACTCGCGGAGCGAGTCGCCTACTTTCCCAGATCCGGCATCAACCGGGACAACCTTACCTGTCTCATGTTCGACGCCAGTCAGTCCAGCCACGAGAGCGGGTAACTCGGGTCGTCGAGAGCGAGGGCCTGCCGGGTCAGGTCCAGCGGTCGGAAAGTGTCGACCATCACGGCCAGCTCGTCGGTCCGGGTCATGTCCCGGCTCGCGGCAATCGTTCCCGGGTGGGGGCCGTGGGGGATACCGTGCGGATGTAAGGTGATGGACGATTCCTCCACACCTCGCCGGCTCCCGAACCGCCCACGGACATAGTAGAGCACCTCATCGCTCTCCACATTACTGTGAGCGTAAGGCACCTTGATCGCGGCCGGATGGGTGTCAAGCATTCGCGGCGCGAATGTGCAGACCACAAACCCCGATGCCTCGAATGTCTGGTGAATCGGTGGGGGCTGGTGGATGGTCCCTGTGATCGGTTCAAAGTCATCGGCGTTGAACGTGAACGGGTAGACACACCCATCCCAGCCCACCACATCAAACGGATGGTCCGCGAGGAAGTAGCGGCTCAGTCGGGAACCATCCTTGATGAGAACGGGTGTTTCACCGGCGGAATCGAGGATTTCCAGCTCCGATGGCCCGTGAAGGTCACGCTCGGCGAATGGGGCTCCGAGCCGGAACTGGCCTTCCGGGTTCAGATACCGGTTCGGGAACCCGACAACTCCGGCCGACTCGATCACGAGCAAGTCCGGGGCGAACTCGGTCGGCTCAAAGTCAAACCGATAGGTGGTACACCGCGGGATCACCACGTAATCGTAGTCGCGAAACGGGAGCCGGCCAAAGTGAGTGACGAGCACACCCCGGCCGTGGTGGACGAAGACGATTTCGTCGGCAACGGCGTTGCGAAAGAGTTCCCGTTGAGGATCGGCAGGTCGGCACCGCCAGAGGGTCACGTCTGCATTGGTGAGGAGTGGAACGCGGCCGGTGACGGCATCGCCAGTTGCCGGGAGAGAGCGGGTCTTGAGGTGATGGTGGCGGAGGACGGGTTGCTCGACTCGCTCAATAGCCCACTGCCCCGCCGGTTCGACCGCTTTCACCCGGGTCGGGGGGCGCAGGTGATACGCAATCGAGTACGCCCGGGAGAAACCCTGGGTGCTGATCACCTCTTCGTAATGGAGTCCCTCGTTGTGGAACCCGGGTTGCGTACGGTGGGCGGTGTGTCGCTTCTTCGGGATCGAGCCGAGCGTGAGGTAGCGGGGCATGGAAGCCTCCGAACCGGGAGAGAAGGCAGACCGGGGCAGCGAGTACTCGTTGGGAGGTAACTGGCGAACCGGCGACGTCAGTCGCCGGGTACGATCAGCTCACCCGGCAACTGACGTTCGCCAATTCCAACCCGGCAACCTCGCCAATTCCAACCCGGCAACTGACGTTGCCGGTTCGCCAATTCCAATGTTACCCCTCGCACCCACTCATTGAACCGTGCCCAAATTCCTTGCAAAACTAAAAATCCCGGCTGTAACCAGCAGTCCAGCCGCCATCCACGACGACGATGTGCCCGTTCATGTAGGAGTTCTCCGGGTCCGCCAGGAACAGCGCGGCCACGGCAACCTCGTCGACGGTCGCTGGCCGTCCGAGGGGGATGTGATCGAGCATCCGCCGGACCGACTCCCGGAACAGGCCATCATCGCCGTAGAACAGTTTCCGCGTCCCATCGGTGAGCGTCGAACCGGGGGCGATTCCGTTGACGAGAATCCCATCGGGGGCGAGTTCCAGGGCCATCGCTTTCGTCAGATTGACGACCCCGGCCTTGGCGGCCACGAATGCACACTGAAGTCGGAGTGGAACAAGCCCGGCGATGGAGGCAATGTTAATGATACGCCCGGATCGCTGCTGACGCATCACTCCGACCGCCGCCCGGCTCATCTCGTAAAGCCCGGTGAGGTCGACCGCCAGAATGCGGTCCCACTCCTCCCGCGGGAACTCATCAATCGTGACCCGGTGAGCGAGTGTATTCACACCGGCATTATTCACCAGGATGTCGAGCCGGCCCGCCTCGGCCACCACCTGCTGAACGCCCGCAGCGATTACGGCGGGGTCTGTCACGTCGAGCCGCAGCCCCCGGCCGTTGGGTGAGACCGCCGCCGCAGACTGGGCGTCATCAGCACTCAGGTCGGTGTAATAGACGATGCTCCCACTCGCGGCGAGTCGGTTGGCGATTGCCTGCCCGATCCCTCGGGCCGCGCCAGTGACGAGGCTGACTTTCCCGGTCAGATCACATTTCATGGCGAATCCGGGAGAGTCTTCAAAGGCTGCCCAGGGCTTCCGCCCTGGGCTAAGAACGGCCGCCGCTCTGCGGCTTAAAACCCTGATCTGTCCGGCCGCAGGCCACTCGTTCTGAGCCCCGGATGGGGCGTTCGTTCTGAGCCCAGGGCGGAAGCCTTGGGCGGGCTCCGCGGCTGAAAACGTCAACTTTCCAACTAAAGTTTGTAGATTTTGTCAAGACTATGGCAGAGCCGACCTACAAACGTCTCTTTCTCGGTGTTGGTCTTCTCTCTGTGCTCTCTGTGACTCTGTGGTTAAATCCTCTTCTCTGAACCCACGGGGCTGGCTTTGTCGCGTCTCCCAAAGCCTCGACCCGACCGACAAAACCCGATCTCACCCCACCAGTTCCCGGATCGGCTCGCCTTCACTGAGGATCGAGAGGGGCCGTTGGGCGTCGTCGTGGAAGACGTGTTTGTGATCGATCCCGAGGGTGTGGTACATCGTGCTCAACACACAACCGGGAGTGTAGGGCTTGCTGGTCGGGTACTCGGCCAGCGCGTTCGTTGTCCCAACCGCTTGACCCATCTTGAGCCCGCCGCCTGCGTACAGAACACTCATCGCGCCCGGCCAGTGGTCGCGACCGGCGTCCTTGTTGATCTTCGGGGTCCGCCCGAACTCGCCCATCGCCATCACCAGCACGTCGTTCTGCAAACCGCGGTCGTGGAGGTCTTCCACCAGCCCGGCCACGGCCATGTCGAATTGCGGGAGAAGTCGCCGCTTCAGTTCGGTGAAGTTGTTGCTGTGCGTGTCCCAGCCGCCACCGGCCTGGACGGTCACGAAGGTCACTCCGGCTTCGACCAACCGCCGGGCCAGCAGGCAACACTGGCCGAGGTCGTTCCGGCCGTATCGGTCGCGGAGTCGCACCGGCTCCTTGTTCACATCGAACGCCTGCTGCGCCTTGGTGTTCGTCACCATCTCCAGGCCATCGCGGTAGAAGGTATCGAGTCCTTCCAGGTCGCCCTTTGTGTCGATATCGCGGCGAATCGTGTCGAGATCGTGCAGAAGTTGCTTGCGGTGCTCCAGGCGAGAGGCATCGACTCGCTGCGGGAGTTTCAGGTTCCGCACCTGGAAGCTCGCCTCGTTCGGGCTCGCGTCTGGCGAGAACGGGTTGTAGGACGCGCCCAGGTAGGCCGCCTTCCCGAAACTCACCTGCCGGGGCAGGTTGACGTAGGCCGGGAGCCCGGGGTCGTTTGCCCCCTTCATCTTGGCCACGATCGAGCCGGTCGAGGGGAAGAGATTGTCGTTGACCTCGATTGTCGCCTGGTAGCCGGTCTGCATCCACTGCGACCCCATCCCGTGCCCGGCGTTGGTGTGAAACGCGGACCGGACGACTGAGAGCTTGTCGAAAATCTTCGCCTGGTGCGGCAGTTGCTCGCTGATCTGGATGCCCGGGACGTTGGTCGAGATGGGCTTGAATTCGCCGCGTACCTCGGTCGGTGCGTTCGGCTTGAGGTCGTACATATCGATGTGGCTCGGGCCACCCGCCTGCCAGATCAGTATCACGGATTTCCGCGAACCCGTCGCAGGTTGTGCCCCGCGTGCTCGCATCTGGAGCAATCCAGGGAGGGTCAGCCCGCCCAGCGCGAGCGCGCCGACCCGCAACACGCTCCGTCGCGTGACCCCATCGCACGTCCGATCACCCCGGCCAAGGAATTCGAGCATAACGACCTCGTCGTTTTGCGGGATGACTCGACAGACGCCGAGTCATTCCGTGTCCCTCAATGATTGAACATAAACTCTTTGCTGTTCAGGATCGCCCAGAGCACATCTTCGATCGCTTTTTGTCGGTCGGGGGCGGTCTCGATGTGCTCCCGTGTCCGGGCCATCTCCGGTCCGACGGGTCGGCGAGAGAAGGCCGCGAGGTACAACTCCTCAATGATCTCTGGAGTCGGCTTCTTGTCCTTCACCAGTTTCGCGACACGTCCGTTCCCGTCGGCGATCTTATTCTCGATCTCGTCCGAGTTCGCCAGGAGGAGTACCTGCCCAAGGGTTGCCCCAGTGGACCGCTCGCACTCGCACACCGTCACTCGCTTGGGCCGATCGAATGTGTCCAGGAAGTAAGAGCCAAACCCCTCATGCGGGAGGTCGATGGCGCGGGCGTTGGCGCTCACCCCGTTGAACCCGCCTTTCGTCCCACAGGTGGCGTTCACGGCGTCCAGGAACACCTCGGCAGGCAACCGCCGGGCGTAGTATCGAGCGAAATTCTGGCGATCGTTTCGGTTGTGGTCGGTGGGATCCGCGCTCAACTGGTAGACCCGGCTGTTCAGGATGGTCCGGATCACATGCTTCACATCAAAGTGGTGTGCGACGAAATCTTTCGCGAGAGCATCCAGAAGTTCGGGATTGCTGGGCGGGTTCGTATCGCGAAGGTCGTCGACCTCATGGTAGATTCCGCGGCCAAGAAAGTGCCCCCACATCCGGTTCACGAGGGCCTTGGCGAAGAAGGGGTTGTCGGGCTTCGCCATCCAGTCGACCAGCGCGTGTCGGGGGTCTTCGTCCGGACTGAATATCCCGGCGGGGCCATCGAGGTACTTGGGCTCGGGCGTTTTTCCGGTCAGCGGATCTTTCTCGCCGGTTGTGGGGGTGGCAGATGCGTAGTACGGTGGGGGCTGACCGAAGCTCTTGCGTCCGAGGCGGGTGAAGAACCCCGCGAGCCCGTAGTAATCGGCCTGCCCCCATCGTTCATACGGGTGATGGTGGCACTTCGCACACTGGAGCCGGACCCCAAGGAACACCTGAGCGACATCGGCCGTGACCTGATGAAGCTGATCATCGCGGTTCTGCCACAGCCAGTTCACGGCAGGGGCATCTTGCCACTCACCAGCCGCCGCTACTACTCCACGGACAAATGTGTCGTACGGCCGGTTCCGGGCGATCGAATCCTTCAGCCAGTGGTGGAAGGCGACCGCCGCCTGGTCCGCACCCGCGAGGTTCGAGTTGCGCAGAATGCCGCCCCACTTCAAGGCGAAATAGGCCGGGTAGTCGGGACCATCGAGCAACCGATCGATCAATTTCGACCGCTTATCGGGGGCAGAGTCGGTGAGGAACACGCGGGTCTCGGCAGGGGTCGGCAATCGTCCGCAGAGATCGACCGTGAGCCTTCGGATGAAGGTGGCGTCGTCGCAGGTCGGGGACGGGAGGAGCCCGAGCTTTTTCCACTTCGCGAGAGCCAGTCGGTCGACGAAATTGTTTGGCGCGAAGTCCGGGATCTCTGCGACCGGCGGACCGTGGGGGACCAGCGCCTGGAAAACCGCAACATGGCCCACGTGCCGGGCCATCACGGCCGCCTCGCCGCTGAGGCCCCGGGCTTTCACCCACCCATCCGGTTCGACCGTGGCGACCACATCCAGATTGCTCTGAAACTCGCTCTGCCGGGTGACGTCGCGGATCGATCCGTCGGAGTATTCGGCCAGCACAGCGAGTTGCTGGGTGTCGCCGGGTCGCAGCACCCTGTCATGGGGCTCCACCCGAAGCCGCACGACCTGAGGTGAATCCGGAGCGGAGGCGGGGGTGCCAATCGCGACCCACTGGCGGACAACCGGATAGTCCGGGCCGTCCGGGTTGAGCCGTTTTCCCCCACCATGCGGAACTCGGCCTGTCGCTTTGGTGAGAAACAGGGACTGCTCCGGGCTGGCCGGGAAGATCCGTCGCCCCCGGGCTTCGCGGGTGATCGCAGCGTAGTCGAAGGCACTATCGAACCCGAATAACGAGAGCTTGAACCCATTCTGCCCGGACGCTTTCCCGTGGCAACCGCCGGAGTTACACCCGAGCTTGCTCAGAAGCGGGACCACCTCGGTCCGGAAGTCGACCGACCGACCTCTCCCGAATCCGGAGACAGAGACACGAACATCGAGCCGGTCGGCCCCGCGCTGGACGACGATGGTGGTGGTCCCGTCGCCAGTGGGGGTGACGTATCCCTTCTCGTCCACCCGCGCGACAGTCGGATTCGCGCTGGCATAGCTCGCAGCGCGAGTCACATCTCGATCGCCATCAGCGATGAGGAGTTGCCGGCCCTCGAAGGCATCGCGAAGTTCGACCGTGGCTGGCGAACTGGTCAGCCCGGCGGCAGCAATGGCCGGCGCGAGGGCGACCCACCCCACCACGGTGAGGTACACGAAACCCCGGGAAAAGACCGGGTCGAAGCGATTCATGGACGGGCCAGGGTGGCGGGAATGAAGGCGGGTGGGCAGGTGGGACTGAGTTTAAGAATACTCCGGGAACACCCGGACCGCAAGCGCCAATTCTCATCGGGAGCAATGGCACGAAACGGGTGCGTCTCGGGGGCCGTGCAAGCCGGGCTGCCGACCGTCAGAGGTTGCGACGGCAACAGGCCAAAACGGTCTTTGCTTGAGGTGTTTTTCGTGGGCGATTTCTCTAAAAGAGGCGATGAATACCTTGAAGTGCATTTTCGCTGGAATAGAGAGGATTCAGTACACGATCCGTTTTTTCCTCATTTTCAGGAGACGCAACATGACCTTCAGACTTCTGGTGGCTGTCGTGCTCGGGTTAGGGACGATTCCGCTCTCGTTCGCAGCGGATGAGGTGGATGCGATCAAAGAAAAACTGGTCGGCAAGTGGCATTTCACACGTGACAGCAAGCCTGGAAAGGGACAGAAGCAATTGACGGTGGAATTCACTAAAGACGGTGACTACCTCTTCCAGAATGATTTACCGAAAGCCCCGCTGCTGAAGGGAACTTACAAACTGATTGATAAGGAGACGGTCGAAATCGCTCTCAATAAGGCAAAGCCCATCACGGTCAAGTTCTTGTTGAAGGAGGATAAACTTTGGTTCGACCCCACTCTGGGGTTGAACAGGAAGGAAGTACCCAAAGATGATCCCCGAACGGAAATGACCAAGGTTACCAGCACTCCCAAGATGAAAAACGAGTAGCGAGATCTCGTTGAACCTCGGGTTGGCACAATGTGCCACTCCCATCCACTTGGAACCGCAGAGGGAGTATGCCACCCCCGACTGGAGTGGCCGTTCGCGTTGACAGAGCATCCCGGAACTTATCGGACCTGCAAATCGATATTTTGCCAGCTGATCCAACTCGGAGATTCCGTCGTGTGAATTTGCACGTAACGTGCGGTGGATCCGGCGGTGAATGTGTACTTCAGTTCCTGGTCCAATACGGTATTACCTTTGAAGGTATGGACCAGTTTTGCCTTCGCTCGGTCGTCGCCAATAGGCTCACTGGACACCCAGACTTCGTGGACGGTTTCTCCATCGGGTGTCTGGTTGACCACCAGGGTGATATTGTCCAGTGTCCGCAGCACGCCCAGGTCCGCCTCGATCCAGCCGGGCGCTTGATCGCCAGAATTCCAAGGGCCGACCTTGTCGAGTGGCCGGAAGGGGTTGTTCGGGTCGGTCTGCTGACCTGTGCTGCTGGCCCGCGCGACGACATTGGTGGCCCGGGCAGGTGCGGATTCGATCTTGCACAGCGTCACGAGTTTCAGCGGCACCGTACTTTCACCGAGCGCCGTTGTCACTTTCAGATCGCCAAGCGCCTTCAGATCGAGGTTCCCCGTTAACTGGTCGCCGTTGTGGAAACGAACCACGGCTGCCCCCTGGTCGTCCTTGAGTTGCAGGGACGTGACATGTTCGATGGGGATACTTACCTCGCCAAAGCTCGCACGTAACCGCAGTTCCTTGAGACTGGCGGAGCGTCCCACAACCCGTGAGCCGTCATTCAGATCCACTACCACGACCGGCGGCCGTTTCTTGTCGCTGTCCTCTTTGCCCTGGCCATCTTGCAGTGCCACAGCGCTCACGGCGGTCATGCCCAGCAGCAACGCCGGGACCAGAGCCATTTTCCACCTGAACATCGTCGCTCCTTTCAAGAAATGATCAGCGAGGTGCACCACCTCGCCAGAAGCCGTCGCCTCGCATGAGTACTGGAATTCCGTAAAAGCCAGAGCCGCTTTGGTCGTCCTGGCCGCCAGGCCGGCCGAAAGTACGTGTGATGTGGAGTGGAGCACACTCCCCACGGCCGCCAGTGTCAAGCCACGTCGTGTCAGCCGTCCTCGCAACCGAGCCCGGCCGCGTTCGAGTCGGCCCTTGACCGAACCCACTGTCCAGCCAAGCTGGTGGGCAGCTTCCTCCAGGCTGAGGCCTTCCAAACTGCACAACACCACCGCCTGACGATAAGCCCTCGGCAGGAGTTGCACCTCTTCCTCAACCACCTCAAACAATTCGCAGGCGGTCAGATGGGAAAGCAAGTCGGAATGAGCATCAGGTACCTCTTCGGCGGTCAGGGCATCCTGACGGATGGGATGGCGTCGGGAAGCCCGCCGGGCGTTGAGACTGATTCGGACGGCGACGCCGTGGAGCCATGCCGCCAGGGAGTCACGACAACGCAGAGAACCGGCCTTTCGCGCCAGCACCAGGAAAGCTGCCTGGAACGTGTCCTCGGCCGTGTGGGTGTTACCGACCAGACGGCGGCAGACATTGTAGACCATTGGCCCGTGCCGGGTGACCAGCGCTGTGAAAGCGTTATGGTCGGCCTGACGGACGAAGCGGGCCAGTAAGGCTCTGTCGTCCAGTAACCTCAGCTCTTCCGAGGTTTCCAGACGACGGAGATGATCCAGCAATTGATTGGCGAAGACGGTTATGGCTGACCCCTCAGTCAGGTCATTGGTTCTCCGCTGATATAGTGTCCGAGAGATGCTGCACCGCACACTTTTTTTCGGAGCCTTCTCCTGATCCAAGGCCGTGTGGACAAAGATTGGGGAGCCTGCACAGTTCGGTGAAACTGAACTTGTGTGTGATTTCACAGGATTCGGGGTGTTGATCAAGCTGCGATCCGAGTAATTCGTGGAAATCAACCAAATCAAGGCCAACTTTCACCCAAGGGAATTTTCCCCAACTTTCCCAAACCTTGTCCACGGCCTAGCTGTCTGTTGCTGGTTTCCAGGTTATTTCATTAACCCACGTGAGAAAGCTTTGAGGATCGTAGCGAGCCGTGGCGAGTAGCCCTGCGGCCTCCTGAGTAGTTAAATGAAATATCTGCGGATTATCATTAAGAAATACGTCCACATCGACCAAAGATCCGACGCTTTTAACTATATTTTCTGCAAGAGTAGACTCTGATATTGGAGGTGGCGGTTTGGCGGGGTTCTTAACAATTCCGCCTGTGTCCGAAGGTGGTTTGATATGTGGCTCGAACAAAAATCCGAGCGATACCATATCCGGGTGTTGGCTTTCGTAGACACGGTAGCTATAGCTCGTCATGAGACTCACTATAATCTCTGGATTACCAGAAAGCATCATACGTAAAAGCCATTTACTAATAGCAAGTACAAATAGCTGAACTAATGTAGTTTGTGGAAGTAGCTGTTTGTTATCTAAATATTCACTGATGACTTCTCGACCAAGAGAGAGTGTGGAACGTAGGAGGCTGTCAAATGTGGTATGCTCATCGAGATTGCGAAGCACGCAATTGACCAGTTTCTGTTTGATATCAGCGTCAACATAAGTATGGCCAATACGTGTCGCTAGAAACAACAGCCACGGCTTTGTTCTGTTAGATTGTTGCAAAAGACACAATTGATAAAGGGCGTCGAAATAGGGTTTTTTGGCAACGCTGGCAATGGAATCGCAAAGATCAATGTTGATGATGTCAAAACTACGGAAAGAGGCGGCGCGACGTGACACTGTTGAGTTCGTGTTGGCTAAATCTTCAATTCGGCCTTTCATAAGATATGAATGTTCGTAGATATAATTTAGATGAGAAATCTCATGATTGGACAGGTTCGTCTCAAACTCCTCTAAGCCAGCTGAGCTGTCAATGCCCAAGTATCGAATTTTGATCTTGGCAGGCTCGCAGACGTTTTTTAACGTTCGGAGATCGAGAAAGTCCTCACCCGGCATGCCTAAGTAAGTCAACACATCACCTTCAGACAAACCATTGTCACGAAGTAACCTACCAATTGCAGCACACCACATTTCAACTCGAATATGGTGCTTTCGGGGCTTGTGCCAGGGTTTGAATGATTGTTTTAGTTCAGTTGGTAGGACTGGTTGGACCTCCTGATACACGCCTTCCAGGAAACCATCGCCATCAGGCGGCAATGAAGACATTGTCATTGCTTAATCTTCTTTAACGAAAATAGCAAGGATTGCACGCAACAATTCCTGCTGCTTAGCATAGGAAAGTCTCTCAAACAAACCATAGGCGTCGAGAATTTGTGCCACGCCTTTCATGCGTTCTTGGTAGATTTCCCGCTCTGATTTGGCTTGTTTGGTATTTCGACCAGGAGGAGGGAGAGGCTTAAATATTACATCACTGTCAAATGCCATATCCCCTTGCTTCCTACTCTCGGCCGCTTTTTTAGGGTCGTTCGTGAAAACGACATCGGGAACATCTTCTTCGTCATTAATACCTGCACGCTGAAGTTCGTCCGCGACCGTCTTCTGCACTTTCTTGGTGCGATCGGCTGCCTCTTTCTGCTGTTCCTTACTTCGGATCTGGGATGCTAAATCCTTGTGGGCATTCGCAACCTGCCGGAGGGCGCTATGCACCCATTTCATCACAATCTGATAATGGGGGTGAGCAAAGTTGTATGACTCGCGATCAATATTCAACGCTGCATCAAGACCTTCTCGGACGAAAATTTCGGCAGTGATTTGCCGCAAACGGGTCTGCTCTGACACTTGGTATTTGATAAAGGATTCGTCAAATAGTGTGCCGCTAGCGTCACTAATTCGGATAATCAGCCCGGTGTTTTCTTTCGGAACCACTTTCGGAACCCAGAGCAAGTAGGCTTCAAATGCTAGATTGCCCCCCCGAATATCTTCCTTGATTCCTGATAGATCTGGCTTGTAAGACCCAACAAACATCATCGGCTGTTTGATTGCATGGCTCGTCTCGGGGAGATCATGGAACCGAATCGGGCGGAACAGTTGCACTTCATCAACGAAGACGTTAAACGGGGGAGCATCCCCACGTTCTGGGGTGACTAACTTCAGTCTTGATCGTATCGACTCCTTCGGCCTCAAATCAAGCCTTGCAGGCTGTCCACGAATATGATTTGAAATTTCATAGAAATATAATTTATCTTTATTTGTTAGATCAAATGGATGCTTATCGATATAATCAAGTGGAGCCGACAGGCTGAGCACCCACAACATACGCAAGTAGTTATCGAAAAGCGTTTCGAGACGAGGATTCGGCTCTCCTTCTTGAACCTCGTCGATCAGCGACTGCACCAATTTCCCGAAGCGGTCTTTGGGCCTGTCTTGGTCCGACCAGGGGAGTTTCGCTGTCACACTGACTTCGTTCCGTTTACTGTTGACAAAGCGGCCAATGTGGAACTTCGGAGCCTTGGGAGGAACGACTCCACTCGTTGGCTCTAACCCATCGGTATCTTCAATTCTGATCCAGAGATCTTGGCTCTGTAGCAACTCCCGGGTCTGTGGTTTTAGATTCAGGAGGATAACCTCTGTGCCATGCTCTTCTTTTTTCTCCGCAGCTATGGATATGATCTTCACTTTCCCGGTTTTAACATCTGGCTTAACTGGATCCGTCGTACTGAGGTAATCTTCGGTATAAGTTAATAATTCTACCTCAGCGACAAGTCGATAATCTGTCCCAATCTGTTTTGTAATAATCTGAAAATGTCTAGTCAATTGGGAGACAGAAAACAGCCCGATCCCTATCTTTCCGATCAGCCTGCGTCCTTTCGGGCTAAGGGTACTATCCTCGTCGTCAGCAACCCCTAGCTTTATCCCCAGAGGTGTTCGTTTAGGACTACCACCAATATGGTAGATCAGATTGGCGAGTGATTCTACCGAAAAACCGTCACCATCATCCCAGATCCGGATTTGCTGGAAACGGGGTGCGTCGGTCTGGATGTAGACATTCTCAGCGTCAGCATCGTAGGCGTTGGCGATTAATTCTCGCAAGGCAGAAGAGGGTTGCCGGTAGATCCCATCAGTGATCCGAGCCAGAACCCGTTCATCAGTTTCAAGCACTGCTTCGGACACCTTACCTGTCCGAAGTTTCCCTTTGATGGATTCGACGAGTTCCTTCTCTCGGGCATTCTTATCCTTTGCCATGACTCTTCCCTCGCAGAAAGCAGGGGCGAGCATCGTTCCGGCTAGCGTGCCGGAGCGTCTTCCTGATCTGGGTTGCCAAGGCCTGAGCTACCGGCGGAGGGACAGCATTTGAAACCTGAGTAATCTGATCGCTCAACGTGCCAATCAGGCGATATCCTTGAGGGAAGCCTTGGAGCAACATCGCCTCCAACACTGACAACCGCCGGTTGCCACTTGGATGAACGTGGATTTCTCGGTTCCCATATGCGATGAGTGGGCTTACTTCGTTCCATTCCAGACGCCTGAAGGACCGGCTTTTGCTCTGAAACTTCTTCTTAAATTTGTCAGACTTAGGCACCATCGTCCAGTGGTTTTGGTGAAAAGGGATGTCCTCCCACCGCAGGTGTCGCGAATAGAACACCGGATCAGGAAGTCCCCGCAACGCTTCCCTAACAGTTATGATCCTATCCGATCCGGTGGGGAAGACAAACTCGGAGCACTGATGTTTTTTGTTAATCCCGACCACGAAAAGGCGTGGTCGGTTCTGTGCAACGCCGAATTGGCGAGCGTTGAGTTGTGATGCAAAAACATCGAAGCCGGCCCTTCCAAACTGTTCTTTTAACTCCGTAAATCTCGCGCGGTACAAGGGTGTCGCCAGCCCGAGCACGTTCTCGAATGCGAAAAAATCGATGTCGTATGCGAGCTTCAACGACTCCAGCAATTCCGCATAGGTGGCAAGTAGCCCGTTACGAGGGTCATCGGGCTTCTTGCGGATGTTACCTCGGGAGAAGCCCTGACAGGGCGGGCCTCCTACCAGCCCAACCGGATGGATGCCACCAGTGTGTTCTTCGATAATTGCAAGGAACTCGCTTGGAGTGACTTTCGCGAGGTCAATTTGCTGAGCAACCTGTCGCTTTGAGTTTAGGTTGTACGTCTTTACCGCAGCGGGTAAGTTATCAAAAGCAGTGATGGCCCGATAGCCGGCCTTGCGAAAGCCCAAATCTAGACCGCCAGCCCCACAAAAAAGACTTATGATTGGCAGATTGTCTTTGGGCATTTGGGCAAGTCTCTCGCTGATTCATCACAAAGCGGCCTAATTTAAGACTTTACCTTGCTTAATTCTACTGTAGTTGATGCCAAAATGGCAGTCATAAAACCCCAGGGAATCAAGGGAAGCCCTTGGGTGGCCCGGCAGGAAACGCCTGGGTTCGATCGGATCGGCTACAGTAGAATTAAGCATATCCTCCAAATCAGATGCGTCAAACGCCAGTTGCCATTCGGACCCTGACTTTCTCCAAAGTCCCACAGGCAATCTCTCCCCTCCTTTAGACGGCGAGATGGCTCACCAACGGGCGATTTTGGTCCCCCAACCAGTCGGGACGTGGAATTGCAGTCCGTCGGCGAACCGCAGTGGTGGGCCGCCGCAGGTTGCTGGTCGGTTCGGTCGCAACATCATTCCGGAGTGACGGGGGAGCGACGCTACTCAAAGAGGCGTTCCCGGACTGGCAATAATCACTGCGCTCGCGGCTGGCCGACCACTGCGAGTTGTACCGGCACGCCGTCGACCTCGGTTGGTAGGGGAGTGTCGGCGGAGGGATGTTCGCGTAGGTTCACCTTCAGCCCGTACCCCGCACCCACACGAGTGATGCCGACACCCACCACCGCGGCCAGCGACTCAAACACCGCCAGCGCGCGCGGCTTGGCCGCGCGAACTTCGTCCAGGGTGTGTGCGTGGGGGGTTGCCATCACCGTTTACCCTATCCCCGATTCAGGCGGTCACCAAGTCCACCTTCAGGGCATCCAGCACGGTCCGGAGTGGGTTCGCGTAAGTCAGTCCCTGGCTGTTCGCTCCGCCCAACTCGGTGCCGACGAAGAGAAGGGCGACCGCCAGCCGCGGCCCGGCCTCGAGGATCAGCGACCCGCTATCCCCGCCCTGGCTAAATGGCTCATCCCCTGACCCCTCGATCTCGATTTGGCCGTCGAAGCTATAGAACCCCGTCTTGAACTCGATGATCAGTGGGCCAACCTCGAACGCTGTCACCCGGCCGCGGGTCAGCCCGGTGGTTCGGCCGAGCTTCGCCACCTCGGTGTCCAACTCGACAAATGCCGACCCGAGCCCGACCAATTTCGCCAGCCCACGGATTGAGCGTGGCTCAAACTCGATCGCTCCTTCCAACTTTGCAATCGCCACATCAATGGTGTTGGACCCCGTCTTCTTCAGGCGAACCATGCCAGCGAGAGTGGCAACCCGGTCCGCCGGATCGCTGCCGTTGTCGAGCGCTCCCGCTTGAATAACCGCGTCTCCGATCTTACCGCGATTCTCGTTCGCCAGTACGTGGTTGTTCGACAGGAGGAGAGTGTCGGTCTCGCCCTTGTTCCGGACGAACGCCCCGAGGGTGCCGGCGGTGACCTCGGCGTGTGCAACCGAGATGCCGAGTTGCAGTGGACGATGGCGCTGCCGCGTCCACGGAGTCGCCGCCCGCTTGATGACGGACCCGATGTAGCGAATGTTGACCTCGTCCTTGGCCCTCTTGCGGATCTGGGCAACCTCCTTGCCAGTCATCAGTTCTCGCCGCTGACATCGGACGGCGATCTCAAACTCGTTGCCTGCCCTCTGGCTGATTCCAAGGGCGATCGACGGTTGGACCGCCGCCAAAGCCGACATCGGCCCGGCAGGGATCGCGAACGTTCGCACGGTCGGGGCGTTCGCGGCGAACGGGGCCAGGACCGTTTCCGTGAGAGCCTGTTTCAGGCCGCGGGCGGAGTCGAGCAGCATGACACACCTGGGGGCGAACGATCCTGCTGGTGACGGTCATTCTACCACCTGCGAGACGTCTCGAAAATCGCCTGGGAAAGCGGCGGGGAACGGGGTGTTCTGCTGTTCCCGGGGTTGTAACCCGGGACTGGCTTCACAGAGGGCAAATGCAAAAATCTTGCAAGAAAACCATTGCCCCTTTTCTGGAAAACCAGCCGCACCAGTCACCTCCGACCGGTTCTCGACAAGGCTTCCGTGCCCCCGATCAGGCCCTTTGTGGCAGAGTGAATGGCATTCCTCATTAGCGATGAGATCGGCCGATCTCCTGACCAGTTCTTGCTTTCAGGTCACCGAGTTGAGCACATCAACTCGACTCGCATCTCCGGTTGTGGTAAGCTCAAGGGTTCGAACTCCGGGGACCGAGGAAGATGAGACGTTGATCCGAACGCACCCCGGTGGCCTTGTCCACTGTTCGCCCATATCCCATGCCCGCCCTGACTCAATCGGAAGCCCGGTGAATCCGCAGCGGCCCAGCGCATCGATTCCCGGCTGCATGGATCATCTGATGGCCGATTCGACTGTCGATACCCCTTCTCCCGCTGTCTCAACCGGGCCGTGGATGCGACAGGCTGCGGGTGCCGCCCCGGCGGAATCCAAGTTCCTCCAGGGTCCGCAGCATCGCCGATTTGAACTGTGGGAGACCTGCAAAATCTGGTGGGAGCTGATCCAGGGGTTCCGCAAACTGCACTTCGTCGGCCCGTGCGTCACAGTGTTTGGGTCCGCCCGCTTCGACGAGACCCACCCCTACTACGCCAGCGCCCGTCAGGTCGGTCGCTATCTGGCCACATCCGGCTTCACGGTCATGACCGGCGGCGGGCCGGGAGTGATGGAAGCCGCGAACCGCGGAGCCAAGGAGGCCGGGGGACGATCGATCGGATGTAACATCAAGCTCCCGCAGGAACAACGGCCGAACTCCTACCTCGACACCTGGATCGATTTTGAACACTTTTTCGTTCGCAAAGTGATGCTGGTGAAGTACAGCTATGCATTTGTGGTCATGCCCGGTGGATTCGGTACGCTCGACGAACTCTTTGAAGTCGCCACCCTCATCCAGACCGGGAAGGTTCACGATTTCCCGGTCGTGCTGATGGGCCACGACTACTGGCAGCCATTGCTGGACCAGATCAAGAGGATGGTGGCCGAGCACACAGTCGACGCAGCCGACCTCGCCCGCTTTATCGTCAGCGACGACCCGGGCGAGGCGGTCAGCGCGATTACCGACCTCGCGATGAAGCGGTTTGGCTTGACTTACGGAGCGAAAGTGACGCCCAAGTGGTGGCTATTGGAATCCTTCGGCCGGTGGTGGCACAGGAAGAAGTAAGAGGTGCGGAGCACGCCGCCCCAGGCAGGAAGCCGCAGAGGCTGTCGCATCTGCGGGAAGACGGTCAGACATGCAAACGGGAGGGCGAGGCTCCTGCCGAGCCGTACCACCCTCACGCTTGGCAGGAGCCTCGCCCTCCCGTAAGACCGATGCTCGCTCCGGGAATGCGACTGCCTCTGCCAGTTCCTGTACCAGGCAGCCACGGAAGGCGGCACCCTCCGTGGCTGCCCGATTGGTTACCCTCGTCACTCAACCAAAACGGGCGGGGTATTCCCCACCCATTCAGCGTGACTGGTGGACCGGGTTAGTGATTCATGTAACTATCATACACGCATGGGTTGTACGGGGTGCTGGCACCACGGCCGTAGACCGGGGTCGAGCATTTCCCGCGGGCACAGTCCAGCGGCAAGGGGCCACAGGGGCTGAAAAACGATCGGGACGAGCCGAGGAAGAACCCGAGATCCGACTGAAATGAGCCGTTTCCGTTGTTGCACGACCGCCCGTAATCGCAAACAGGGCCACAGTAGTATCCGCCGCTGCCCTCCATAACAAAGCCACGGGTAGCGGTGCAGACTCGGGCGAGTGGGCCGTCAGAAGTGCCTAGCCGGGCGAGCAGGCCGGCACCCGTGCCTCCCTGACTGGACGTGGTACACCCGGTCGTCGGCTGATAGACAACCGTACCCTGCGCCGGGGGCAGGGGGATCGAAGCCGCAGCAGCCGGGGATGGCTGCACGACCGGACCAGGCGGTAGAGTGACGACCCCAGGATTTCCGACTCCTGGGGCGGGGATGGGGGCCTGGGCAGAGGCCGACCCGGCCGCCACGACTACCCCGGCCACCGCCGCGAACAGACGTTGCCAGATCCTTTGACGCATGTTGATCACCTTTCCATGACGGGGTTCGCCGCTTCCTTGGCGGCTATTCCCGAATCGGTGGAAGGGAGGATGTGGGATCGGGCAAAGCCATGCTGTCTGGGACTGCGTCACCGGTCCGGCGATGCGTTGGCGCGAACGGAACGGGGTAGACGGGTGCGAAGGGATGGGTGGTTGTTCCAAGGGTGACGGGAACGCCGGATCGATGAGCAGGTGTGAGTGCTCGCCGGGCAGATCACTCAGGTGGCCGGGGGGTTTGCAATCACACGATCGATTTTCCGAAAAATCAGGCTTTTAATACGTCCGTCCATCATGTACATTCGTCCCAGATCGGCCGCGACCTTCTCACCAATCGCACCCGCCGATCATCCCAGACGCGGGGACAACCGATGATCGAGCACGCGCTGAACGAGTGTGTGGGGTGTTCCCATACCTGGTACGTCCGGGGAGGTGCTCCCTCACTCCAGTGTCCGAGGTGTCGCGGCCGGAGCGTGACTGTCGTGCCCGCCGCGATTATCCTGGCCCCCGAAGCCGGGCAGGCGACCCAGCCGGCAGCCGATCGGACCCGCTTCTGGATCATGTTGGGCACAGCAGCAACGGTTCTCGGAATCGCCATGTGTGGGGCAGTCACGCTGATTGTATTGGTTGCACGGGATCGAAATCGGCCGGTTGACGTCGCTCGGAACGTCGCTCCGACGGACCCGTCCTCCGAAACGGAGAGGTCCGCTCCACCCACCAAACCAGCGGTTCGGCCCGACCCACCCTCACAAACCGAACCGCTGGGGAAGCCCCCCGTTCCAACGCCCGAAGTCGCAGGCAAGCCTCTACCTGGGCCAACCCCCGAAGTCCCGGCCGAGATAATCCCACCGCCCAGGCTGGTCCCTGGTGTTCCGGCCGCTCCAGTTTTGCAGGCGCCTCCGGTTGCAAAGATCGCGATCGCTCCGCCTCCCCGGCGGGTTCTCCCCATCCCACTCCCGGCTGGCGGTTGGTCGTCGGGGTGGGACCGTGGCGGCGACATCCGGGTTCGGGTCCGAGCAGTGGCCGTCACTCGCGCCAGGCTGGTCGATGTGACTGGTCGGTTGTCTGACTCCCCCAGCCCACAACTGGTCATCTGGCTGGAGATTGAAAACGTGTCCGCGACCAAACCGCACGAGTACCGCCGCTGGCAGCCGTTAACCAGCGGCGAGTGCGTCCTCGCATATCCCACCCGAAACACGGTCGGGGTGCCGGTCTTCCCTGAAGGAAAGAGGCTGGTGTGGCCGGGCGAATATAAACAGACCCTCAAACCAGGCGGACCGGCGATCCCGGAGATTCTGGTGTTTAACGTCCCGATCGACGAGGCGAAACAGGTCACCCTGATCCTTCGAGGAGAGCGGGTCAGCGAGGCCGGTGACTACCGATTCGACATTCCGGCATCGGCCTGGAAGAAATGAGGGCTCGTCGCCCTGATTCCACCGAGCGATGAGGGGTCATTTCGACCTTCCAGCCGGTTTCGTTGGTCCTCCCAAAGCGACCGACGGAAGGAAATCTCCCACGCTCATGGGCAGCAGTTGGTCTGGGTTTTCGCCCCGAAGGGTCGGCGGAGAATAGCCCAGGGTGGAGCCGGGCTTCCGGCGAAACCCTGGGACGCGGGGAGATTGCTTACCGCTTCCCCAAAAGCCTCGACCCGACCTCCAATCTCAGCGATCCCACACCGTACACCTCGTCGCACAGCCCAGTCACTCCGACTGGCCTTCGATCGCTTCGAGCCAGACCCGGGCAGAGGCGTCGCTGGGCATCCGCCAGTCACCGCGCGGGGAGAGGCTCACCGATCCGACTTTTGGGCCGTCCGGCAGACAACTTCGTTTGAACTGGTTCGCGAAGAATCGCCGGAGGAACAGTCGCAGCCAGTTCCGTACCTCCTCCGGGGTGTACTCCTTGTCGAATTTCGCCTGACTCGCCAGGAACAGCACTTTCTCCGGCTCCGCCCCCCAGCGCAGGAAGTGATAGAGGAAGAAGTCGACCAGTTCGTATGGTCCAACGGTCCCCTCCGTCGACTGGGCAATTGTTCCCTCGGCTGAGGGCGGCAGTAACTCTGGCGAGATCTCCGTTGCCACCACGGCGAGGAGCGTCCGTCGGATGTCCCCATCGAACTCGTTTTCGGCGGCCCACCGCACCAGGAACTTCACCAGCGTCTTCGGGATACTTGCATTCGGGTTATACATACTCATGTGATCAGCGTTGTACGTACACCAGCCAAGAGCGAGTTCAGACAAATCGCCGGTCCCGATCACGAACCCGGCATTCATCAACAGGCTCGTCCGAACCCGGGCCTGGACATTCTCGAAGACCAGATCCTGTCGCCGCTCTGGTGGCAAGTGGAGGAGCATTTCCGTCAGGGTGTCGATTGTCACACCATCGAGGCTAATCCCGAACGGTGCGTGTCCGAGTGCCTTCATCTGTTCGAAACACATCGGCCGGATGTCGGCTTCACGGACACCCACCCTGAGCGATCGCATCAGGGCGTGGGCATTGGTCTTGGTCCGGCTGGTGGTTCCGAAGCCGGGCATGGTGAGAGCCTTGATCCGCTCACGCGGCGCACCCAGCAAGTCCATCGTCTTGCACACCACGAGTAGCGCGAGCGTCGAGTCCAGACCGCCCGACACCCCGATCGAGACTCCGTGGTTGTGGATGTGGGAGAGCCGTCGCGAGAGTCCGGCCACCTGCGTGTGGAAGATTTCGTCGCACCGATCCTTGAGCGTGAGCGGATCGTGCGGGACAAACGGGTGAGCATCGATGAACCGCTCCAGAGCCGGAGTGCGGGATGCACTGGAGAGGGCGAATCTCACCCGGCGGATCTCCCGTCCGGCCATGAAATCGCGGCGGCTATCGTTGAAGCTGTTCGTCTGGATGCGATCGTGTCGGAGTCGATCGAGGTCGAGGTCGGCGACGAGCAGCGAACTCCCTGGCCGGAATCGTGGGGATTCGGCCAGGATCGATCCGTTCTCGGCGATCACGCAATGCCCGCCAAAGACAACATCGGTGGTCGATTCGCCGATTCCAGCCGCGGCGTACACGTAACCGGCGATGCACCGACCGCTCTGGCAGCCGATCAGTTGCCGCCTGTAGCTCGACTTCCCGATGGCTTCGTTACTGGCCGACAGGTTCGCAAGCACGGTCGCCCCGGCCATCGCCTGGAGCGTACTCGGAGGCACGGGGGTCCAGAGGTCTTCGCAGATCTCGACACCCAGCACGAAATCGGGCAGGTTCTCGCACGTAAACAGCAGATCGGTGCCGAATGGAACGGTCTGCCCGCCCACGCAGACTTCCCGGGACACCGCGTTGTGGGCCGGGCTGTAGTACCGGGCGTCGTAGAATTCCTTGTAATTCGGCAGGTAGGTCTTCGGGATGACCCCAAGGATTCTCCCCCCCTCAATGACCGCCGCGCAGTTGAAGAGTTGCCCATCGATCGCGAGCGGAAGCCCGACCACGGCGACCCCGCGGAAGACCCCCACGCTCTGCTCGACCACCTGGGCGAGTGCAGCCTCTGCCGCGCGCTGGAGGGGGAGGGTGTGGAAGAGGTCGTAGCAGGTGTACCCGGTGAGCCCCATCTCGGGGAAGACGACGAGGTCCACACCCCGCCCCTCGGCGTCGGCGAGGAGTTCGAGGGTGCGATCGGCGTTGAAGGGGCAGTCGGCGACCCGAAGTTCGGGGCAGGCGGCTGCAACGCGAAGAAAGCCGTGGTGGGGCATGGGGCCGTGGGGTGAGATGATGCGGACGGAAGCCACCGTTTGTCGGGTGTCAGCGGCCGGTCTCGGAGCCCTCACCAGGGCGTGAGCCCTGGTCGGCTGTCCGTCGATTCCCCGAGCCCGACCGGGTGTACCCATTTCGTTTGGGCGTAACCGGTCGGGCTCGAAGCCTCGNNCGGCTTTGGGGCGAGCCCGACCGCTTGCACCCATTTCTTTTTACACGCAGCGGTGGAGGCTGTCTCGGAGGGCTGGGAGTCCCAGCGTGTTGATCGGTTTCCGGGTCGAGTGTACCCAGCGGACTGTGGGTGGTTTTCACTGAATTCAGAAGCACCGGTTAATCACACCTCGTCCGGTCGCGCATCGACGGAACTCTCCCCCTTCCCGGGTCGCTTGCTGCGGGTCGGAACGCTATCATAACACCTTTCACGGCTTCCACCGAACACGTCTGCCCCGCGAACTTTGCACACGTGCCGGTGCCCAGTCCTCCCGAAAGCGTGGGTCATGAAGCTTGAGGAACTCAGCCGGCTGTTGCGCGAGACCGACCCGGCCGCGGTTCTCGTCGACCCGCCGACCCTCGCAAAGGTCGTTGAGAACGTCACTGGTGGCACCTGGGCTCCCTGGCAGGAGGTGCCCCACAGCCATTGTTTTGTCGTCGACCAGCCCACCCTGTACTCTTACGTCGACCGGGATGAACTTCACCAACTCCCGGGCCACCGCCTGCCCCTCGACGCTGTCCTCCTGCTCGAACGGCCCACCGCCGACCAGCTCAACGGCCCCAGGAAGGATCTTGTCGGCCGGTACTGGCAACTCCTGTTCCACGCTGCGACCCACCGGGAACTCAACCGCCGTCTCACCGGGCTCACCCCAGTCGGGCTCCGCGAGCGGGTCGACCAGATCGGCCCGGCAGCGTTCGAGGAAGCCCGGAACGTCCTCATCCAGGATGGGCTCCTGCCCCACAAAGCCGACGACTCAACCGCTTACATTGAGTTCGCCGCGACCTTCCTCGAACTCCGATTCTTCAACCCGACCCTCGTCCCGGTTTGTTTTCCCAGCCTGCCGTCGGCCGAGGTGGTCGAAAAAGTCCTCGCCCGCGACGTGGACGGCCCCGGCCTGTTCCAACAGACTCGCTTATCTGGAGCAACAGACCCGACTCCCCGGACGGACGACCAGTCGGATGAATCCCACGATTTCTACTACCGGCTTGTCCGATCGGCCCAGCGGGCGGCCAAGGCCGGGGATACGGTCGTGGCCGCGATCCTCCACACTCGCGCTGCCCGGGTCGCTCCGGCCGCCCTCACCGGCCCGACCCAGGCGTCTGCCCGGCAGGATAT
Source organism: Gemmataceae bacterium (assembly GCA_003136315.1). Lineage (GTDB taxonomy): Bacteria > Planctomycetota > Planctomycetia > Gemmatales > Gemmataceae > Urbifossiella. The sequence continues at coordinate 24,657 of PLDW01000362.1, read as the reverse complement.
TTACAACCTCGTCACCCGACTCCAAATGGCCCTCGGCCTCTCCGATGCCGAAGTCAGTAACTGGCAGCGAGTCCTCCCAACTCTGCTCGATAAGGCCGACCAGGGGAACCGGCCAGTCGAAGCTGCGATCCTCCACGACCTCCAGAGGGCCTGCCTGGACCATGAAGAGTCGATCTACACCCTGGATCTGATCGAATGGGCGGGCAACTTCGGGCACAAGCCGATCCGTCGGGAACTCACAAGCCAGCGGTTCGTCCGGGTTCCCGCCCAACTCCGCCTGGCCGCGCGACGGCTGGCCGCCGCCCGACTCTCGGACGCCGACCGACAGACCCTTGCCGGGCTCCTGCGGGACGCTCTCGACCGGGCCGAAGCCCAGTTGCGCGGACAATTCCGCCCGACCCTGCGAGACGCCTTCCTGGGCGTTGCCAGCTTGCGGCCGATCCACCTCGCCGAGAGGGCTGCCCTGAACAAAACAGTCGAAGAACTGCTTGATCGAATCTCGTCGGCCGGATTTCTCGGGTTCGCCGATGTCCGGGACGCGGTCGCTCGCGGGCAGATGAAATTCCCGGATTTGAGCGGGCCGAACGAGTACCTCCGCGGCGATCCGCTCCTGCGACTCGACCGTCACCTGGCGATCGAACTCGACGGTGTGTACCGCCGGGCCGAAACGTACACTCGGTGGCTGGAGCGGCTCACCGCATTCAACTTCGGGACCGAAGCTGGCCGGTGGTTGACCTGGAATGTCACCCTCCCATTCGGGGCCGCGTTCCTGGCCGGAGAGTTCGCCTGGTTGATGACATTCGAGCAGCGAACGCGGTCAGCACACCCGGAAAGTGTGTCGAATCCGAGTTCGCCACCTGCCAACACGAAAACCGAGCCGGCAACAATCGAGAAGCCCAAGGAAACCGAATTGCTGGCGGCCGGACAGCCCAAGGAAACCGAATCGCCAACGGCGGGGAAGCGGAAATCGTCCGCCACCGAGCGCCCAGAGTCGAATTCGCCCAGCACACCAAACCCGCCGACCGACGGGAAGGCGACCACCCATGCCAGAGAACCGCTCTCGTTCTTCGGGGGATGGAACGCCGACCCGTGGTTTCACGCCGGATGGGTGTTGCTCGGAGTTCTGCTCCTGGTGATCATCCGGTCTGCCAGTGTCCGGGGCGGGCTGGCTGCGATCGGTCAGACCGTCTATCGGACGACCCGATTTCTTCTCTGGGACATTCCCACCCGGGTGTGGGCGAACGAGTGGGTCCGCAGGGTCGTCGGCAGTGTCCCGGTCCAGCTCGCAAAGAATTATGTGGGCAAGCCGCTCGCTGTCACGTTCCTGTTCTGGGCAGCCGATTTCCCCAAACTCTTCTTTGGTGGCTCCGAGTGGGGGCCTCTGACCGTCACGTTTCTGACGTGCATGTTCTTGGTCAATTTCCGCATGTGGGAGAGGATGGAGGTGGTGTTGTGGGAGATCGCTCGAGGGTTGATCCATCTGATTAAATCGTCCCCGGCCGTCCTCCGGTGGGTCAACGACGTGTTCCGGGATCTGCTGGACATTCTGGAGTGGGTGCTCGCACGAACTGAGGACTGGCTGCGGATCCGCGGGAGCGGCGGCCCCCTGGCGGTTGCCATCCGGGCGGTTGCCGGACTGGTGTGGATTCCATTTGCGGTTCTCATCCGGTTCTACACGGTCGTCCTGATCGAGCCGATGCTGAACCCGCTCAAGCTGCCACTCTCCATTCTGTTCGCTAAATTTGTCTATCCTCTGCTAATTGTGATGGGATTATTCGAGATCGACCCTAATTCGTGGGTAGGATTTAGTTCAACACTGGTTGAGCCGCTTGCCCGATACCTGTACCATCCGATCGCCTGGCTGTTGGTGATCGGGACACTCTATCTCCTCCCGGACGCGGTCACGTTTCTGTTCTGGGAAATGCGGGAGAACTGGCGACTCTACCGGGCTAACCGGCCGGCGGCTCTGAAGCCGGTCGCGGTTGGCCCGCACGGGGAAACGGTCAAAGGGTTGCTCCACTGGGGCTTCCACTCCGGGACCGTACCGCGGCTATACGCCCGTCTCCGGGCAGCCGAGCGGGAGGCTGCCCGGACGGATATCTGGCGGGATGCCCGGACCTACAGGGCCGCCCTCCGGGGGGTGGAGGAGGCGGTCCGCCAGTTCGTCGCCCGGGACTTTATCGAGGTTCTGAATGACCCGGCCGCGGGATGGGGCGGACCCGAGCTGAGGGTTGGGGGAGTGACCCTGGGTACGAACCGGATCCGGCTGGAACTGATCCCGGCAGGGGGCGGAGCCACGGCATGTCTGGAGTGGGAAGACCGGTCCGGGTGGCTGGTGGCGAAGTGGGCCGAGGCAGGGTTTCTGGCAACTCTGCCGGACGAACAGGCCCAGCTCCTGGAAAACGCTCTTGCCCACCTGTACAAGCGGGCCGGTGTGGACGTCGTGCGGGAACAGGTCCGCGCTGCGTTATCGAAGGAGGCCAAAGATTTCGACATCGGGCCAGGCGGGCTGCTCGTCTGGTACGGGGCACGGGAATCCTCCCCTCTCATGTACGACCTGGGAGATCCGGGGAATGACCTTCAGCCCAAGACCCCGGCTCGTCGCCTGGCCCCCAGCCCAGTCCTGAACGCCCGACAGGTCGTGTTTGGGCGGATCACTATCACCTGGTCGCAGTGGGTGGATGTCTGGCGGACAGGTGCGAGCGGGGAGCGGCCCCGTCTCGGCGCACCGGACTACCGGCTCAACCTCCTCCCTCCGCGAATCCATTCAGCATCCCCACCCAAAGTGGCTGACCGACCACCGGATGGCGACCCTCCGCTCACCCCGGAGGGCACGTTATCAGGGCCTGCTTGACGTCGACTCGCGTTATGGCCCGCAGACTTGCTGAACTTCAAAGGGAGATAACAACAGGCGAACCGGCAACGTCAGTTGCCGGGTACGTATCAGCTCACCCGGCGACTGACGTCGCCGGTTCGCCAATCACAAGGTTACCCCCTCGCACCCACTGATTGAACTGCGCCCGTTTCTCGATCGGAACACAAGATGTGTTCTGTCTTGGGCCTGAAAGGCCGGTGCTTCCAACCCGGCTGGGAGGCTGGGGAGCCAGAAGATGCCCAGGGCCTTTCATCGGTTCTAGCTGCACAGGCTAAAAACCTGGATGGCAATAACTTACGTCGACTTTTGCCTCGAAAAGCTCGCTCTGTGTGAAACAAGGACAGGCCCCGACACCACTGCCCGCGTTGGAATTGCGTTTCCCCCCCCACTCGGTTATACCCGGACCTGACCAGGCCTCCGACTCCGCCCGGCACAAGGACGTGCCATGACGTCGCTGCGCGAGACACCGTCGTTCGATCGCATCGAGTTCGCCCGCCGTGTACTCCAGACCGAAGCGGCGTCGTTGACGCTCGTCGCCGGTCGGCTTGATGATTCCTTCACCCGCCTGACGGACCTGCTTGCTGGTTGCCGTGGCCGCGTTGCCGTCATCGGAATCGGGAAATCTGCGGATGTCGGCCAGAAATTGGTTGGGACATTCAACTCGACCGGAACCCGTTCCTACCTGTTAGATGCCACCCGCGCGGTCCACGGGGATCTCGGGATGGTCCACCCAGATGATGTGGCCCTCTTGCTATCGCACAGCGGCGAGTCGGAAGAACTCCTCCGCCTTCTCGGTCCGCTCCGCAGGCTTGCTGCTGCGATCGTCGCGATCACCGGCAATGCAACGGGAACCCTTGCTCGCTCAGCCGATGTGGCGATCGTCTATGGTCCGGTGACTGAGGCGTGCCCCCTCGACCTGGCACCGAGTACCAGCACCACCGTCATGCTCGCGCTCGGGGATGCGGTCGCCTTCACGCTGCTCGAACAGCGGCAATTCACCGCCGATGATTTCGCCCGATTTCACCCTGGGGGGAGTCTCGGCCGGCGGCTTGCAACAGTCAGCGAGATAATGCGGAAAGGGGCGGAGTTGCGGATTGCACCGGCGACTGAGACGGTTCGTCGCGTGTTCGCCCGGGTCCGCCACCGCGGCCGTCGCACCGGTGCTATCATGCTCGTCGATCCCAGCGGCCGACTCGCCGGCTTATTTACCGACAGTGACCTCGCGCGGCTGTTCGAGGATCGCAAAGACGAGGCCCTGGATGCACCAATTGAACACGTCATGACCCCCAAGCCCGTTGTGATCGGGGCGGACGCCCGGATGACCGTCGCCCTGGATTTGCTCCGTGTGAAGAAAATCAGTGAACTTCCCGTTGTAGACGCGGATGGTCGCCCCATCGGCATGCTCGACATAACCGACCTGATCGGCCAGGATTCGGTGGAACCCGTGGCCGAATCCCGTCCGACGTTACGGCTGTCGGACCGTCGCAGCGCGTAGGATGCAAACACCCAGCCGGGACACTCACTACCGGTACCGAGGTTCGCTGTGCCTCTCCCAGTCGCCAGCCGTGCCGCCAGGATCGAACTCCTCCTTCTGGATGTGGATGGGGTGCTGACCGATGGTGGGATCAACTACGCGGACGATGGGACCGAGACCAAGCGGTTCCACGTCCGCGACGGGGCCGGGCTGAAAGCGTGGCAGCTCACAGGCCACCGAGTGGCGATCCTCTCCGGTCGCCAATCCCCGGCGGTCGAGCGGCGGGCGGCTGAGTTGGGGATCACGATCGTGCTCCAGGGCCGGGCGGATAAGAGGCCGGCCTTCGATGAGGTGCTTGCCGCCAGTGGTCTGAGCCAGGATCAGGTGTGCGCCATCGGTGACGACCTACCGGATCTCCCGATTCTCCGCCGAGCCGGCCTCGCGGTGGCAGTGGCGGATGCCTGCCCGGAGGTCCGGGCGGTCGCGGACTATGTGACGACCGTCCCCGGCGGGACCGGAGCGGTACGGGATGCTGCGGAGTGGCTGCTGAAACTCCAGGGGAAGTGGGCCGCAGTGGTGGCCGGGTACCAAACATGACCGCCGCGTCGAGCGAAGAAGGCCGGATCGACTGCCCGGGTTCTTGCGACGGCTGGGATGAAATACTGCATGGTGCCTTCTGAAATGTCAAAATCCAACATTCCACGATTCCGGGGCGCAAGTCGATCGTTGTCTATCGTTCCGCAAGGCGAGCGGCAGAAGAACGATGACCCACCACCGAGGCCAAGCGAACCCGGGCCGCCACGGAGGGCGGCCCCTACCCAAACCGCGTAGGGGCCGCTCTCCGTGGCGGCCCAGGGTGGGCAAACACAAGGGCGAGTCATCTTTCTTCTGCCGCTCGCTTAGAATCATACGTTCTCTGGGGGTGCGCCGTGTGGACGCCACGACGAGTCCTGCTTTTGCTCGGTGGAACTCTCCTGTTCGCTGGGATCTACCTGAGCTACTCCCGGTTCCTCGGTTGGCTCGATGGACTCCCCCAATTGCCAGCCGCATTCCTCGAAGCGTCGAGCGGGACATATCGCCGACCTGATCGCCATACTCCTACCATCCAGCGATTGATCGATGCGTTCGGGGAGAACTGCCAGGAGAAGGATCCGAACCTGTATGAGGTCCAGTTCGGATTTCTCAATGGGGAATCTTATGTCGTTCTCGCTGCCCGGAACGCCCCACGGGATCGGCCCACGCAACTGGTTTTCAGCCCGTTTAGCCTGGCAGTATTCGGCAAGCCCCAGCCGGAGGGTGCCCGCGCCACCGCCGAGGTGACTGAGATCACGACATTTCACTCCGACCGAGCCGTACTCGAGTTCGATCGACCGGTCGGCGGCCAGGCCGGTATGAGCGAATGGAGCAAGGCGAAATTGCTGCGGGTGGAACTCATCAGTGACCCCGCCGCGACCTGGAAGGATCCCCGCAGGGGGACTGTCCACATCTTCAATAACCAGCGTTCGGCCGACCCGAGTGATGCTCTCATCCTCCTCACGCCCGGGCCACTGTTTTACCGCGATCCAAAGGGACCAGACGCGAAGCCCGACGGCGCTCCGGACATCTGGACGGATGCGAGCGTCGAGATCATCGACCGGCAGAACCTGCCCCGGGGTTACCTTGAACCGACTCCGCCCACGGCCCAGGCCGCCGGGGAAGACCTCCGCACCACCGCCGCTGTCCGCGAGGTTCTCAACGGTCATCGTTCCCCTCCCCCGACGGCAACAGCAATCGGGATGCGGGTCTACCTCGACTCGGGACCACCGCCCGCCGGCACGAATGGTCCACCCGCCCCGAAGAAAGCATCCGGTGGGGTCAGCGCGGTCCGGCGGATCGAACTCCTGGAGAAGGTGTTGTTCAACCTCTGGGTCGACACCCGACAGGGGGCTGCGGTGTCGCCAGGGCAATCCGAGGACACCGAGCGTGGATCCGAGGACACCGAGCCTGGAGCGGGTAGCGCGCTGTCGATCGTGGATCCCCCGACAGCGACCGCAGCGGTCGTCGGCGGATTGTTTTTCCCCGCCCAGACCGCCCACCGGCTTAACCGAGCCCTTCTCCAAATCGAGACCCTCGGCTCATTCGCTTACGACGTCCCAAAGACCACTGCTCGGTTCGACGTCTTCCCCAAGGCCGACCCCAAACTCCCGAATGATGTCCAGGTTCACCGGATCCTCCCCCAGGGCGGTTCCCAACGCCTCTTCAGCGAAATTCTTGAGATCGAGTTCGTGAGGCGCGGAGTAACACCTCCCCCTAACGGGCCTGACCCACCGCGGCCAAACCGTAACGGGAAACCGGAGCCATCGGGTGGACTTTCCTACCAGTCCCTCCGGGCATCGGCTGTCAGCCCCGGGCGCACCATCACAGTGACCTCGGCGGAGGTCGACGAGGACGGGCGGGAGGCCGAAGGATTGGAGATTTACTGTAAGTTCCTCGTCCACACGCAAGCGGATAACCGAACGATCTTCAAGGGCACCCCGGTCTACGCGGTCCGCCGGAACCCGCCGAGGGAGGACGGTGGAGAGGCCGGGAGTAACATTCTCATCGCGGGAACTCCGGAACGACCTGCGGAAATGATCATGGGACCTCCGGAAGGGACGACACCAGCCCGTGCAACTCCGGGTCCAACTCGTGCAACCCCGGGTCTGACCCGCGCAACCCCGGCTGCCCCACCTCGCCCCGCTCCATCGAATAACCTGCGGGTGAAGGGTCCGGGCCGGCTGGAAATCTACGACCCGGATGCTGCTGCGAAGGATCCCGCCGCCGGGAAAAAACCGGCTGCCGGAGCGAACACGATCCACGCCACCTGGGAGACCTCGCTCGTCCAGACAAGCGAGCAGATCCAGGGCCGGAAGATGGATGTTTTGACCTTTATCGACCAGGCAATGTTCGAGGATAAGCAGGCCGGATCCTGGATCCGGGCCAAGGAACTCAAACTCTGGCTAGAGGGTAGTGGAGCAAACGCTGGCCCTGGACCGTCTACCACCGGCGGAGGGAAGGCAGACCGGAAGGCCGAGCCGGGAGGATCGCCGCTTCCGCACCGGCTTCTGGCACTCGGCAACGTGACCTGCAAATCGACCGATTTCCAGATCGTCGCGACGATCGACTCCAACGGTCGAATCGTGCGGTCGACAGATAAGTTAGACATGCTTTTTATCGACAAGCCACCACCGCGTAAGATAGAACCCGCCAAGTCGCCTGCATCTGCTGCCATTACTCCGCCGCCTGCAGGCAGCCCTAGCCCGCCAGCAGGTGGCCCCGGCCCCATGTCCACCGATCCCATGCCGGCGACACCGGCCAATCCGATGCCTCAGGCCGCACCACCTGAACCTGAACCCGAGCCGGCCAAGCCAAAGCCGCCGATGATCCTCCAGTCGCGGGTGGTCCATACATTGGTCGGTCGCTTTCGTGCCCCGCCAACAGAACCGACACCCTCGACGAAAGCACCGAGGAAATCGACGTCAGACGGGAAAGGGCCACCAGCCACATCAAAGGAACCAGCGAAGCCAGCGGCAGACGGCAAGGCTCCCCCGCCAGGCGCGGTCCGATACGCGCTGGAGAAACTCCAGTGCGAGGGGGATGTGGTTGCACACCAGGATCCGGCCCCACCAGAAAACCCCCAGGACCCGGTCAAGGCGCAGGGATTGGATGTGGCCGGGCAGACTCTTTACGTCGATAGCACGCCGGACGGGAGTGTGATGACGGTGACCGGGACCGAAGACCGACTTGCGGAAGTTCATCATGAGGGCAAGTCGATCGAAGGACCGAATGTGGTCATCAACCAGCTCGAAAACCAAATCACGGTCAAGGGCCGCGGGTCATTGGTGATGCCAGCCGGGAGCGAGTTGAATGGAGGAGCGTTGAACACGCCCCCCTCACAACCCGAAGCCAAGCCGGATCAGCCCGAACCGCCCGCCCCCCCCCTAAAGGTCCACTGGCTGGATGGGATGGATTTCAGCGGAGCCAAGAAATGGGCCGAGTTCCGGGGCCGTGTCGAAGCGGTCCAGGCCGATGGCGATGCCACTGTCCGGTGTCACACCATGCAGGTCGTGTTCGACCGACCGATCTTCTTCAACCAAGTGGGTAAGTCCGAAGAGTCCGCCGGAACAAAGAGCCCCCGACAGGTGACAGCCGCCTATATCACTGCTGCTGTTGCAGGAAAGACTGCCGACGCAGCCGCACTTAGCGCACCGGACCACATGCCCGGTCGAGCTGCAACCGTCGAGGCTTTGCACCGAGCCTTCGGAAAGAAGGGGCCAGCCGTTGCGAGAGTCGCAACCAGCGAGGCCAAGGGGCGGGCGGTCGTGGTGACGGAGACGTTCTTGGTGCCTCGCCGCGAGCGGGACGGCTCGGATCGTGCGGTTCTCGTTGTGACCCTCGCCAAACTGGGCGTCAATTGGCGACTCAAGACAGTAGCGTTCGACACCGAGGACGGGGCCAAGAAAGCCATCGACGACGCCCGACGAGTCGATGGAGCCACCGAGTCTGAGAATGCGAAGATCGAGAAGGTGTATTGCTATCCGGCTCCGGCAGACATTCGGGATGAGCCCCGGGGGTCAGATAAGGTCATCTATCAGGAGGTGTCCAGGAATCAGGACAAGCAGATCGAGAAAATCCAGATTCTGATTGCACAGGGACTCACAATGACAGCCCAGGCCCGGGACGTTCGCGGTGAACTGTGCCAGGAAGTTGTCGGCGATGGTCCGGGGACAGTCCGGATCTGGCAACTCGGGCAGAAGGACGCGGCTGGCCCCACCAATCCCCCGCCTACGCCCACGCCGGGGGCGACCAGTAAGGCCACAGAACCAGAAACGGAAATGAAACTGACGGTTGTCCAATTTTCCGGGCGGATGGTGATTCGGGATACGGCCAAGATCTATCAGGAGGCGGTCTTCTACACCGAGCAAGGTGGCGGGACCATTGAGGTGATCCACGCTCCGGCCAAGGAGCCCTCGCTCCAGGTCGATTGGCACCACCTCCCGCCTGGTTCTGTCCGGCTGACGTGCGTGGACAAACTCACGGTCTCCAGTTACACCCCCCCGAACCCTGCACCGATTCAAAAGAAGGACGCTCGCGGAAATGTGTTGCCCCAGAAGGACGAGCCAGGTAGCAAGGCCCGGCAAAATCCGCCGCCCGTGCAGAGGATGGACGCCCGCGGAAACGTCTCGATCCAGACCGACGAGAATATTGGATGGGGTGAGCAGGTCGTATCGGACGGACCACTCTTTACCCTATACGGCGCTCATCCGGATCACCCCGGGCAGGATGGCTTTGCCTGGATCTCCAGCCGATATCGTGAGAATCACAACAGCGCAAAAAAAATTATTTACGATCGGGTGAAGGGGACGTATCAGGGCGAATCGAGTTTTGAGGGGCGATTCCAGCAGGGCGGCACGAGCCAACCGGCGAAGACAGGTTCCCAACCTGCGAAGCTTCCCGCCCAGCCAGGGACACCGATCCCTCAACCATCTATGGGAATGCCGATGCGATGACCGCCGACCGCCAGGAGTTCCCAGGGCGGAAGCCCTGGGATCAGAACGAACGCCCCATCCGGGGCTAAGAGCGAGCGGCTTGCGGCGGCAACAATGAGGGTTTTGAGCCGCAAAGCAGCGACCGTTCTCAGCCCAGGGCAGAAGCCCTGGAACTCAGGCGATATCTTTCCTCACACACGCCTCCCACGATCACTTTTTCTCGGTGCAAGGCTTGGCCATGACGACGACGATGAGCGTCTCACCAGTCTTCGTCTTGTGAGGTGTGACGATCGGAAAGAACTTGTCGCATGCACATGTATAGGTGACTGATCCGACGTCCGGAGATTTGATTGTCAGCCCAACCCGACCGTTCTCATCTTTCGGTTTCTCCACCTTGACAGTCAGATCCTTCCCATCAACCAGTTCAAACTCGGACGACCCGCCGACCGCAATGGATTTCCCCTCGGAGGTCACGAGCCGGAACCCGGTGAGTTTCGGATCCCGCTTTTGGACCTTCTTGGCGAGGTCGGTCAGTTTTGGGTCGACCGTCGTGTTCGTCGTGGTGGCCAGGACCACCACGACTGTCACTCGGATTGGGGGGTCGCCACACACTGGTCGAAGGCCCGCCGCCACAAGAGTCGCCGCCAGCAGCCCGAACATGGTTCATCTCCGTCCCGGTGCCAGACATCATGCAGAAAATAATCAATCATCTGTCGAATATAATATGATAGTGCTGTCTCTGGGGCCTTCGGTCGCTACCCAGATGGGGCCAGCAGGCCTGGTCGCCGCCCATGTCCGCCTGGTTGATCTTCACATGCTGCGGTTATCGTGGATTCGGCGCGAAGATCATCGGGGCGTCCCCCGGTCGTGGGGTGATCGGAGGCCCGTCCGGTGGCCATGTCGTGGCCGGGGTGGTCGCCTCCAGGTCAACGTCCCCGACCTCCGCGAGAACCATCCGGTCGGGCAGAGGGGGCACCCCCACGAGCAACCAGCCGGCCCCGTTCCCTGTCACCCGGTGAACGTCCACATCGTCGTCCACCGCGACTGGCAGCACGATGAAGTCGGAGAGTGGATCGTCCCGTTGGGTCACGACCACCGGTGCCCTCGCAGGCGGTAAGACGAACACCTGGCCAGCGACAAGGATGCAGGCGGCAAGTGCGATCGTTGCTCCCATCGCGACCGCGAGCCAGCGGCCGGCGCGTCCTGGCCGGCCAGGTTGTACGTCCCTTCTGGCCGTTGAGGGTTCGGGCAGGGCCGCAGCGGCGATAGCGTTTGCGACAGCCGCCCAGGCATCTTCGGTTGGGAGTGGGGGGTCGACTGGGTTCCACAGATGCCAGTTCCCTGGGGCCAATTGTTGCTGCTCCCACAGCTCGCGCCGTGAGGCAGGGTGTGTGGCCAGCCACCGTTCGACAGCCTCTCGCGTCGGTGGGTCGAGTTCCCCGTCAGCATAGGCGGCGAGGATCACTGGCCAGGGATTGGGGAGATCGGGGGTGGGGCCGGAGGTCATGACAACACGCAGTCGGCTAGCAGGGTCTTGAGCTTCTGCCGGGCGTAGAACAACCGGCTCATGACGGTCCCGATCGAGACGCCGAGGGCGTCGGCGACCTCCCGGTACGACAATCCCCCATCGACGTGGAGCACAAATGTCTGCCGCTGGACCACGGGAAGCCGTGCGAGGGCCGCTTCGATCACCCGCCGGAGGTCGGCCCGATGCAGGCCGGAATCCGGGGGTGGGTGGTCGTCGAGGTCGACCCGTTCCGTGCCAGACGCTGGCTCCGGGTGATCGTTCCAACCCTGCCGTTTCCGCCGTCTGCCAAGATCAAAGGCGGCATTGCTCACAATCCGTAGGAGCCACGTTTTGAACGAGCTGTGCCCGCGGAACCGATCGAGGTGGGTGAGGGCTTTAATGAACCCGTCCTGAACCGCGTCGAGTGCATCGGCCTCACAACCGAGGAGCCGATAGGCCACTCGATAGGCGACCGCTCGATAACGGCGAAACAGGTCGTCGAGAGCGCTCTTGTCGCCCCGGGCGAAGCGGTCGAGCAGGGCCGCGTCTGGCGGGGCGGCGAGAGGTGCCGAAACGACAGGCATGGTGCAGGATTCACTCCGGGTGGATTCGCTTCGGGGTGCCCGACGCCCGCTATTATACCTCCTATGGTCGTAGACGCGACCCACTGGATCGGAATTCACCCGATTACGAGCTTGGGCCTTGCGGGATCTCAAGTCTCCACCCGAAATGGGAAACTCGGGACTGCCCTGGAACCCGCCAGCGTTGGCAGCCGGGTCGCCCTTGTCGGTGTGTTGCCGGAAGGTTAGGTTAACGGTCTGATACCGCAGACGCCGGACCAGTCGGAGGAGGATCCACGATGGCGAAAGGGCGAGGGGGACGCGGTCCCACCCGGATGGACATGCGGCGACAGGCAGAGGCAGCGGAAGCCCGCGAGCGCGACGGCACGGGTCCAGAGGAAGAGGAAGCCGAAGCCGAAGCCGAGGCCGAACCTGAAGAGGAGGCCGAAGCCGAGGAGGGCGACGAAGAGGGTGCCAAAAAGAAGCCGGCAAAGAAGAAGGCGGCCGCGAAAAAGCCCGCAGCCAAGCGAGTCCGGGCTCAGAAGGAGATCCGTCAGCGTGCCTACTGGATTGTGTACGACAACGCTAGCAAGGAAGTCGAAGCGTTCCCGTTCAACCAGAAGGCCGATGCTGAGGCCTTGCTCGCCCGAAAACTCCTGGAGAAGGAAGGGAAGGCCACCTTCTACCTGAATCTGGTCAAGAGGGAGATCAAGGACGAGGGAAAGTGACGGCTCCTTTCCCCAGGCAGTGAGCTTCCCCCGTCTGGCCAATCCGGACGGGGAGGGACACTGCCTGACCGGTCGATCGGTTATGGGTTCACCACGGTCGCCCGCTCACGTAGGATTTCCTGGACCTCCTCCAGCCGCCACCCGATCCACAGAACGTTCGGGAAGCGGATCTCTTCCTTCTCTGCTCCGTGAGTTCGCACGATCAGGTCGCCGGAGAAGAACCCCAGAATCCAGTGGCGGAACAGGTCGTCCCGCTGCTTCTCGAACGACAGTCCGGTGGTATCGAAGTTTCGGATCGATGCCCCGATGTGCTCGCACACCCGGATCTGCCCGGGGGAGATAATCATATAGGTTCGCTGATCAAAGATGAACACCGACACCGCCCACAGGATCAGCACAGTGGTCGCGATAAACAGATACCCGGCCATATTAATATAGACGTGCATCCCGCTGATCAGGTTGAGGAGGTGGTCCCACCCATCCGGCAGGAGGCTGATGGCCATCGCCAGCACCAGAAACATCAAGATTACCAGGAACGACCACAACCCACGGAGCGGGACGTTCGTAATCAGGATGGTGATCAGCAGGACCACACAATACACCGGCCCCATCCACGCCTTCTGGGAAACCCGGGTCTTGAATGTCGCCGGGAAATGCTCCTTATCATCGGTGGCTTTGACAGCCTCGTCGAGCGACTTGGTTGCCTCACCGGGCACAATTAACTTGTACTCTTTGTCGGAGATCCTGCGAACCTCAGTTTTGTCCGGAACAATGGCAAGCCGATGGTTTTCAAACAGGGTGATGAGAGCCATGACGTACCCCAGCACCCAGATCGGCCACCAGTAAAAGATCGGGGAATGGCTGATCAGTTTCACCTCCCGCGACCCGTGCGGCGCATGGGTGGGCGGAGTCGGAGGTGTTGGAGGTGACGGAGGTGTCGGAGGTGGGGCGGTGGACATCGGGTCGTGCTCGTGGGTCTTGGGGGGCGGTCCGGTCGCGCCGGGTCAATTGCTTTAGGAATAGTGGAGACAACCTCCCCCCCCAACCCCCTTCCCCAAGAAGCAAGGGGGCACAGGTTGGGGGAGGGGTTCTCTCCGATGGTCTCTATGGTGTTTCGGCAGAGCGGGCCGGTTCTTTGCACAAAAGCGCGGTCAGATTAGGTGAGCGGCCTCTTTCCGTCAAGCATCTTCAGCCGTTACCAGTTGACTTGCCCTTGTCCGGGGCGGGGCCAGCCCCGACCTCAAGCTGGACGTCGTCTCCGACTACGTGAACGGCGTAGCAGCCCGTCTTGACCTTGGGGTTGTCGGCCCACGCCCCGTCCGAGAGTCGGAATCGCCAGTAGTGCCACGGACAGGTGACCACTCCCTCCTCCACAAAACCACCGGATAGGGACGCTCCCATGTGCGGACACAGATCGTCGATGGCGAAGAACTGGCCGTTCACCCGGAATACCGCGATGTCTTTCTGGTTGATCGTGACCACGACACTCCCACCGTCCGGGATGTCGCTGACTTTACCGATCATGACTCGCTGACCCACTACTTGCCTCCCTTTCCCGGATGTTCGACCACAACAATTCCGGGTATTGTAGCGGAGTTCCGGGTCTGAGGTTCTCGGAAATGGAACACGAAACGGGGAGAAACGCGGAACAGGGAAAAACGCGGAACTCGGAACTCGGAACTCGGAACTCGGAACTCGGAGAAACACTAAACACTAAACACTAAACACTAAACACTAAACACTAAACACTAAACACTAAACACTAAACACTAAACACTAAACACTAAACACTAAACACTAAACACAAAGATCATGCTCGAAATCGAGGTGAAGTACCGGGTTGGTGACCGCTCAGCACTTGTGGCGAAATTGTCCGCATCGGCAGCCGAACGGGTGGGGGAACGGATCGACGAGGATCACTACTTCAATGCCCCTGATCGCGATTTCCGGCAGACCGACGAGGCGTTCCGCTTGCGCCGGATTGGAGTCGAGAACCGGTTGACCTACAAGGGGCCTAAGCGGTTGGCGGCGACCAAGACCCGCAAAGAGATCGAGGTCCGGCTCGCCGACGGGGACGACACAGCGACCGACACCGGGCAGATGCTCGTGGATCTCGGTTACCGCCCGGTGGCTGTGGTCCGAAAGCACCGTGTGCTTTACCACCTGGGCCGCGGCCCATTCAGCGTTGAGGTCTGCCTGGACGAAGTCGACCATGTGGGGACATTCGCCGAGGTCGAAGTGGTGGTGGATGAGGCCCAGTTCGCGGAGGCCGAGACCGTCGTCCTCGGGCTCGCTGCCGAACTCGGTTTGGTCGAGCGGGAGCTGCGATCGTACCTTGGGATGGTTCTGGATGTTACTGCTGCTGGTCGTGTCGAGAAAACACCCGACCCAGCGCCATCCCCAAGTTGAGTGACCTTGTCGCGGTCCTGGTTGACCCGTGGTGATTTGATGCTCATTCCCGTTGTCACGACGATCCAGGAGATCCGGGCCGCTGTCGCGGATGCCCGGCGCTGCGGCAAGACGGTCGGATTCGTGCCCACGATGGGCGCGCTGCACGAAGGGCACGCGGCCCTGGTCCGGGCCGCCCATGCCCGTTCTGGGTTCGTCGTCGTTTCGATCTTCGTGAACCCGACACAGTTTGGGCCGAACGAAGACTTCGGCAAATACCCCCGCACCCTGGCGACCGATCAACAGGTGTGTGCCGACGCCGGGGCCGACCTGATCTTCGCTCCGATCCCCACGGAGATGTATCCTGAGGCCTCGGTCACCTTCGTCGAAGTGTCCGGACTGACCGACGTCCTGTGCGGCCCAGCCCGGCCAGGTCACTTCCGGGGGGTCTGCACAGTGGTGCTGAAGTTGTTCAACATCGTCGGCCCGGACGTCGCACACTTTGGGGCGAAGGACTACCAACAGGCCCGGATCGTTCGTCAAATGGTCCGGGATCTGAACGTCCCGGTCGAGGTGAGGGTCGAGCCGACGGTCCGGGAAGCGGATGGATTGGCCCTGAGTTCGCGCAATCGTTACCTGAATGCCGATCACCGGGCTGCCGCTGCTGGGATTTACCGGGCTCTCCAGGCGACACAGTCCCGAGCCACGACTGGAGAGCGGGATGTGGTCCGACTGGAGGCGATGCTTCACACTGACTTGGCGACGATCCCGGGAGTACGGGTCGAGTATGCGCGAATCCTGGACGCCGACACCCTCCGTCCACTGACCCAACTCGACCGCCCCGCGGTCGCCGCCGTTGCTGTCTCCCTGGGCGGAACCCGGTTGATCGACAACGTGATCATCGGACAATAAATTTTTGAATCACGAAAGCACGAAAGACGAAAGTACGAAAAAGAAAAATCTCAATGAATCTCTGATTTCGTACTTTCGTCTTTCGTGCTTTCGTGATTCGTTTTCAAGAGATCTACCCCACGGAGGCCAGGACTTTATGAGGGATCGAGTCAAGAACCACCGGACAAATCCCCCCGAACCGCTCCCCGAAGGGGAAGGATCTGCTCCCCCTTCCTTTTTTGGGAAGGGGGTTCGGGGATTAGGTTCTGTCTGCTGGGTTTTCTATCTTGGTCGATTAATCGTGATTGATCATCCATCATTCGCCACTGGATTGGCCTGATGCCCCACCCCCTCTTTACACCTGAACTCCAGATCATGTTGGCGGAGCAAAATGCCGCCGGGATGCGGGAATTCTGCGAATCGTTGCACCCGGCGACGGTGGCCGAGGCACTGGCGGATCAGTTCACCCCGGAGCAGGTCTGGGAGGTGATCAGTCACGCCAACATCCGGTCGCAGGCGTCGGTGTTTGAATACCTGCCCCCGACCCGACAGGTGGAGATGGTGGAGAAGGCCCGCCCGCAGGTCGGGGAGTTGCTCGGCAAGATGTCCCACGACGACCGCGCCGACCTGCTCTTGCGACTGCCGCCGCGAGTGCGTGAGTCGCTCATGCGTTTGGTGGACGAGGCCGATCGGAAAGACATCGCGACACTAGTCCAGTATGGGGAGAACACGGTCGGCGGGATGATGACGACCGATTACGCCTGGCTGCCGGGTACGCTCACCGCGGCCGAGGCGATCGATCAACTCCGTCAGCAGGCCCCGGACCGGGAGACGATTTACTACATCTACGTTCTCGACGAGGCAAACCGCCGACCAGACGGGAGCCTTGCCCCGCGGCGACTTCTGGGCGTCGTCTCGCTCCGAGATCTCATCCTGGCCCCCCGTCATGCCGTGATCCGGGATCTGATGGAGAGCGAGGTCGTTGCCCTCCGATTCGACGAAGATCGAGAAGCGGTTGAACAGATGTTCACTCGCTACGACTTTATCGCTGTCCCGGTGGTTGACGAACGCTTTGGGCTCCTCGGGATCGTCACGCACGACGATGTGCTCGATGTGGTCCAGGCCGAGGCAACGGAGGACTTGCAACGGCAGGCGGCGGTTGGGCCGATCGAGGGCGATTACCTGGAGGCGAGTTTCCGCCAGGTCTGGCTGAGCCGGGCGAAGTGGCTAGCGATCCTGTTCGTGGCGGAACTGGCGACCTTCACCGTGATGTCGTTCTTTGAAGAAGCGATCGCGGCCGTCGTGGTCCTTGCCCTGTTCGTCCCCTTGTGCATTTCCACGGGGGGGAACTCGGGAACCCAAGCAGCAACGCTTGTCACTCGGGCGATGGCCTTACGACATGTTCGCCCGCGGGACTGGAAGTTAGTTCTCAGGCGGGAGTTGCTCATGGGTCTGGCCCTTGGCGGGACTCTTGGGGTGATCGCGTTCGCGCGTGGGGCCTTGACTCCGGAGGACACCCGCGGCGGACCGGAAAAGGTGGTGATGGAGTTCACCGTTCGGGTTCCCGCCGGGACGGACTTGCCAGCCACACCCGTCCCCCGAGGTTGGTGGGACCGTCTTCTCGGCCGTGCCGAACGTTCGGAGGTGTTCATCGAGAAGGGGTCCGAGCGGATGATCACGATGGAGAAGAGTGGGCGCGTACGGCTCCCCGAGGGCGCTCCCCGCCTCCCCGCACCCGAGAAGAATCCAGACACCTGGCTGTATCAGTTCCCGGCCGATTGCGAGGTCCGAACGGAACCGGTCAGTCGATGGGCACTGGCGACGGTCATCTCGCTTTCGGTGCTGTGCATCTGTCTGTGGGGGACGCTCATCGGGTGCCTCATTCCCCTTATCATCCGTCAACTCGGGGGAGACCCCGCGGTCGCCTCCGGCGCTCTGGTCGCCACGTTCGTGGATGTCACCGGAATCGCCATCTTCTTCTCGATCGCCAGCGCCTTCCTGCTCTAACTCTCGATTACTGTTTTGGCGCATTCAAACAGGCACTGATATCACATTCCTTCCACTGAATCGCGATGCCGGACTCATCCGGGCTGAGGTCGTGGCTGGGAATCCGTCGCTCGTGGGCTGGTTTGCCTGACCGCGGCACGGGTATACTGACGGTTTGGTGCCCCCCCCGCCGGAGCCGCTCATGCCCGAGCACCCCACTTTCACCCAGGAACCAGACGCCGACAGGAGCCAGAGTCACTCCCTCGCCGATCCGGCTGGGACCGTCCCCGGCCCGGACATGAGCGTCCCTGCTGCCGACCTCCTGGTGACAGCCCTCGGCCCTGATGCCGACCCAGACGCCACCACTGGCAGCGCTGGCCCGCCTGTCCACACCGCCTCGCCCACCGCAACTGGTCGATACACCCTCGGCGACGAACTCGCCCGTGGTGGGATGGGTGTCGTCTACCGGGCCATCGACACCATCCTGGGTCGGGAGGTCGCCGTCAAGGTTCTCCAGGAGAAGTTTGCCCCGAACTCCGGGACAGCTCGCCGGTTTGCCGACGAGGCCCGAATCGCTGCCCAACTCCAGCACCCGGCCATCCCACCCGTCCACGACCTCGGCATCCTCAACGACGGCCGCCCGTTCCTGGCCATGAAACTCATCAGAGGGGACACCCTTCAAGAATTGCTCAAGCAACGATCCGATGTGACCACTGACCGCGGGCGATTCGTGGCCGCGTTTGAGCAGATCTGCCAGGCGATCGCGTATGCCCACGCCCACCGAGTCATCCACCGGGATCTGAAGCCCGCCAACATCATGGTCGGAAGCTTCGGGGAAGTGCAGGTCATGGACTGGGGGCTGGCCAAGGTACTCGGCTCCCCGCCAACGGCAGCGGACGACCCAGACGCGACCACGGGCGGGACCGAGGTGCGGAGCCTGCGGGACACGGAAGGAACGCTCACCCAGGCCGGAAGCATCATGGGCACACCCGCCTTTATGCCTCCCGAGCAGGCCGTCGGAGCGGTCGGCAAGATCGACGAGCGAAGCGATGTGTTCGGGCTCGGGGCAGTGCTGGCGGTCATCCTGACCGGGGTGCCGCCGTTCTTGGCGAGTTCGGCCGAGACCACCCGACTCCAGGCGGCTCAGGGGGATGTGGAGGAGTGCTTCGCCCGGCTGGATGCCTCCGGGGCTGAGCCAGACCTGATCGCCCTGTGCAAGCGCTGCCTCAGCCCGAAGCCCACGAACCGGCCCGAGAACGCTGGCGAGGTTGCCCGGGCTGTCGCCGAACTGCGGCAAGCCGCCGACGAGCGGGCTCGGCAGGCGGAACTGGATCGCGTGAAGGCCGAGGGTGATAAGGCGGCGGCGGAGTTGCAATCGGCCGAGCAGCGAAAGCGGCGGAAGCTCGCGATGGTCGCTGCTGGTGTCTTGTCGGCTGTCCTGCTGGCAGGCGTGATCGGCACGACGATCGGGCTGTTGCAAGCCCAGGAGGCCAAGGAGGCCGAGCGACTTCGCGCTGATGGGGAGCAGAAGGCACGCGAGGGAGAAGCAGAGGCCCTCCGGATTGCCATTAGCCAGAGCGATCTGTCCTACGATGCGCTGGGCGATCTGGTGCTGAAGATCCAGATGGATCTCGACGAGGCACCCGGCGGTCGTCATGTTCGCAAGGAGTTGCTCGAAGACACGATGAAGAAACTGCACCGCCTCTACCAGTCCCCCACCACAAGTGATCGACTCTTCCGCCGCTATACCACCGCTCACCAGCAGATGGGCCAAATCCTGTGGACGCTCAACCGCCGGGATGAGGCTGTACAAGAATACAATAAAGCGGGCGAGTACGCCGAACAAGCGTTCCGAGCAAATCCGACAAGCGATAAGGCGAAAGCGAACATCGCTGGCCACAACAACCGGATGGGCGATACAGAGTTATATTACTATAAACGACTGGAACCTGCCCGAAAATGGTATCTAGCGGCTCTTGCCGGCTGGAAGGAGTTGGCGGACAGGATGGTGGCCTACCCCAACGGCGATCCCGCCCTGCCCGAGCTGGAGCGCATGGACCTCGCCAGGTGCGAGGAGGCTCTGGCCGACACCTATGCCCGCCTCGGAATCCTCGAACTGCGCTGGGAATACGATTATGCGAAGGCGGAAGAGTATTTCAACACGTCCCTGACCATTCGCAAGCGACTGGTTGAGAAGGCACCCTCTTACGAGAGCCGTGACGCGCTCACCTTATCGATCCTGAACCTGGGAGAACTGGCGCTTCAACACAATGAGTTGCCGAAGGCGTTGGCTCTTCACGAGGAACTGGTCAAGCAACGGCAAGCGATCTTCTCGCAGCGGCAATGGAGCCTCAAAGCGCGGCGAGATCTGGCCGAGGCCCTGGCCCTCCTCGGCAATGACCTGGCGTGCGCCAAACGCGATGACGAAGCGAAAAAAATGTATCTGGCCTCACGCGAACTCAATTCGCAAGTTCTCGCTGCGGAACCGAATGACCCGCTCTACCGCGGCCTGGTGGCGCATGATCACTATCTCTGCGGCACCGCGTTCCTGCGGCTTGGCGATCCCAAGAAGGCCCAGCACGAGTTTGAGGAGGGGCTGAAACTGCGTCAGCTGAACTATTCGGAAACCCAGGACGAGGAGCAGAAGTTCAACATGCTTCCTCCCCTCATGTTGTCGCTGGCCCGCTGTGGCCACTACGTTGAGGCGGCCAAGCTGGCGGCGAAAGTCCGTGAGAAACTCGGCGTGATGCCTGGCCACCTGGCCGAGGCCGCAAGCTGTTACGGCCTGTGTCGAGCCGCCGTTGGCGCGGGGAAATCGGCCGCGGACCTTACGCCGGAGGAAAACCAGTTGCGTCAGAGCTACCTCGATAAGGCAATTGAGTGCCTGGAGGAAGCGCGTCAGAACAAGTACGACGATATCCTCTACGTGGAGAGAGACGCCGATTTCGATACGCTGCGTGGAGTTCCGGAATACGAGCGCTGGCTGGATTCGTTCCGCGCATCGCTCAAGGCCAGAAGGTGATTTCACACAGGACTCCAGACACGCGAGAAGACGGCGTTCGCCGCGGGGCGGGTCGAGCCGACCGCAGGTCGGGTATACTGACATCGCGGTGCGTACCTCAACCACCGGAGCCGTCCATGCCCGAGCAGCCGACGTTTGCCCAAGGGCCAGACGCCAACAGGGGCCAGACCCACTCCGTTGCTGGCCCGGGCCAGACCAACTCACTCCCCGACCAGGCCGCCACGACCAGCGGTGACAGTCGGCCCGCCGTGACACACCCGCCGGTCGATGCCAGCCGGTATGTGCTGGGCGACGAGATCGCCCGTGGCGGGATGGGGATCATCTACCGGGCGACCGACACCGTGTTCGGACGTGAGGTCGCGGTCAAGGTGCTCCAAAACCGGTTCGCCCCCACGTCAGGGGCCGCCTCCCGCTTCCTCGACGAGGCCCGAATCACTGGCCAACTTCAGCACCCCGCCATCCCGCCAGCCCACGATCTCGGCACCCTCCCCGATGGTCGGCTGTTCCTGGCAATGAAACTGATCCGCGGCCAAACCCTCGACGAGTTGCTGGCCGAGCGTGCCGACCCGTCCGACGATCGCGGGCGGTTCGTTGCAGCGTTCGAGCATGTGTGTCAGGCTGTCGCCTATGCCCACGCGCACAATGTCATCCACCGCGACCTGAAACCAGCCAACATCATGGTTGGCAGTTACGGCGAAGTGCAGGTGATGGATTGGGGGTTGGCCAAGGTACTACCGATTGGAGGGCGGACTTCCGCTGGGGCGGACCCGAACGAAACGACCGCGGCGACGGAGATCCACTCGCTGCGAGACTCGGATGGTTCCTATACGCAGGCCGGCAGCGTACTCGGCACCCCGGCATTCATGCCCCCGGAGCAAGCTGTTGGGGCAGTCGGAAAGATCGACACCCGCAGCGACGTATTCGGCCTCGGTGCTGTCCTGGCTGTCATTCTGACGGGCAAGCCTCCGTTTGAGGCCAGTTCCGCCGAGACAACCCGCATCCATGCGGCTCAGGGTAAGGTCGATGAGTGTTTCGCCCGGCTCGACTCCTGCGGGGCAGACCCCGGACTGGTCGAGTTATGCAAGCGGTGCCTGAGCCCGTCTCCGTCGGATCGGCCAACCGATGCCGGCGCGGTGGCGAAGGCCGTGGCGGATCTACGGGCAGCGGCCGACGAGCGTGCAAGACGGGCGGAACTCGACCGTGTGAAAGCCGAGGGGGAGAAACTCGCAGCGGAGATGAAAGCGACCGAGCAGCGGAAGCGGAGGCGGGTGAAACTGCTCTTAGGGGTAGCAGTCGGGGTACTCTTGCTGGGCGTCGGGGCAGCGGCCTGGTGGCGGGCGGATCAGGCAAGGGCAGCAAGCGAACGATTGGGACGAAACGCCGAGGCGGTTGCGGCTCTCCTCGACCAGTGCGAAGACGCATTAAAAGCAGGGGACGCGGCCAAGGCGGCAGTCACACTGGAGGTGGCCCAGAAGCGGGCGGCTGAAGGCGGGGCGGAAAGCCTGGCCAGTCGGTTAGAAGGCCTTGGCGCGGACCTGAGAGTACTGAAGGATCTGGACGAGGTGGATCAGTTTCGGTGGACTCCTGTGAGGGCTGTGTACCCGGCCCCGACAGTGGTGGCGAGTCGGTATCTCGCGGCCTTGGAGCGATTCGGGGCGAACCCGGAGACGGCCTCCACAGAGGAGGTGGCAGCGCGTGTGACCGGTTCAGCAGTACGAGACCGACTGGTGGCGACCCTCAATCGGGTGCTTGTCGCGGAGAAGTCCGAGAAAGTGAGGGCAATATTGGCGATGATCGACCCTGATCCCTTTCGGGACACTGTCAGGAAAGCAGTACGCGCCGGGGATGATGCGGCTGTGGCGGATCTGGCCGGACGGCCAGAGGCACTCGCACAGCCGTCAGGATTCGTTGCTGTGTTAGGGGAACACGAAGGCGTCCCCGAAAAGCGAAAGCGAGAACTCCTGATGAGGGCGATTCGGCAACGGCCAGGGGATTTGGGAGTTCTCATGGTGCTGGGTTCGTTCGGTGGGGACGACCGGCTTCGGTGGCTCCAGGCAGCGGTCGTGGCCGCCCCGAACAACCCGGCGACCCACTACAACCTCGGGGACGCCCTCCGGGAGAAGGGCGACATGGATGGAGCCGTCGCCGCGTTCAAGGAGGCTATCCGGATCAATCCGAACAACCCCGGGAACCACTTTGGTCTGGGGACAGCCCTGAGAGGACGGGGTGACGAGGACGGCGCGATCGCCGCGCAGATGGAGGCCATCCGAATTGGCGCAAATGAGACAAAAAGTATTTTTATTGTATCTCATCTGGAATTATTTAATATTATCTTGATTGGGAGACATGATATCGATCGATATGTCGCTGTGATGCAAGAATTGAGCCAGCGATATGGATCATCCTATCTCTATTTTGAACTCGGAAATGCCTTGCAATGGAAGGGGAACCTTGATGGAGCGATCGCTGCGTACCAGGAGGCTCTCCGACTCGCACCCAAGAGCTCAGATGCTCTACTGAGCCTGCGAAATGCCGAGCGGATGCGGGATGTCCGCCCCCGTATCCCAGATATCGTTGCCGGGCGGGCCAAGCCATCGACCCCAGCCGAGGCGGTGGTGGTTGCTCGGTCGCTTTGGGATAAAACTTGGGAACTGTGGTGGGCGAACACCCCGTTGCGGTTCTCGCTCGCAGCGCGGCTCTATGGCGAGGCGTTCACCCACGACCCGATGTTGGCTGCCGATCTGGTGAATCAGCACCGGTATAGCGCAGCCTGCTGCGCTACGCGGGCGGCCCGCGGGGAAGGGGTCGATGCTCCGAGCGACCCGAGCGAACGGGCCGTATTGCGTCGACAAGCAATTGTCTGGCTGAGGGCGGACCTGGCACTGTACCACAAGCAGGCCACGTCGGCGAGCGGGTCCGAGCGAAAAACGACAGTCGAAAGGCTGACGCATTGGCTGAATGATCCGGACCTGTCCTGGGTGCGACACCCATTCCTACTGGGGACCTCAACGGCTGACGAGGCGAAGCAGTGGCTGGCGTTCTGGGACGAGGTCCGCGCCACCCGGGACGAAGCACTCCAACCCGCCCCGCCGCTGGAGGTCGCCCCGTCCCCACGGCCGAAGGGCTGACGGTGACCTTCGTCACCAGGGCTTGCCCCCGCGGTCCGGCTTCAACACTATCCCTGGAACAGGAGGAGGAACGATGGACCGCTTGCAGATCACTCGGGTTTTGCTGGCGATGGCGGTCGTGGTCGGTGCGCTGAGTGGCGCGCGACCTGCCCGGGCCGACGAGGCCGAGGACAAGGCGGCCGCCTGGGTGGAGAAGTTGGGCGGAGAGGTAACACGTGACGACAAACTCCCCGGTAAGCCCGTTGTCAGAGTGGACCTACAGTCAAGCCGGGTGGCGGACGCGGGTTTGAAGGAGTTGACCCCACTCACGAACCTCACCACGCTCAACCTGAGGTACACGCGGGTGACAGATGCAGGGATGAAGGAGTTGGCCCTACTCAAACATCTCACCACACTCAACCTGGCGCAAACACAAGTGACGGATGCATGTTTGAATGAGTTAGCTTCTCTCAAGAACCTCACCACACTCAACCTCGCGTACACGCAGGTGATCGACTCGGGTTTGAAGGAGTTGGCCGCACTCACAAACCTCACCACGCTTGACCTGAGTAGCACGCGGGTGACGGACGCGGGGTTGAAGGAGTTGGCCAC
>PLDW01000077.1 GCA_003136315.1 Gemmataceae bacterium | reverse complement strand
ATTTACATGGACAACAACTCGACCACGCGGACCGATCCGCGAGTGGTCGATGCGATGCTCCCGTACTTCACCGAGAAGTTCGGGAACGCAGCGAGCCGCAGCCATCCATTCGGGTGGGAAGCTGAAGCCGCAGTTGAGGAAGCCCGGGAACAGATCGCCGGGCTGATCGGTGCGTCCGCCAAGGAAATCATCTTCACCAGCGGNNAAGGGCAACCACATCATCACCCAGGTCACCGAGCACAAGGCCGTGCTCGACACCTGCAAACGGCTGGAGCGAGACGGCTGCCAGGTGACCTACCTGCCCGTGGACAAGACCGGGCAAGTGTCCGCCGAGCAGGTCCGCGCTGCGATCACGGATAAAACAGTCCTTGTCTCGATCATGGCTGCGAATAACGAGATCGGGACGGTCCAGCCCGTCAAGGCGATCGGTCGGTTGTGCAAGGAAAAGGGGATTCTATTCCATACCGACGCGGTCCAGGCGGTGGGGAAGATCCCGCTCGATGTCGAGGAGATGGGGATCGACTTGCTCAGCCTCACCGCGCACAAGATTTATGGGCCGAAGGGAGTGGGTGCTCTTTACGTCCGCAAGAGAGATCCCCGGGTCCGGTTGGAACCGCAGATGGATGGTGGCGGGCACGAACGGGGAATGCGTTCCGGAACTCTGGCCGTCCCCATGATCGTTGGGCTCGGTGCAGCCTGTGATATCGCTCGCCGCGAGATGCCGGCGGAAACCGAGCGAACCTACCGACTGCGTGAGCGGTTGCGACAGGGGATCATGGACCAACTCCCGGAGACGTACCTCAACGGCCACCCGACCGATCGGCTTCCGGGGAACGCGAACATCAGCTTCGCCTATGTCGAGGGCGAAGGGTTGATGATGGGAATCAAGGACGTGGCGGTCTCGAGCGGGTCGGCGTGTACGAGTGCCAGCCTGGAACCGAGCTACGTCTTGCGGGCTCTCGGAGTGGGCGACGAACTGGCCCACAGCAGTATCCGCTTCGGTATCGGCCGCTTCAACACCGAGGCCGAGGTGGATTTTGTCGTCGAGCTGGTCACCCGCGAGGTCAGTCGCCTCCGTGAAATGTCCCCGCTCTACGAAATGGTGCAACAGGGTATCGACATCACCAAGATCGAATGGGCGGGACATTGATAGAAGCCTAGCCCCACGACCGAGGGCGTTGCCCTCAGAACCCAGGGCGTTGCCCTCAGACCCCAGGGCGTTGCCCTGGGCTGAGAGATCTCACCCCTTCAGGGTGAAGAGGGCCAGGGTGTGGCCTCCACAGGGGTGGGTTTTCAGCCTGAAAGGCTGAGATCTCTCAGCCCAGGGCAACGCCCTGGGTGGCAAGAGCAAGTGCTAACTGCTAACTACTAACTCCCAAGGAGCCGACCATGCCATACAGCGATAAGATTCTCGAACACTACAACCACCCGCGGAATGTCGGCAGCTTCGACGCCAAGGACGAGACTGTCGGGACTGGGCTGGTCGGAGCCCCCGAATGCGGGGACGTGATGAAGCTACAGATCAAGGTGAACCCGATCACCGGAGTGATCGAGGACGCCAAGTTCAAGACATTCGGGTGTGGCTCGGCCATCGCATCGAGCAGCCTGGCGACCGAGTGGCTGAAGGGGAAGACGGTCAACGAGGCCCTGGGGATCAAGAACACCCAGATCGTCGAGGAACTGGCACTCCCGCCGGTCAAGGTTCACTGCTCGGTGCTGGCCGAGGACGCCATCAAGGCCGCGGTCAAGAACTACCAGGAGAAGCAAGACGCCACTGACGAAGTCGAATCGCGTGAACCCGCCGCCGTTGGCGGCTAACCTGTTGCTCGAACCGACCAACCCCTGACCACCCTCTGACTGACAGACAGCGACCCCATACGAAAGGATGATTTCCCATGGCGACTGCAACCGAAACCACTGAACTGGGCCGGATGACTTCACCCTCGGCCCCCGTCGCTCCGCCGCTGGTTGTCACCGAGAAGGCGGCGGCGGAAGTCAAGCGCCACATCGCCGACCACCTTGGCAGCGGGACTGCCGAGCCCGGCAGCACCCTCTACCTGCGCGTTCGGGTCCAGGGCGGCGGGTGTAGCGGCTTCCAGAACAAGCTCGACCTCGATCCGAAGTACGATGAGAAGACCGACCACAAGTTCGACTTCCACGGAATCGAAGTGGTGGTCGACAAGCGGTCGATGCTGTACCTCGACGGGGCAGTGGTGGACTTCCACGACGACTTGAACAAGCGGGGTTTCACCGTCACCAATCCCCAGGCCAAGAGCACCTGCGGCTGCGGCAGCTCGTACTCGATGTAAGCGAGCGGCGGAAGAAAGCTTCTCTCGGTCGTGCATTTGCCGACCCCGGGCCGCCTAGGGTTCCCAGGGTTGCGCCGGGAAACCCGGCTTCACCCTGGGCTATTCTCCGCCGACCCTTCGGGGCGAAGACACGTTGTCTGGCTGACAACTGATTACTGACAACTGATCACTCTTCACCATGCCGCTCGACTCTTTCGACCGCCTCGGCCTTCCGAGGCGGTTCAGTCTTGACCGGGCCACGCTGGAACGAGCGTACCTCGCCCGTTCCCGGCTCGTTCACCCGGACTACCATGCGGCGGGGTCAACGGCGGACCAGTCTGCAAGCCTGGAACTGTCGGCGGCGGTGAATCAGGCGTACAACATCCTCCGCGACCCGTTCACACGGGCGGATCACTTGCTCGGGCTCGAAGGCGGACCGTCCGCAGCGGAACACAAGCAGGTTCCCCAGGCGTTCCTGGCGGAGATGCTGGACCTCCGGGAGCGGCTCGAAGACGCGAAATCGGCGGGAACCCACGACACCCCGGCGGTGTCTGTGTTGGCGGAGGAGTTCGCGGCCCGGTCGGATGTGATCCTGGGCGAGGTGGCCCATCGCTTCGCGGAATACGAATCGCTCCCCCCCAATGATCCGAAGCAGGTAGGGATTCGGACCCAGGTACGGGGCCTTCTGAACGCGGCGAACTACATCCGCGGGCTGATCCGGGATCTGAACGCGGACTGAGGGAGACGGCCGGAAATGACCGACCATGATTGTGGGTGCCACGGGCGGCTTGTCCGCCCGTGAAAGCTTCGCACGGGCGGACAAGCCGCCCGTGGCACCCGATCTCTCTGGTCGATTTTCTCCCCCCGCCTGCCTGACCTTCTGACTCTGAGGGCATCACATGTACGACATGGCGAACATCAAGAAGCTCAAGACGCTGAAGGAACTGGCTCCGGAGGCGATGTCGGCATTTCAGGCGTTCGATGCGGCCGTGTTCAAGGACGGTGCGTTATCGGTCAAGGTGAAGGAGTTGATCGCGGTCGCGGTAGCGCTGACGACGCAGTGTCCGTATTGCATCGAGATCCACGCGAAGAAGGCGAAGGCCGCCGGTTGCACCGACGCCGAGATCGCCGAAGCCTCCTTCGTGGCGGCCGCGCTGCGTGCGGGTGGAGCGGTCACCCACGCCACCCACGCGATCGGCTGACCCGACCACCTGGGCGATTCCATCCGGTCGAACGTCAGGGCGTATAGCTCAGCGGTAGAGCGAGGTCTTTACACGGCCCAGGTCGGGGGTTCGATTCCCTCTACGCCCACTATTAGCTCCACTTCAGTGGCGAATTGCTGGTCCTCAATTCCATCGCCACTTTGAGGATTTCACTCCCCCTCACTCAAGACGCCTCACAGATCGCTAGCTCCTCGGTCGTTCTTCCAGGCTCTTTCACGACGCAAGTTCCTTCTGGAAGAGGAAGTTAAGCCGCCAAAAGACTCATCAGAAAGATCACTTTAATCATTAGATAATTGGCACAATAGCATTTTGCTGGGGCTGTTTGGTGGTCAACACCGCCATCTTGCACCCTGGTCATCACTCCCTCCGCGGCAGTATCAGCGCAACACACCTGAGTTTCCGGTAATGGGGGTACGGTACGAATCTCCTAGCTTCTTCCTGGGTCGTAGGACATCTCCAGCACAATTCTAGAAAAAAACCAAATCTGCACTTGCCCGTGCCTGACGAAGCAATTAAGCTACTCGAAATGACCGAGTGGTGAAGCGAATCAGATGTAGCTGCGAATTTGCGGCTCTCTATCCTCCGTTAATGGCAGATCCATGATTACCATGAATCAAGTCGACCGTTTTAGTCGTGGTGTCACTTGTAATTAAACACTAGACATCACCTCAAATGAATACGATGTGACTTCAATTTGAGGATTTGTTAGACGATCAGCGTTCAGAATTCATCAGGAGCGATTCCATGCGATTTTCACTCGTGCGGTTCTTGTACATCGGCGGTACGCTTCTTGCCGGTGTCGGCGGCTATGCTCTTGCACAAACTATGGGCGCTTGCTTCGTCCCGGCAAACTGCACCGCGAATACGGGCTGTGTCGGTACAGCTCCCAACGGGTGCAACTATACAGCAGGGGGTACCTCAACGACATGCATACTCATCCCGCTGCCCATCCCACCAGCCACTCTCCCGACTCCGACCCCGACATGCAACATACCGCCTGGCGCACCAACTCTGAATTGCACGGGAGTCATGCCTGGGGGTACGCGTTGTTTCGCGACAGTCGGAGTCTGTAACGGAACGTGTCCTCCTTCGAACTAGACCTCGATTTCGTCAGCTTTTTGGGCAGCCAGGCGTCTTGCTGCTCGATGAACTTCTGCCGTGAGGTAGCTTGGACGATTGTTCAGGAACGTACGAAGTGCATAACTAGCACGACTGTGTCCATCTTTCCGCTGAGCGAGAAATGATTTTACGATTAGCGTTTATTGCTACAGTTTTTATTATCTTGCTTTCGCTTGCGCCGGAAGCGAAAAGCAAGGAAGACGACTTACTTGAGATCGCGCGCGCCAGGAATCTCGCTGCGATTCATTCCATTACCTCCATGCAATGCCGTTACGAGCGTGTTCTTTGCGGCTCCACGACCATAGCACAAGCGCAAGCCCCTTGTTTCTTCATGCCTGCCGCACCGGGCCGGTTTTGGCGATCTGGTGAGACCTTCCGCCTGATCGAACCGATCCGAGATGGCACAACGCGGGAATATATGGCCCGAGGGGGACAGCTTCTTGTGTGGCGCGGAGGAGGGCCGTTGAAGGATCCCACTCTGACCCTTTACACCGCCTCACCTGTTGATGGGGTTGGGGGTGAGATGTGGCAATACCTTCTGTTTACGCAGTGGGGGGGAGGGGCTCCTCCAGGCAAGGGCTCTTACTACTATAGCGATGTCGCAGACAACCCCTCCCGCATCGTGCATCTCGCGGAGCGTACCCCACCACCAGCGAATGAGATTCATATCGATATGTCACATACTGGTTCTCGATGCGAATGTTGGTTTAATCCAAGAGTCAATTATCTCATTCGAAAATTTATTTCATTTCCACCAGGTGAGTATTCTCAATCGATTCACTTTGAACACGAAGTAATCGAATTTGCCGAGCCTGCCCCGGCTGTTTATGTCCCCGTGATTGTTGAGCATCGCTGCTACAAGAATAAGGCATTACGAGCAACCATCCGGACGATCCTCTCGGATCTCAAGGTTAACCACAATCTCGCTGAATCCGATCTCTATATTCCGAAAATCGCGGGAATGAAATGTATCGGTATGGACCGCGAGATTCAGTTCACGGTCGATGCGGCGGGCAACCGAGTCGGGCCGGAAACCCCGATCAAACTCGCCAAGGTCGTTCCCACACCATATGAAGGCGAGCGCGAGTTCAATTACACTCCGTATGAGGTGAGTCGCCCATCAACCCGGTGGTGGATCTGGATCCTGATCGCATCGGTTTGCCTGCTTCTCTTGGGGGTAGCAGTGGCCGTCCGTCGGCGGGTCAAAGCGGCACGAGACCAGGAAGGGGTGATACGATGAGGGTGGCCCGTTGGGGTGCGAGACTCCTTCCTCCGGCCCTCGCGCTCAGCCTCGTATTCTTCTGGCAAACGGGAGCGATCGATCGCCAGTGGGCCATGCTTTGTGGCGGCACTCCCATCGCAGACTACCCCGCCGTGCTCGATCTGGGGACCAGAAGCCCTAACGAGGTCGTCTCCACCCGTTTTGAATTGGTCAACGCGGGTGGACAGGAACTGGTGGTGGACCAACTCCGAACATCCTGCTCTTGCGGTTCACTTCAGCGAGTGGTTGGCGACCGGTCCGAAGTGTTCGAGGAACTTCGCCTCGCGCCCCGCGAACGAATCCCTCTGGTCATCACCACGACTGTTCGTGCGGACGCTGCGGGCACGTACCAGCAATCAATCGTGTTCCGCACGAACGACCAGAACCAGCCCGAGGGCCGGATCACCGTCGTGTTCCGGACCACGTCAGGCAGCCTCCGGGCATACCCCTCATCGGTCCAGTTCGGTAGCCTCATCGTCGGTCGCCAGACCCGCCAGAATGTCGAGATCGTTGATCGCGATGGGGCTGGCCAAACCATCGCCACCGTCGTGAGTGCCGACCCGACAAGGGTCATCGCTCGTTGGATCCCCACGGAACCCGGTGGTGAAGCACATACAAACGGGGTGGTGGTGGGCCGAGTGGAACTCGTGCCGAACACGGCCCATCCCGCTCGACTCGACACCACGATTACGATCGAGTTTACTGACCCGAAGATCCAATCGCTCAGTGTCCCGGTTATGGGCCGTGTCACCCCACTGATCGAAGTAGTACCGGAATCTCTGGCATTGCCCCTGGCCTCGGGTGGAGCACCGGTTTACTCCGCTAACTGTCAGGTTCGCGGCCCGGACGATCAACCGCTCGATTTGGAGATTGAGAATGTCCCGCCAGGGCTCAAAGTCGAGTTTCCAGGACTGCCGAAGAGCCTGGTCCGGGCAGTTCGAGTCACCTGGATGCCAGCGGCTGACCAGGGGCCAGGGACGACACGGAAAATCGTTCGCCTTCGAGTGACCACCTCTGGCAAGTCTCATATCGTCGAACTTCCGGTGACCTGTGAGCGACAATAGGTACAACCTCTCGGCGCGGACCGCCGTGACCAGTGTCGAACTCCTTGTCGTCATCGGCTTGACCGGAATTCTCGCTTCTTTACTACTCGCTGGGGTTCAACAAGGACGAGCTGCTGCCGCGCGGTTGGCCTGCGAGAATAACTTGAAACAAGTCGCCCTCGCTCTTCATTCTTACCACGACACCCACGGCGGCCTCCCGCTGCGCCCGGGAACTGATCAATGGGCGCAAGCAACGCTCAGTTGGATGGGCTACATCCTTCCGCAGATTGAACAGGAGGGGCTCTGGGTATTAACGGAGGCCGCGTTCCACATTGACCCGTTGGCATTCCACGACCCCCCACACGTCGGCTACAGCACGGTAATCAAACACTACGTCTGCGCTGCGGATACCCGTTTGCTGGTTCCGTTGACGGACCAATTCGGGGTTACGGCAGCCTACGCCTCCTTCGTCGGGATCGAAGGCGCGAGTACATCCGACGGGGTGCTCGGTCCATACCCAGGAGTACAGTTTAGGGATGTGACAGATGGCCTGAGTCAGACCGTAATGATTGGTGAACGACCACCACCAAATTCACTGCTCGCGGGCCGCTGGTACACAGCAAGCCAGGATACTCAGTGGGGGATGAATCGGGGTCCTGACATCTCAATGCCGGTACTCTGCCCCGCCCTGTTGACGGACCCACCTTGCATCGGCCCGATCTATTCATTCAGCTACGGCCGACTTGACAACTCGTGCGATAGATACCACCTCTGGAGCCTCCACCCAGGAGGAGCAAATTTCGGTTTCGCGGATGGTTCGGTTCGATTTTTGTCATACGAGGCTGCTCCCATTCTTCCCGCACTCGCGACCCGTGCTGGCGGCGAGGTTGTGGCTGTGCCAGATTGAAGGAGATTCGCAGACGTTCACATCCCACCATCATAAGGAAGAACAGAGCAGAGAATGATTCCTGTATGTCTAATAAATTAATCTGACAATTTTTATATAAATGATTGCGGTCAAGTACGCCGCGTGTTGTGGACCTTGATCTTGGGCAAGCCCTGGCGGTCTTTCTGGAAGTAGCAGATCTCGACCAGTGTCGGCCACAACTCGATCGAGCCTTTGATAACCGTGATCACATCATCCACGATCCGGAGCAAGTTCTGCTGGAAGAAATCGGGTTCAAAGGCGTAGAACGCTTTCTGGAGGTTGGCTGCGAACAGTCTGAGGGCGTCCGCTCGTTGAGGGGTCGTTGCCCGCTCGGCGGCCTCCAGAGTCCGGCCGTACATGGCCGCGACCTTCGCCAGGATTCCTTCGGCGTCGGCTGCGGTCACCTCGCCGGTGTAGTCGAACGCGACGGTCAGTTCGTCCGTTCGGGTGAGGGTGTCCTTGATCTTCCGCTTGAGCAGGTTGGACACCTCTTCGTTAAAGATCTCCGCCGCCACCGGGTTCCGCATGTAGTTGCTTTTGGTGTGGTTCTGGGCCGCATCCACATGGGCTGCCGCGACTCCGTCCTGCCGGATCCAGAGACGATAGATGTAGTCCTCAAACCGCAACCGGGTGGGGAAAAACGGGGGCAGACCGAACGTGTTGTCGTACCCGGCCACACCACAATCCATTCGCCAGTTCAGCTTGGTCACCGCCGGCCGGAAGTTGACCAGGACGTACAGTTCGTTCAACTCGTCCGGGTCGATTTGCTCGTGATTGGTCAAGAACAATTCCGCGAAGTCGAGGGCATCCACATCGTTTGTTCCCGACCGGAACGTCTGGGCCATCTTCACCACAGCGTCCCTGCGAAGTTCCCCTTCTCGCATTACGAGGGAGTTCTCGCGCGTCATCCCGTGTGAGGCGTTTGTTTCCAGATCCATCGCGGTATCGACCAGAACCTCGCCCTTCGCATAGTTCTCCGGGAGTTCGCTGGTCGGCTTCCCGAGCACATCCAGGAACGACCCAACAATATCGAACGACTTCCGGACGTATCCATTCTTCCCGGCCCGGTGCAACCGCCCTCGACTGATCTCCCCATCGTTGAGCGATTCCAGGCTCTCCTCCATCAGGGCGTATGGCCGCATGTCGTCGTCGGCCGAGATCATCAATCCGCCGAGCGTGTACATCAGGGTGAAGTTCCGGTTCCCGCCATAACTCGGTCGGAACAGATTCTTGAGCAGACCGTCCAGCCGCTTGTCCCGCAACCGATGGCTCAGGTAGGCGGTGAATTGCTCCTTCTCCTTTGGCCCGACGTAATAGACATCGTTGCGGGTCTTCGTCTTCTCCAGAAGCGGGAAGTATTTCTCCTGGGCGACCGGGCTGGAGTCGTCGAACACGATGATTTTCGGGGAGTGGCCGTTTCGCCAGAAGTGCTCATCATACGCTTCGACCGTCTCACCCACATCCCGCAGTCGGTAAGTGGGGATCACGAAGAACAGCTCTTTGCCGTGCATGAGAGAGGGTTACCGGGCGCGGATGTCGGCCACGTTCACTGATGGTGGGCTGGGCTGCATTCCGCGCTGGGGTCACCGCAACCATGATGCCAGAAACCTACTTTCCCGTTACCTATCGCTGAATCACATGTTACGGAGAGAGCTGTCCGCCTCCTGGGGGATGTCACGTTGCAGGAAGCCCGGAGGAACCTTGCAATTTGCACGATCAACACGAATCAACCGCCACCCAGAAGGTGAGGAATCTTTCTCCTGTGATCACCCGTGGCTGGCAGTCAATAAAATTGCTCCAGGTCGGTCAAGACCGGGGCCGTCTGGGCGAATCAACCGTGAGGCCGCCGATCCGTCGGTGGCCCCGGGCTCTCTCCCGTCACATCCCTCAACGAGGTCTGTCATGAGACACAGTCGACACGCGGTTCTGGCGTTCGGGTTCGTGCTGGCAGCGATCGGACCGGCTCGGGCCGACGACGACGCCAAGGCCGCTCAGGCCCTCGTCGACAAGGCGATCAAGGCCCACGGCGGGGCGGACGCCCTGGCGAAATTCACGGGATCCGTCGGCAAGTTCAAGGGGAAATTCTACGGCATGGGCGAGGCAATCCCCATGACCGGAGAGATCTCGACCCAGGGTGCCGACCGGTTCAAGATGGATGTCGAGGTGGAAGCTGGTGGCCAGACGATCCGGTTCGTCATCATCCTGAACGGGAACAAGGGTTGGACCCGGATCGGGGATAGCACCACGGATTTGGACGACGACAAACTTGCCGAGACATCGGAGCAGGCTCACGCCGTGTGGGTGGCCAGTCTGGCACCTCTGAGCGGCAAGGGGTTCACCCTGGCGACAACAGGTGAGTTACTCGTCGCCGACAAGCCGGCCCTGGGTGTCAAGGTGTCCACCAAGGGCCGTCGGGACGTCACGCTGTACTTCGATAAACAGACGGGGATGCTGGTCAAGTCCGAATCTCGGGCGAAAGACGAGGCGACCGGCCAGGAGGTGACCGAGGAGAGGTTCCCGAGCGAATACAAGGACGTGCAGGGGACCAAGAAGGCTTCGAAGATCACGACAAAACGGGACGGAAAGCTCTACGTGGAGAGCGAAGTGACCGACCTCCAGCTCGTCGACAAGTTGGGTGCCGAGGTGTTTGCCAAGCCGTGAGCCGGCCGGGACTGGATCAAAACCCAGGCAATGGCCCGCAGATGACACAGCGCGGCAGAGCCGCAACGGAAGAAGAGAGGTGGTGTGGATACAAGCCTGAAGCGCCAGCGAAGGGAAAGCTGTCCTTCGCTGGCGCTTCAGGCTTGTGAATACTTGCCTGCCGAGGGGATAGCCGAAGCCCCTGCAAACGCCATCGAGACTTGAAGAAAATTTGCGCAGCGTGCAAAGAAATCGAGGGGTTGCTATGCAGACTTCGACGCAGATAAAAATTGAGATTAGAACCGATTGATTTTAATCAAGATTTAATTAATATTCGAACGATTGTAGGTACCACAGGCGACTTGTCCGCCCGTGGCACTCGATCCCCTGGACAAGCCACCCGTTGCACCCGCTCTCCCCGGTCGATTTTCTCCCGCCGCCTGCCTGGCACCTCGCCGCGAACCCAACCGGCCTCTCCATGCTCTTTAAGTGTGTCGCCAGGTCCGCCGAATGCTCTCTGCGGAGTGTTGCCGTGTTTACGGGTCGTGTCCGACGGTCTGGGAAGCTCCGCAGTGTCTGGCATAAACGCGAGCGGAAGCGGCGACCCCAGGATTTGCCGACAATCGATGCCGTCCCTCCGACCACCTCTCTCGTCACCCGGAGTCGCTACAACCTGTCTGAAGCCGACTGGCTTTGCAGGTCTCCGGACACCATGATCCAGTGCCTGGCGACGCTCACCTCCGATCGACTGCTCTCGTTCCACATGACCACTCAGGCAGTGGAACGGAAACTCCGCCTCTTTTATTGCGCGTGCTGCCGGCTCCGCTGGGCGGCACTCCCTTCCGACGAGGCCCGACAGACCGTCGAGGTGATCGAGCGACACGCGGACGGAGCGGCCAATCGGGACGAATGGGCCGCTGCCCGGCGGAGGATCCTGCTGTTTGAAAGAGCAGCACGCCGCCTTGGCAGGGTGTGGCTGATTCCCCCGGAGATGCGCGCCACGGCCGACCTGACTGGGCTCATCGTCGAGGCCGCCAAACCTCACCGCTCGCTCCAGTGCGTATATGGTCGGGCGGGGTGGTCGGTGGACGCAACGGAGCGGATCGCCTTGCTTCTGGAGATCTTCGCGAACCCCTTCCACCCCATTGCAGTTGAACCCACACACATCACAGGTACGGTCCAGGCTCTGGCTCGAACGATTTATTCCGAACGGATGTTCGATTTGATGCCAATCCTGGCGGATGCCCTCATGGATGCCGGCTGTGGTACGCCCCAGATCATCGACCATTGCCGGGGGCCGGCAGCGCATACACGCGGGTGCTGGGTACTGGATTTGCTACTCGGGAAATCGTGATAACTGCGACTCATGTGGTAAAAAAGCTCCGGGTCGGTCAAGATCGGAGCCGTCTGGGCGAATCAACCGTGAGGTCGCCAATCTGTTGGCGGCCCGAGGCACTCTCCCGTCACATCCCTCAACGAGGTCTGTCATGAGACACAGTCGACACGCGGTTCTGGCGTTCGGGTTCGTGCTGGCAGCGATCGGACCGGCTCGGGCCGACGACGACGCCAAGGCCGCTCAGGCCCTCGTCGACAAGGCGATCAAGGCCCACGGTGGGGCCGATGTTCTGGCGAAATTCCCGGGAATGGTCGCCAAGTTCAAGGGGAAATTCCACGGCATGGGTGAGGCCATCTCCATGACCGGAGAAATTTCGTCCCAGGGTGCCGACCAGTTCAAGATGGAGGTCGAGGTCGAAGCGGGCGGCCAGACGTTTCGGATCGTCAACGTCCTCAACGGGAACAAGGGTTGGACCCGGATCGGGGACAACACCATGGACCTGGACAAGGACAAGCTCACCGAAGCACAGGAACAGGCCTACGCCGGGTGGTTAGCCACGCTCGCACCTCTGAGCGGCAAGGGGTTCACCCTGGCAACAACAGGCGAGTTACTCGTCGCCGACAAGCCAGCTCTGGGTGTCAAGGTGTCCAGCAAGGGCCGTCGGGATGTGACCTTGTACTTCGACAAACAGACCGGGATGCTGGTCAAGTACGAGTCCCGCGTGAAGGACGAGGGGTCAGGGCAAGAGGTGACCGAGGAGAGTTTCCCGAGCGGGTACAAGGACGTGCAGGGTACCAAGCAGGCAACAAAGTTCACGACGAAACGGGACGGGAAGCTGTACGTGGAGGGTGATATCACCGACTACCAACTCGCTGACAAGCTTGGCGCGGAGGTGTTTGCCAAGCCGTGAGCCGGCCGGGACTGGATTAAAACCCAGGCAATGGCCCGCAGATGACACTGGATACAAGCCTGAAGCGCCAGCGAAGGACCTGGATACAAGAAGCGCCAGCGAAGGACCGACTGGATACAAGCCTGAAGCGCCAGCGAAGGACCGACTGGATACAAGCCTGAAGCGCCAGCGAAGGACCGACTTCCCTTCGCTGGCGCTTCAGGCTTGTGTCCACGCCACTTCACTTATCCCGTTGCGGCTCTGATGCTGTGTCATCTGCGGGCCATGTCTTCTGATCGACGCTGCTCCCACCTCAGGGCTGGTAGGGTTCCCCTCGGCGTCCAACTCCGGTAAACTGAGTAGGAATCGCCCGAATTGTGGGGATGACCCATGCTGACACTTGGCGAACCTGCTCCCTGGTTCACGGCCCGTTGCACCACCAACCCGACGTACCAGTTCGACACGGTCGCTGGGCGCTACGTCGTCCTCTGCTTTTTGGGCTCAGCGGCTGATCCCGCTGGTCAGCGCATCGTCGCCGAGATCGAGCAGAACGGCGCGCGGTTCGACGTGGAGAATTTCTGTTTCTTCGGCGTGACGGGCAACCCGGACGACGAACGCCTGGCCAGGGTCCAGCAGAGGTGGCCAGGTGTGATGTACTTCTGGGATTTTGACCTGGCGATCAGCCGGCTGTACGGGGTGCTGTCGGCGGACGGGAAAGTCTACCAGCGTTTCACGGTCGTCCTCGACCAGGCGCTGCGAGTCCTCAATATCCTCCCCGTCAGCGATCCGGCCACTCACGTCCCAACCCTACTCAGATACCTCGAAACCCTGCCCCCCATGCGCTCGCTGGATCTGCCGGCCCCCATCCTCGTGGTTCCGAACATCTTTACCCCGCAATTCTGTCGGAAATTAATCAATCTGTATCAGCAACATGGTGGCGAGGAGACGGGGTTCATGAAGCAAATCGATGGGAAAACAGTCCCAGTCCTGAATTATAATTACAAGCGTCGATCGGATTATATCATTGCGGAGCAGGAGGTGATCCAGGAAGCCGAGAACCGGCTGCGGCGGGTTCTGGTCCCGGAGATCAAGAAGGTATTCCACTTCGACGCGAGCCACATCGAGCGTTACATCGTGGCCTGCTACGATGCCGAAACGGGTGGATTCTTCCGACGTCACCGGGATCACACGACCAAGGGAACCGCTCATCGACGATTCGCGGTCACGATCAACCTGAACGCGGAGGAGTACGAAGGGGGCGACCTCCGGTTCCCGGAGTATGGCATTCGCACTTATCGGGCTCCAACCGGGGGAGCGGTTGTGTTCTCCTGTGCGCTGGCACACGAGGTCCATAAGATGATTCGAGGAAAGCGGTACGCCTTCCTGCCATTTCTCTACGACGACGAGGCGGCCAAGATCCGGGAGGCGAACCTACCATTCCTGGACTGCACCAAGGTCCACGTCCAGTCGTAGACGGTGAAAAAATCCAAAGAGAGGAGAAGATGATTAACCACAGAGACACAGAGAACACAGAGAAAGAGCGGAGAAGAGAATTCACCACAGAGACACAGAGAACACAGAGAGAAAACCAAACACAGAGAAAGAGAGATTGATGCCAACCCTGTTTTCTTTTCTCGGATTTGTTCTTTCTCTGTGTCCTCTGTGACTCTGTGGTGAACTCTCTTTTCTGCGTCTGTGTTCTGTGACTCTGTGGTGAATTCTCTTCTCTGATGACAACTTTTTACAAGCAACCGCGGACCCCATGACTCACCCGTCCGTTGTCGGCATTGATCTGGGCACCACCTTCAGTCTCGCGGCCTATGTCGAGAACGGCCGACCGGTGGTCGTTCGGGACGTGAAAGGGGTCGCCCTCATCCCCAGTGCGATCAGCTTCCACGACGATGGCACGGTCCTCGTCGGCACGGCCGCACGTGACCGCGCACTGTCCGACCCGGAGCACACCATTTTCAGTGTTAAGCGGCTCATGGGCCGGACGCTCAAAGACCTGGAGCGAGAACTCAAACTGATCCCGCACCAGATCGTCGAGCGGGAGATGGAGGGCGGGCGGAAGGTTCTACGGGTCGACATCGCCGGGCACGAGCACACCCCGGAAGAACTCTCGGCCCTGATCCTTGCCGAGGTCCGCAAACGGGCGGGGAACCCCACCAAGGCCGTGATCACTGTTCCGGCCTACTTCGACGACTCCCAGCGACAGGCAACACGCGACGCCGGTCGGATCGCCGGGCTTGATGTGCTTCGGATCGTCAATGAGCCGACCGCCGCCGCTCTGGCTTACGGACTGGATCGTCGCGGGTCGGGGACGATTGTCGTGTACGATCTCGGGGGCGGCACGTTCGATTGCTCGATCCTGTCGCTATCTGAGGGGGTATTCAAGGTTCTGAGCACGAAGGGTGACACGTTCCTCGGCGGCGACGACTTCGACCGGGCAATCATGGGTGTCGTCGTGAAGGAGATGGGGGTCGATCTCGACGGGGCGGCTCGTGATCCGGAACTGCTCCAACACCTCCGCGATGCAGCCGAACGCTGCAAGATCGCACTGAGTAGCGCAGAGTCTGCGGATCTGGTCGTCGATCTGTCAAAGTCTCTCAGGGAACGCCCCGCACTCCTTCCGCGGTATCAGCGGACATTCACGCGGACCGAATTCGAAGCCCTGATCGGGCCGTACATTGATCGGAGTATCGACCAATGCCGGTCCGCACTCCGGGACGCCGGGCTCACCATCGCGGGGGTCGATGAGGTCGTTCTGGTCGGAGGATCGACCCGCATTCCCTACGTGCGGCAACGAGTCACCGAATTCTTCAAGAAGACACCGCACACCGACCTGAATCCGGACGAGGTGGTCGCGCTGGGAGCGGCCGTCCAGGCCGATATCCTGACCTCGGGTCGCCGCGATTTGCTCTTGCTCGACGTGGTGCCACTGTCGCTCGGGCTCGAAACGCTAGGCGGTGTGGTGGACAAGGTGATCCACCGGAACACAACCGTCCCGTGCCGGGCGACCACCCGATACACAACGGCCGCCGACAACCAGACCGCGATCCTGATCAATATCTATCAGGGCGAACGGGAACTCACTCGCGATTGCCGCTTCCTTGGCACGTTCAAGCTCTCGGGCATCCCCCCGATGCCCGCCCAGTTCGCCCAGGTGGATGTGACCTTCCTGGTCGATCAGAACGGCCTCCTGACTGTATCGGCAACCGAGCACCGTAGCGGTGCCCAGGCCCGGGTGACCGTCCAGCCGGCCCACGGGCTGACGGGAGACGAGGTCGAAGCACTCGTGGCGGAGAGCATCGACAACGCCAGGGCCGATTTCACTGCTCGGCGGCTGATCGAGCTACGGAACAAGGCCGAGACTGACCTGCGGCACACGGAAAAAGCCCTGGCCCTGGCGGGCGACCGGCTGGAGGCGAGGCAGAAGGAAGCGATCGCAGCGGCGACAGTGGAGTTGCGATCCGCCACTGCCGGGACCGATCTGCCCACCCTCCAACGGGCGATCGATGTGTTCAGCGAGGTCACCAACCCGCTCGCGCACCTGGTGATGAATGAGGTTCTCCGCAAGACGCTCGGAGGCACCGCAGCCGACGCGTTGGGTGAAAAGATGTGACCTCTGGAGACGAACGGGGAGGATGATCATGACCTGGCACGATTCCCGCGAAATCGGCGAGAAGCTCTTCGAGCAGTACGACACGCTCGATCCGCTGACCGTGCGGTTCACCGACCTCCGCAGTTGGGTGCTGAACCTCGAAGGGTTCGAGGGGAAGCCCGACGGATCGAATGAAAAGATCCTCGAAGCCATCCAGATGGCCTGGTACGAGGAGTGGAAGGACGAGTACGGGAGTTGACGACACGCTAAGGCG
Organism: Gemmataceae bacterium; assembly: GCA_003136315.1. Classification (GTDB taxonomy): domain Bacteria; phylum Planctomycetota; class Planctomycetia; order Gemmatales; family Gemmataceae; genus Urbifossiella. The sequence goes on along the minus strand of PLDW01000077.1, from coordinate 14,028 downwards.
AGCGGCAGAAGGAGGATGACCACCCGTCAGGGATAGCCGGGCCGCCACGGAGGGCNNTTCGTAGGGGCCGCCCTCCGTGGCGGCCCGGCGTGGGCAAGTCCCAAGTCCAGGTAAGCTTTCTTCTGCCGCTCGCCTAAAAGAATCAGCGTCATCAGCGGGCTATCTCTTCGGATCGATGGTGTTACCTCCCGACACTATCGAGTTGAACCTGGCCGAAAACCGCGATCAATCCAGGCGAAGACAGACTCGGAACCCCGCATTGTCGTCGCGGGTATCGGGAGTGTGGAATCGGCGGAACGCTGCGCGGCAGAGCCAGGCGAGGTTGCTCCACGAGCCTCCACGAAGGACACGACGATAATCGACCTGCTTTGTCGACTGAAAGGGATCGGTCAGTCCCACGACCTTGTCGTACGGTCCGTAGTAATCCCGGCACCATTCCCACACGTTTCCGTGCATGTCGTAGAGCCCCCACGGGTTCGCCGGATACGATCCGACTTCCACTGTCGTCTCCTTGTACGGCCCTGTCTCCTCGGTTCCGTAGGGCTGGTTTCCATTCTGGTTGGCGAGGTCTCCGTTCAGCTTCAATCCGAAATGGAACGGGGTCGTCGTTCCGGCACGGCAGGCATACTCCCACTGCGCTTCGGTGGGTAGCTCCATGCGCTGCTTCGTGCGGTCCGTGAGCCGTTCGCAGAACGCCACCGCATCCTCCCACGAAACGCACTCGACCGGGAGGCGATCCCCTTTGAACGCGCTGGGGGATTGACCCATCACGGCCCGGTACTGGGCCTGCGTGACCGCGTACATCCCCAGGTAGAAATCCCGACTCAACTCCACCCGCCGCTGTGGGATCTCGTCCGCTTCCGCCAGAAACTCCCCGGGCGCAGCACCCATCAGAAAGTTTCCCTTCTCGATTCGGACGAATGACATCGTCTGTCCGCCGCCGATATCCAACACCACGACCTTTCGCTTACCCGTCTTCCTCTGGCCCTTGATCACGTACTCAAACTCTTGAATGCTTTCGGCTGGCAGTGGAGAGATTGATAGTATGACTGATGGGGTCGAGTGCAACGTCACCAGTTTTCGTTCTGCCTCCTGAACCACCCCCAGCGCTTCGGCTGCTGTCTGGGGACGACGTTTCGGATCCTTCGCCACGAGGTGGTCGATCAATTTCGCCATCTCGGCCGGGAGTATCCCGAATGACGTTGCCGGGGGAAGTTCCTCGGTTGCGAGGGCGATCAGGGTGTCGGTCAACGTCTCTCGTTCAAACGGGCTGCGACCCATCAGCATCCGGACGAGCACGGCCCCGAGACTAAACAGGTCGGTGCGGCCATCCACCTTTAGCCCGCGGGCTTGCTCCGGTGCCATATAGGCTGGCGTTCCAACAATGGCCCCGGGGCGGGTCAGGTTCAGATCGTCGCCGACCGGCCGCGTGATCCCAAAGTCGAGTAACGTGATCCGACCAGTACCGGCTGACTCAACCCACAGGTTCGCAGGCTTCACGTCTCTGTGGATGAGATTCTGCTTGTGGACTGCGACCAACCCCCGGAGGGTATCCTTGGCGACCCGAACGATTGCACTGGCTGTGATCGGTTTCTTCCGGGCCTTCAACCAGTCTTCGAGGCTGAGTCCTTCGAGGAACTCCATTGCCAGGAATGGAGCCCCATTCGCTTCCCCGACCCCGTAAATGGTGATCACGTAGTCGGACTTAACGGCTGCCGCCGCCCGGCCCTCATGGAGGAACCGCTCTCGGTCGACCTGCTGACAGGCCAACTCTGGCCGCATCACCTTGAGCGCGACCGGCCGACGGAGGGCGTCGTCTTCGGCCCGGAACACAAATCCCATCCCGCCCGCGCCAAGCAGTCTGATCACCCGGTAGGGACCGAGCCGGCCGAGTTCACCAGGGCGGTCGGTTGGAGAGAGGAAGTGGTACGAGGTCGCATCGGCCGCACGGGGGGGCGTGGCGTCGCGGTCAGGAGAAGGCGGGCGGGGGTCCATACACGCTCCGAATCGAAAAGGCTCTACAGCCAGTGTACGGTCAACCCGCGACACCGATCAACAAGATACGGACTCGGGGGTGTGGCAAGTTTTCCGGGAACGTGATTTGTATCCAGCCTGAAAGGCTGAGATTCCTCAGCCCAGGGCAACGCCCTGGGAAGACTGTCGGTTGTTATCCCAGCCCTTCAGGCTGGAATCAAAAACCCTTGGAAACCCAGGGCGTTGCCCTGGGCTGAGAGATCCCACCCCTTCAGGGTGAAGAGGGTCAGACCACGGCCTATCCATTGAAGGGTTTTCAGCCTGAAAGGCTGAGATTCCTCAGCCCAGGGCAACGCCCTGGGGAGATTTCAGGGTGAAGAGGGTCAGACCAACGCCTCGACATCGATGGCTTTCAGCCTGAAAGGCTGAGATTCCTCAGCCCAGGGCAGCGCCCTGTGAAGACGACCACCCCTCCTTCTTCCAGCCTGAAGGGCTGGGATAACATCGCTGTCGGGTGCTCTCAGCGCCCTTCAGGCTGGAATCAAAAACCTTCGGAAACCCAGGGCGTAGCCCTGAGCTAAGAAATCACACCTCTTCAGGGTGAAGACAGGCAAACATCGCCACTGAGAAGCTCGACCAACAACCCCTCTGGCCACCTCCTGGAAAGCTTGCCACACCTGGACTCGCGGATTCAGTCGCTGGTCGGCGGCTCAGCTTCGGACCCACGCGGTTGGTGCGGCACTTCGCCGCTCGCTTGATCCGGCTCCCCCTGAACGGACCCTGGCCACCGTGGGGCGAGGACCGGTGCCGGGTTGTTGATCCACCGCACTGCCTTGCGAAGTAAAACGTACCCCAACAGGCCGATCGGGATGAGGATCGGCAGCCACGGCACCACAGCCACTGCCGCGATTGCCACCCACTCCGCAAACTGCCCAACGGCGTCCCACGAATCGGCGAACGTTCGGCTCACCCGGTTGCCAAAGGTCGGAGTAGTCGGCGGCTTGTAATCTTTGATTTCTCGCAGAGTCAGATTCACTGTGGAAAACGCGGCCTTGGTTTCCAGATACTTCAGCCGCCCTTCGACCCGTTCGATCACCTGCCGGACCTCGTAGATCTTCTCACTCACCCGGATCACATCCTCCAGCTTTTCCTCCTTTCGCCTCTCCTTGAGCAGTTCGTTCAACTTGTCTTCCTGCTGGCGAAGATTTTTCAGACGGGCCTGGACATCAACGAATTCCTCGGTCACGTCCTGGGAGTCGACGGAATCATGTTCCGGGGTTCCGAGTTCTTTCAGCGCACCGACAAGATCGCGGAAGCTTTCGACCGGGACTTCCAATGTGAATGTCGCAGTCCGGCGCGCACCGGTGTCGCTGCGGAGTTCGGACCGGACCAGCCGACCCTTGTTCGCGGCCAGCCGCTTGTCGACTTCGCGAGTCGCCTCCTCCAGATCCTTGACGACGATGTCGAGCTTTGCGGTGTAAATGATCTTCCGATCGACTGGTGCTTGCTTGACGATCGGTGGCGCTGCGGCAGCCCCTGCAGGAGGCTGGGCCGGGGCGGCACCAACCTGTGGTGCGGCAGCGGGCGCGGCGTCTTGCGCCACCCCCGCACCGCCACTGTTCTTCTTGAGCCTTTCCACCGAGCCATCAGACCTGGCTTCTCTCTGAGGGGCACCGCCGCCGCATCCCGTGCCGACCAGAAGGGCGAGAATGAAAATGGTCAGCGTGCCGGAGTTCCGAGTCGGGCGAGACATACGGACGACCCCCCGTGAAGTGGACACCAAAACGCGACTTCTACCCGCCATCCTAACGCGACTTGTCGAAATCTGTGCGGGTCGTCCCGACCACCTGCGATGGGTGAGGGTAGGCAAGGGGCAGAAAAAAGTACCCGGTTTTGGGACTTGCCCACGCCGGGCCGCCACGGAGGGCGGCCCCAACNNGCTATCCATGACGGGGGGTATTCCTCCATCTGCTGCACGCCTTACCCTCGCCCCGCAGGGGTGGTCTCTTTTGCGTCGGTAAGCGGGAGGCGGTTATAGAGTTCGGTGAAGCCAGAGAGCCGATCGATCACCCCCGTCCAGAACTGGTGGGGCTGGAACCTCCACTGCCAGTTCCCGGTTGCCACTCCCGGCTTGTTCATCCGGGCCTCTCCACCAAGACTCAAGACATCCTGGAGGGGAGCAATTGCCACTACCGCGACCGACGACCACGCCAGTCGGATCAGATCCCAGGCCGGATCCTCGACCTTGCGGCCGATGTATGCTCCCAGATAACCTCGGGTTTTCTCGTCGAGGGTCGCCCACCATCCGTTTGTGGTCTCGTTGTCGTGAGTCCCGGTGTAACACACGCACGGGCGGTCAAAGTTGTGTGGCCAGTACGGGTTTTTCGGAGTGTCGAGCGCGAACTGGATGACTTTCATTCCGGGGAGCCCAAGCCCATTCCGGAGAGCATCGACATCCGGGGTGATGACGCCGAGATCCTCCGCGATCAGTGGCAGATCACCGAGTGCGAACCGCAGGTGGTTGAACAGGGCTGCCCCCGGTCCGTCCGCCCACTTCCCGTTCTTCGCGGTCTTCTCCGCGGCCGGGATGTGCCACGCCTGACAGAACCCGCGGAAGTGGTCGAGTCGGATCAGGTCGACCCGCTGCAAGTCTCGCCGCACCCGGCCGGTCCACCACTCATACCCGGTTGCCGCCATCCGGCTCCAGTCGTAGATCGGGTTCCCCCAGTGCTGGCCGTCCGCGCTGAAGTAGTCTGGCGGAACCCCCGCCACGACCTTGGGCCGGCGGTCCGAATCGAGCAGGAACTGGTCGGCGTTGACCCAGACATCGGCCGAATCGAGGGCGACAAAGATCGGGGCATCACCAATGACCCGCACCTTGCGGTCGGCCGCATACGTCTTGAGGGCGGCCCACTGGCGGTCGAAAAGAAACTGCCCAAAACGGTGTCGGGCGACGTGCGTGGCCAGATCCTTCTCGGTCGCAGCGACAGCCACCGGATCTCGCCGGAGGAGATCGCCTGGCCAGTCCGTCAGGGGCCGACCGCCGAGTGACTCCCGGATGGCCATGAAGAGCGCGAACCCGTCCAGCCAGCCCGCCTGGGCGGTCGAGTACGCTGTGAACTCGTCCCGCAGATGCGGCGCCTTGCCGCCGCGGAAGGCATCCCAGGCGGCTCGCAGGAGGGCGGTCTTGAAGGGCGTCACCCGAGCATAATCCACGTGATCGTCAGGGAACGTCTGGCCGGCCCAGAATGCAGCGGGGACCAGGCCGTCACGCTCCAGCAACTCGGGACTGAGCAGGTTGACGTTCCCGGCGAACGCGGAGTACGACTGGTAGGGGGAATCTCCGGCTCCGGTCGGCCCGAGCGGGAGAACCTGCCACCAACTTTGTCGCATGGACGCGAGGGTCTCGACCCAGCGATAGGCGGTCGGGCCGAGGTCGCCGATCCCGAACGGTCCCGGCAAGCTGGTCGGGTGGAGAAGGATGCCGGACGAGCGGCGAAGTTTTGGAGTGGACATCGGAGCCCTTGAAGCGGGGAAAGGTCTGGGCTGACCCGCCCCGGGGCGGTGGCGACGGATACATTCGGAGTATCGTACCGAGTGGGAATCGCCAATGCTGCTGACCAACGAGAATTGACCGCAGACCCCATCCCCAATCTGGTTCAAAGTGAAGTAACAACTGGCGAACCGGCGACGTCAGTCGCCGGGTACGTATCAGCTCACCNNACGTCGCCGGTTCGCCAATTCCAACCCCTCGCACCCACTCATTGAACCGTGCCGGAATTTCTCCCAACCTGAGTTCGACTTTTGCCCTTTTTTGAGGCAGGACTTGCGAAATACATAGGCACTTGCACGGAATCTGACTTCTTTCCCACCTCCCTCTTGCACGGGTTGACGCAGCGTGTATTATGAAGATTCCGTGAAGCTCCCACCCGGCATCTTACCAAATGTGTGAAGATTTCGTGAAGCTCCACCCGGCATCTCTCACCAGATGAACTGAACATGAATCGCTTGCGAATGGGGATTGCGTTACGACGAAGCTCGGTCCTGGTCCTCCTTGTGGGGCTTGGGACGGCGGGATGGTACACCTTTGGCCGCGGGAAGGTGGTACTCGGTGGCGAAGCGGTCTCGGGCGAGGGAAAGCTCTCTCCGGTCAACGTCGAGACAACCGCACCCCACCCCGGTGGGCTCGACCGGATCTGTGTCCAGCCGGGTACGGTCGAGCCATTCGAGTGCGCCGATCTGTACGCCAAGGTGTCGGGGTTCCTCGCCGAGCAAACCGTCGACATCGGGACTGCTGTGCAGAAGGGGGAAATCCTCGCGAGGATCTCGGTCCCTGAGAGCGATCGGCAAGTGGAGAAGGACACGGCCGACCTCAAACGGGCAGAGGCCCGGGTCGAGCAGATGACGGCTGCGATCAGCACGACCGAGGCCGACCTGGGAGCGGCGACGGCCGCAGTCGCACTGGCCGGGGAGGAGTTGAAAAGCAAAACCTCGTACCGGATGTACCACCTGAAGCAACGCGACCGGTTGCAAGAACTGCACACCCTGAGAGCGATCGAAGCCCGGGTGGTGGAAGAGCAAGAGGATCATTACCAGGCAGCAGTCGGTGCGGAACGCGCGGCCCAAGAGGCGATCAATGCGTCGAAGCAGAAGGAGATTGCGGCCCGAGCACGTGTCAAACAGGCTGAGGCCGACCGGAAGTACGCGGAAGCCGAGGTCGTCACGGCCCAATCACAATTGAAGAAATCGCAGGTTCTGCAAGGCTATACGATCATCCGTTCGCCCTATTCCGGGGTGGTGACCAAGCGGAATTTCCACCCCGGAGATTTCATCCAGTCGGCCGAAACGGGCGGGAACCGGATGCCGCTGCTGGCGGTCGAGCGAACGGATGTGATGCGGGTCGTCGTGAACGTGCCCGACCGGGATGTCCCGTTCGTCAGCGTCGGAGCCCCTGCCGTCATCGAGATCGACGCCCTCCCCGGTCAAGCGTTCAAAACGGCCGGGCTTCACAAAGTCGTGGTCACACGGTCGGCCGCGTCCGAAGACCCGCAGACACGGATGATGCGGACCGAAATCGATCTCGCGAACCCCACCGGAACCTTGCGCCGTGGCATGTACGGCCGGGTGACCCTCACTCTCCGGTCCGGGTCCGCATCCGCTGTCCGCGTCCCATCCACCGCTCTGGTGGGTAAGGCCGAGGGTGGGGGCGGGTCCGTCCGGGTGGTTCGGGACGGTAAAGTTCACCTCGTCCCGATCCGCAGTGGGATCGACAACGGCACCGAGGTGGAGATTCTGAACGGGTTGACCCCGATGGACCGGATCATCGTCCGGGCAAGCGGCCCACTCGACGAGGGAACCTCCGTGACCGCCTCTGACAGTCCCACCCGCTCCAACGCCCATTGACACAGGAACCGGCTGAGACTGTCGCATTCCAGGAGCAAGCATCGNNCCTCGCCCTCCCATATATGCGTCTAATTGTCTTTTCGTGAATGCGCAGCGGATTCCTGTATGAGAACAACTCACCCGCCCCGCCGTAGACACCCCGCCAACGACTCCTCTCGCTCGGCTCCTCGTCGAGCGTCATACCGAGACCAGACCCATGAACGGGCTGATCCGCTTTTCGCTCGGTAACCCCCGGGCGATCACTGTCGCTGTGCTGACTGTCGTCCTCGCAGGGGCGGTCGCGCTGTGGCTCATCCCCACAGATATCCTGCCGGTTTACCGCAGCCCTGCGGTCCAGGTGCTGACGTTCTACAACGGGATGGCTGCAACCAGTGTCGAGGCCGGGATCACCGCCCGGATGGAGCGTGGCACGGGGCAGGCGGCCGGGACGATCCGTCAGGAATCCCGCTCTCTCCTCGGGGTCAGCATCATCCGAAACTTCTATGCCGACGACGTCGATCTCGGCGCAGCACTCACCCAGGTCAACTCCCTGGTGACCACCGAAATCCCGTCCATGCCCCCGGGGACGCTCCCGCCAGTCATCCTCCCGTACGACCCGACTGCCTCGACTCCCGTCTGCCTGATCGCACTGAACAGCAAGACCCAGAATGAGTCGGTGCTGTACGACACGGCCCGGTATCAGGTCCGGATGATGCTCATGTCCTCCCGCGGAGCAAACGCCCCGGTGGTTTACGGCGGCAAGATCCGGACGATCCTCGCGTACCTCAACCGGGACCAACTCCAGGCCCGCGGACTGTCCCCTGTCGATGTGATGAACGCCCTGGATCGGTTCAACCTATTCATTCCAGCCGGGGACGCGAAGTTCGGGCACTTCGACTACGCCCTGGACTCGAATGCGATGTACGCTGCGGTCGACCGGATGGGGGATCTCCCGGTCAAGACTGACTCCGACGGCCGGACCATATTCCTGAAGGACGTGGCAGTTCCCAAGGACGCAGCCGTCATCCAGACGAACGTGGTCCGGGTGGATGGCCGGCGACAGGTTTACATCCCGGTCTACCGGCAAGCCGGATACAGCACCCTGGGGGTCGTCGACACCATTCGGACCGGGCTTCCGGAGATGAAAGCCAAGCTGACCACCCCGGACGTCGACCTGACGCTGGTCATGGATCAGTCGGTGTACGTCCGCAAGGCGATTGACAGCATGAAAGAGGAGGGCATCCTGGGAGCCATCCTCTGTTCGTTGGTGATCCTCGTGTTCCTGGGCGAGTGGCGGATGACTTTGATCGCAGTGATGACCATCCCGGTCGCCGTCCTCGGAGCGATGGCCGGGTTGTACACACTCGGTCAGACAGTCAACGTCATGACCCTGGCCGGACTGGCGCTGGCAATCGGACCTCTGGTCGATAGCGCGATCATTTGTCTGGAGAACACTCACCGCCATCTCGGGCTCGGGGCGGACCCTGTCGAGGCCGCCTACCTTGGCGCGAGTGAAGTCGCGATGCCCGAACTGGTGGCCAGTCTGTGTACTCTGCTCGTCCTCCTCCCGCTGGCCTTGATGCCGGGGCTCGGAGTGTTTCTGTTCCGTCCGATGTTCGTTGCTGTCGCGCTCGCAATGGGAATCGCTTACGTCCTGTCCCGCACGTTCGTCCCCGCCCGCTGCGCAGCGTGGCTCCGGGGCCACAAGGCGACCCCGATCGAGTCTCACGCCACCGACTACGAACACCGAAACCCGCACGAGAACCCTTCCCCGAAAAATCGATTTGGCCAGCTATTTGAGCGATGGGAGGGGCTGATCGGGGCCGGGATTGCGGTCTACCTCCGCATCCTGGGCGCTGCCCTCAAGAGGCGGGGAACGGTGATCGGGGGAGCGTTTGCGATACTGGGGGGGGTGGTGATCGTTCTTGGGCCGCAGCTCCGCCGAGAATTCTTCCCAGAGGTCGACGCCGGGGCGTTCGAGATCTACGTCCGGGCGCAGTCTGGAACCCGGATCGAGGAGACAGAGGAGAAAGTCGCGCGTGTGGAAACTTTCGTCAAGGAGAAGATCGGCGCGGACCTGGAACTGGTGATCAGTGAGATTGGGCTGACCGCGAACTGGTCAGCCGCGTACACGCCAAACGCCGGGCCGATGGATGCGGTCATTAAGGTCCAACTCAAGCCCGACCGAACCCAATCGGCCCAGGACCACGTCGATACCCTGCGGAGGGGGTTCGCCGCGGACCCACGGTTCAACGACCTGGAATTCGCCTTCGATGCGGGGGGGATGATCCGCGCAGCCATGAATGAGGGCGCGTCCACCCCGCTCAACGTGCGAATCACCACGAAAGATAAGGTCAAGGCCCGGACGGTGGCCGAGCGGATCTTGCGCGACTTGAAACCGATTGCTGGGGTGGTCGATGCGCGGATCGTCCAGCGACTCGACTACCCGCAGTATGTCCTGGAGATCGATCAGGCCAAGGTATCGGCCGTCGGGCTGACTCAGACGGACGTGATGAGAAATGTGGTCGCCGCGTTCAACAGCAGCGTCCAGTTCAACAAGCAGAACTTCTGGATCGACCCCAAGAGTTCGAACCAGTACTTCGTCGGGGTCCAGTATCCGGAGGCGGATATCACCTCGCTCGACACCCTGCTCGACGTGCCGGTGACCGGCCCTGGCCAGAAACAGCCCATTCCACTGCGGACCGTCGCGACGGTGAAACGGGCCACCGTGCCCGCCGAAATCAATCACATCAACCTTCAGGCGACGATCGACCTGACAATGGGGGTGTATGGGCGGGATCTTGGGCATGTCGCGGAGGATGTGAGTCGAGTGGTGGCAGGGTACGGGGCGGAGCGAGAGGGCGGAGGGTGGACCCCGTTTGACCCGGAGGGCCAGCCCGGTGCGATCATGGAAGGCTCGCGGATCGTGCTCAGCGGTGAGTACCAAAAGATGCGTGACACCTTCCGCTACCAGGCGTGGGGGATGATCGGGGCGGTGCTCCTGATCTACTTCCTGATGGTTGCCCTGTTCAGATCGTACCTGACTCCGCTGGTTGTGCTCTCCGCTGTGCCGATCGGGGTGACGGGTGTGATCCTCGTGCTGTACTTCACTGGAACCGCCCTGAACGTACAATCGCTGCTCGGAGTGATCTTCATGGTCGGGATTGTAGTCTCGAACACGGTACTCCTGACCGACTTCGCCGAGAACGTCCGAAAAGCCGACCGCGTGACCCCGACAGAGGCGATCCGGCGGGCGGCATCTGTCCGGGTCCGGCCGGTGGTGATGACCGCCCTGGCGACGTTCTTCGCGCTGATCCCGATGTCGCTTGGGTTGAGCCGGGGGAGCGAGGCGAACGTCCCCCTCGGCCGAGCTGTACTGGGTGGGCTGGTCGCCGGGTTAGCCACGACGCTGTTTGTGGTCCCATGCGTCTACTCGCTCCTTGTCCCAAATCGCTTCGAGGAACCCCGCAGGATACCGGGGTCACCCGCCGCGAGTTGAGCGTGGCCTGCGTGTAACATCACCCGATCCGCGTCTCTCGGGTTCGCAGACCCCCCGGTGCGGCACCGTATGTACAACAGCGACGGTGCGACCGGAGGATGCGGGATGGCGATTAGCGATCTGGACATGTTCCTGCGGATGGGTGCGGCGGCCGGGCTTGGGGCAGCGATCGGCTCCGAGCGGCAGTGGACCGGGCGGCCGGCCGGGCTGCGGACCCACCTGCTCGTCGCCCTGGCCTCGGCCACGTTCATGCTCGTGTCTACCCAGTTCGTCTACTACCAGCACTACGGGCGAGACGATCTGGTGATGGTGGATACCTCCCGGATTGCGGCGAGTGTGGTCGCCGGGGTCGGATTCCTTGGGGCTGGGGTGGTTCTGCGAACCGGGGGCGGGATCAAGGGGATCACCACCGCAGCGAGCGTCTGGCTGGTTGCTGCGATTGGGCTGGCGGCTGGGAGCGGGATGTACGCGGTGGCCGCCGCCACGACCGGGGTGTCGCTATTCACTCTCGTCGTGCTCGGGCACCTGAAACGACGGGTCCGGTCGCTCGTCTCACGACGAATGGTGATCCTCCTGAAGGAGACCGGAAGAAACCGTGCCGAGGTCCTCCAGCGGATCGAGGCATGTGGGGCAGTGGTGGCGGGAGTGGATGAGGACCACAACCTGCGGCGGAAGCGCTGCCGGCTGACCCTGGACGTCCAGGCCCCGGATGGGCTGGCGGTGGAAGCCGCCCTCGTCCGCCTGGCCGAACTCCCCTACGTCCTGCGTGTGAAGGTCCACCGTCCAGTCGAGTGAGGCACGGCAGAGGGATCTCGCCTGTCAGCCGGAACTGAGCTGGACACCCCTCCATCATTGCCCAATCCCAAGATGTGGTGCCGATAGGGGGGAAATCCGACTTGCGGAGCGTGAGGAATAGAAGTAGACTGTGTGAAGAAGATGTGAAGAGCCCCTGGCTCTATTGCTGCCAAGCCCCCCGTCTCGGTGCTGCGGCACCCCCCACACAACTGGCTCCGCTCCATGCGGGGTAAGGGCAAGATGAGCGAACAAGCACAGGACCGATTTTCTGTCGACGAGTGGAGTCGGTGGCCAGGCCGTGAAACAGCCTCGGATCTCCTCCTCGTCGTCGCGACGATGCTCGGGTCTGTGGTGGGCGGGGTCGGCGGGGTGGTCTGCGCGGCGGCGTATTTCAGGAGCGAATTTGTGACCGCTGGCGGCGTCCTCGGTGTGATTGCCGGGGGCGGGCTGTTCGCGGTCTTGGAAGCGTTTGTCCTTGCCCCGGCCTGGGTCGCCTGGGTTGGATCATGGACCAGGTGTCAGCCAAAAAGGGAGCGGATCAACAGATAGAAAACTGCGGAGACGGCTGCGGAAATCGGTATCGTGAGCACCCACGCGGTGAGCATGTTCCCCGCCACACCCCAGCGGACGGCCGAGACCCGCTTCGATGCACCGACCCCCATGATACTCGAAGAAATCACGTGAGTCGTGCTGACCGGGGCCTTCAACCAGGTGGCAATCAGGATCGTTGCGGCGGCTGCTGTCTCTGCCGCGAACCCGTTGATCGGCCGGAGCTTGATAATCCGGTGGCCCATTGTCTTCATGATCCGCCACCCCCCCGAAGACGTCCCGAGCGCCATCGCCGTTGCGCAGCTCACGATCACCCAGGTCGGGATGGTCAAATCGGCCGGCCCCTCTGCCCCCCCTGCGGCTGCGTGGGCGGCCAGCGCCAGAGTGATCACCCCCATCGACTTCTGGGCATCATTAGAACCGTGGGCGAAGGCCATGAACCCGGCTGACCCAAGCTGAAGAACCCGGAACCCACGGTTCACCTGGGTTGGGCGGAGCGGCCGAACGGCCCACAGGAGCAGACTCATCAGGACGAACCCACCCACCAGCCCCACCAAAGGGGAGATAACGAGAGCCTGGAGTGTGAGGACGACCCCGCGCGAACCGAGCAAGTCGAGGAGAGATTCCCAGGCTGGGTTCCCGCCGACCACACGGTGACACCACACAGCCCCAACGAGCCCCCCAATGAGGGCATGGGACGAGCTGGACGGAATGCCGAAATACCAGGTGAGCAGGTTCCAGGCGATCGCCCCGAGAAGGGCAGCAGCGACGACGAACTGGGTGACCGAAGCGGGATCGGCGATGTCCCCGCCGATCGTGTTGGCGACCCCAACTCCGACGAACGCCCCGACGAAGTTACACCCAGCGGCGAGCAGGACCGCCGTCCGGCCGGGCAGGACATTCGTCGAGACGACCGTCGCGACGGCATTCGCCGTGTCGTGAAATCCGTTGATGTAGTCGAACGCCAGGGCGAGAACGACGACCAGCACCAGGACTGCAAAGGTGCTACCCATTCTTCACCATCACAGATCGAATCGTGTCCATCGCATCCTCGCACTGGTCCACGACTTCCTCCAGGCTATACAGCATGTCCTTCTGGCGGATCAGTTCGATGGGGCTGACCCCGTTCGAGAACAGCGAGGCGATTGCCCCGCGATAAACGGCGTCGGCCTCGTTTTCCAGGAGGTGGACCGCCAGAGTGGAACCTTTGACCGATTCTGGGTCGGCGAATTTTCGGAGCTGTCTGGCGGCCCGCGCGACCTCTCCGGCTGTGGCAACGGTGATCCGAACCAACTCCTGCATCGGAGGTGTCAGCGTGTCGAACCGGAACAGGGCAGCGAAAGCGGCGGTGTGTTCCACTCCGTCCACCACGTTATCGAGTCCCTTGGTCAAGCGTGCCAGGTCTTCGCGGTCGATCGGGGTCACGAAGGTGCGGTCGATCGCCTCGTAGAGTCGCTGGCAGACCCCGTCGGCGTCGGTCTCGATCGGCTTGAGCCTGGAGGCGACAGACTCGATCTGACTCAGGGTGGTAGCGGTTCGCAACTCGCCAAACACACTGGCCGCAGTATCGATCTTGTCGGCGAGCTGTTCCAGGAGGGTAAAGAACTGGTCCTGTCGAGGGAGCAGGAACCGGACGAGCCGGTCAATCCACATCGGGAGAAGCCTCACGGTACGGCGGCAGAGTAGGGCAATCGTATCACCACACGGATAAATGGGAAGGGTCGACCAGAACACGCTTTCTCCTCGTGATGTCCAAAGCTCCGAACGGGGATCGATACCCGGCCGCAGTTGTTGTTCAGGAAAGGCGTTAATTCTACTGTAGTCGATCG
>PLDW01000164.1 GCA_003136315.1 Gemmataceae bacterium | reverse complement strand
CATCCCCATTCGCGGAATGTAGGAAGTAAAGATATTTCTGATGAATATAATATAGAAGCAGAAGACCATTGGATTAGCAGTGCAGCCAGGTTGCTCGCCAGGAGGGTGGCCGATAGCGACGATCTTGGCAGCGACTGTCGTCGGGTCACATGGGATCGCGCTCACGAACAGTCATGAGAGTTCGGCACTGGGTGCCCGCCGCGGGAATCGCAGCACAACTACAGTCCATTCTACCTGTAGGTGAGGAATACGCTGCGGAAGGAATCTGGTCCCCGACGATGACAGTTTGCTGAACCAGTCCCGGGGTTGTGAGGGCCTCTTCCCATTGGCGTGATTCTCTGATTAGACAAGACAAAGTGTCTATCTGAGGGTTCAGCGTTTGACACTTGAGTGGAACAGAAAACTCTCCAGTTTTCATACCTCCTGGTTGACTATCGCTGGGCGGGGGGGTAGGGTTTTGCACACCCTCTCGATGACTCGCGACGATTGCCCGGCCCTCGCCCGGACGAAACCCATGATCCCCATTCGCTGCCCCCATTGCGGCACGACTTTCGCCATGGATCCGAAGATCGAGACAGTTTCGACGCGGACCTCCTCCCAGACTGAGGTCGGTTTCCCAGCTCTCGCGTATAAGCCGGTGTGTCCGTCCTGCGACCGCCGCGTGATTGTCCGTATCCCAACTGAATCCCAATACTCTTGAGCGGTTCCCAGGCCCCCGCAGTTCGCCTTTTTTTCCCTCGCGGGTTCGGGTATCAATCCCGGACGCCTCGCCAGGGCCGCCCGTTGCGGCTGGTATGGCCGGCAAAGTTTATCAAACCCGTAGACTCAATCGGCCGATATCATTGCGGACTCACCGGCCCAAGCTGGCCGACCTTCGCCCTGGTCGGAGTGGTCCCGGCTGGTCGACTGCCGGTATAACCCGCGGCCGCTTGATGCGGTCGGTTCCAGGGCAGGGAAGCACTGGTCATGGCGAACGCCAAGATCCATAGCCTTGATGAGTTGGTTGCGATTCTCGACCAACACCGTGTGAGCGGTCACCGAATCGTCCACTGCCACGGTGTGTTCGACCTCCTGCACATCGGCCACATCCGGCATTTCGAGCAGGCCAAGAAACTTGGCGATGTGCTTGTTGTCACGCTCACCCCCGATCGATTCGTCAACAAGGGTGCCGGCCGGCCCGCTTTCACCGAGGCCCTCCGCGCTGAGTTCCTGGCCTCCCTCTCGACCATCGACTACGTTGCGATTAATCGCTGGCCCACCGCGGTCGACACGATTCACCTTCTCCGCCCCAATGTCTTCGTGAAGGGGAGTGAGTTCAGCAACCTCCAGGACACGATTGGGCACGTGTCGCAGGAAGGAGAAGCGATCCGAAATATCGGCGGTGAGGTTGCATTCACTGAGGACATCGTTTACAGTTCGTCGGCCCTGATCAATCAATACATGTCGCAGTACCCGGACCACGTCCGGGAATTCGTGACCGAGTTCGCTGCGCGGTATCCGGCAGACGATGTCCTCGCCCCGCTTCGCGCTGCCGAGAACCTCCGTGTGCTGGTCGTCGGAGAGACGATCATTGATGAATACGAATACTGCGAAGCCATCGGGAAATCGGGGAAGGAACCTGTCCTCGCGACTCGCTACCTGGGAATCGACCGGTTCGGTGGTGGCGTCATCGCCTGCGCCAACCACGCAGCCAGTTTCGCCAATCAGGTGGATGTCTTCACCATGCTGGGTGAAGGGCTCGATCAGGAGGAGTTTGTCCGCGGGGTGCTCAAGTCGAACGTGACTCCAATCTTCGTCGAGAAGAAACACTCCCCAACGATTGTGAAGAAGCGGTTCGTTGAGAAGTATCTCTCGCAGAAGATGTTTGAAGTCTACCGGATGAACGATGAAGCCCTGGATGAGCGGGCCGACACCGACCTGTGCGACCGACTCCGGGCGATACTTCCGCAATACGATGTGGTAATTGTCGCCGACTACGGGCACGGCATGCTGACCCGGGGGGCGATCCACACACTTTGCCAGCACTCGAAGTTCTTGGCCGTGAACACCCAGTCGAACGCGGGGAACCACGGCTTCAACATGATCTCCAAATACCCCCGGGCCGACTACGTTTGCCTCGCTCAGCGGGAGGTGGCACTGGAAACCCGGACACTCCACTTGACACCGGACGAAATGGTTCGACACGTCTCGGACCGACTCAACTGCCCGAAAGTGATGATGACTCGGGGTAGTGTGGGAACACTGTTTCACACCGCTCCGAGTGGGTTCCACCGAGCCCCAGCCTTCGCGTCCAAGGTGGTCGACCGAGTCGGTGCGGGAGACGCCGTTCTCTGTGTGACCGCGCTGGCTGTGGCCTGTGGAGCCCCCGCGGAGGTCGTCCCGTTTGTGGGCAATGTGGTCGGTGCAGAGGCGGTCACCATCCTCGGAAACCAACGGTCGATCGAGCGGATCCCGCTCTACCGCCACATCGAGTGTCTGCTCAAGGTCCACAAAGCCGAGAAGCCCGAACCAACGCGGTACAAGATCGCTGGATAATAGTTTAAGGTTTAAGAGTTTAAAGTTTAAAGACAAAATTAGTAGTCGGTAGAAAAAGAGATCAACGTGTCACTCGCAAACTCTAAACTCTTAAACTTTAAACGTTAAACTGGAGAAGATATGAGCGATAAGCACA
This sequence comes from Gemmataceae bacterium, assembly GCA_003136315.1. GTDB lineage: Bacteria > Planctomycetota > Planctomycetia > Gemmatales > Gemmataceae > Urbifossiella. The sequence continues at coordinate 9,343 of PLDW01000164.1, read as the reverse complement.
CCGTCCTGGTCACTGGCGGGGCCGGGTATGTTGGGTCGGTTCTGATCCCGAAATTGCTGGCCGAGGGACACACCGTCCGTGTGGTGGATACTTACTACTTCGGGGATAACGTCCTGGCTGCCGTGAAGGGTCACCCGAACCTGACCGAGGTCAAAGCCGATATCCGGGATCGTGCTGTCCTGGACCGCACCCTCAACGGCTGTACTGCGGTCATCCATCTGGCCTGTATCTCGAATGATCCGAGTTTCGAGCTCGATCCGTCGCTGGGCAAATCGATCAACTATGATGCGTTCATCCCACTTGTCGAACTGTCGAAAGCGCATGGTGTCAAGCGGTTTGTGTATGCGTCGTCATCGAGCGTCTACGGGATCAAGGACGAGGAGAAAGTCACCGAAGAACTCCCGCTCAAACCGCTTACCGACTACTCGAAGTACAAGGCGATGTGTGAAGACGTGCTGATGGAGTCCCGGGTACCAGGATTCACCACCCTCACTCTCCGGCCAGCGACTGTGTGCGGTTACTCGCCACGACTTCGGCTCGATCTATCGGTCAATATCCTAACTAATCTGGCTGTTAACAAACGAGAGATTACCGTCTTCGGTGGGAGCCAGCATCGCCCGAACTTGCATATCCAGGATATGACCGACCTTTACTGCCAGACCCTGCGATGGCCGGCCGAGAAAATCGATGGGAAAATCTACAACGCCGGATGGCAAAACATGACCATCCGGGAAATCGCGGATGTCGTCAAGGCAGAGGTCGGCGACGACGTGAAAATCGTCACCACAAAGACGGATGACTTGCGATCCTACCGGGTGTCCAGCGAAAAGATCAAGCGAGAACTCGGATGGGAGCCGCGTTACTCCGTCCCGGACGCCGTCCGGGAACTGGTCACAGCCTTCAAGGCCGGGAAGATCCGGAACTCGTTGAGTGATCCGAAATACTTCAACATCAAGACAATGAACGCGCATCTGGCGAGCGGCAAGAAGGCGGCATAATACAAGAATCCGCTGAGGCTATCGCATCTACAAGAAAGACAATTAGACATGCACATGGGAGGGCGAGGCTCCTGNNGAGCCTCGCCCTCCCGTTAGACTAATGGTGGTTCCTGGAATGAGACTACCTCAGCGGGTTCCTGCATGACAAGGCTCCTCTGATGCCCACTGCGGATCTGTCGGTTGTGATGGCGAACTACAACCACGCCCGGTATCTGCCCCGGGCGCTGGATGCCATACTTGCGCAGTCTGTCCAGGCGCGGGAAATCATCGTCCTCGACGACGCCTCGACGAAAGACAACAGTCTTGAGGTGCTGGCCGAATACGCCCGACGAGATCCAGCCATCCGGGTGATTCGTAACGAGATCAACCTTGGTGTCGTCCCGAGTTACAACAAGGGACTCGCCTTGGCGTCCGGAGGGTATGTCCTCCTGGCTGCGGCCGACGATTACCTGCTGCCGGGATTCATCGAGAAGTCGGTTGCAGTGCTCGATCAGCACCCACGGGCTGGCCTCTGTTACTCCTACGACTCGTACTGCATCGGCGACAATGGGCCAGTGGAAGTGAACCCGTCCGGGTGGTGTGATCGACCGGCGTACTTCCCACCCGACGAGGTTTGCCAGCTTCTGCGATGCGTGATTCCTGGACATGCGGTCGTCTGTCGCCGGGAACGACTGGTGCAGGCTGGCGGGTATCGCCCCGAGTTGGCCTGGTACTCTGACTGGTTCGCGTTTCTGACCGTCGCGTTTCGCCACGGAGTGTGCCATGTGCCGCAGACCCTGGCCATTCGGGTGTTACTGGCGGATGGATACTCGGCCAACGCTCGACATGGGGAAAAGAACGTCGCTGCGCTGGGAGAGTTCCTGGCCCGCATTACTGCACCGGAATATGCGGATGTGGCCCCATACTTTCGACGCAACGGGGCGGCCACCTTTTTCGGAACGGATCTGATCCGGGCCGCGGCCCTGCGGGACGACCGGTGGTCACCGGAGATTCTTGGGTTCCTCAACGGGTTCCAGCCCCAGGTTTACGAGGAGTTGCTCGCCGACCCGAATCCGATGGTTCGCGAGCTGGCAGCGTTCTTCCTCGGGCCATTCTGGCGGGAGGCCGCACGGATTCGTGCGGAGTGCGAGGCCGAAATTGAGCGTCTCCGGGCGGAACTCGACCGGGTCTGGGCGAAAGTTCCGCCGCCAGGCGCAGCCAGAAAACTCCGCTGGCTTGCGGGGTTGGCCGCGAAGCGGCTTCGGCGGTCAGCCGGTTGATTACGTTCCATTACCTTGTCACGCAGACCGGCCCACAAGGTCTGGATGTGACCGTTACGGGTGGGCAAGCTCGGATTGATTCCACCTACCCACCGCGGGTAAACAGGAGCCCCCGCCCGGTTTCACCCGGGGGCTGTCAAGGAAGGCGACAGGATGACTGCATCACCCCGTCTGGACGAGCGTTCAAAACATTTCCGGCGGGTCATTGTGCGGGTGCTCCAAAAGGCCCGCCGTGGCCACGTTGGGGCGGCCTTCTCGCTGATCGAAATTCTGCGCGTCCTCTACGATGATGTCCTCTGCTTCAACCCCCAAAACCCGCGGTGGACTGGTCGGGATCGTTGCATCCTGAGCAAGGGGCACGGGTGTCTGGCGCTGTACGCGATCCTGGCGGATAAGGGATACTTCCCGGAAACGGAACTGGAACGATTCTGCGCTCCCGACGGTATCCTCGGTGGCCACCCCGAGGCAGGAAAAGTGCCTGGGGTCGAAGCCAGCACGGGGGCTCTCGGGCACGGCCTCCCAATCGGGCTCGGGATGGCGTTGCACCTCCGAATAGCGAAATCCGATTCCCGGGTGTTCGTCATCCTGGGCGACGGGGAGTGCAACGAGGGGTCGGTGTGGGAGGCCGCCATGTGTGCTGGGAAGCATGGTCTCACGAACCTCACTGCAATCGTCGATTACAACAAACACCAATCCTACGCCAGCACCCGGGAAGTCCAGGATCTGGAGCCCTTCGCAGATAAGTGGCGGAGTTTCGGATTCGGCGTCCGCGAGGTCGATGGGCACGATGTTCCCGCACTTCGGGTTGCACTGGCCACACCTTTTGTTGAAGGGAAACCCTCAGCCTTGATCTGTCACACGATCAAGGGTAAAGGTGCGAAATTCGCTGAGAACAACATGAAGTGGCACCACAAGAACAAGGTCACCGACCAGGAAGTCGATGCCCTGCTGGCCGCCATCGAGGAGGCATGATGCGCGAGAGTTGCCTGAAGATGGTGTACGAGCTGGCCAAGACAGACGAGCGAGTGGTCTTCATCGGCTCGGACCTTGGGGTCGGTGTGCTCAGCGAATTCAAGAAAGACATCCCTTCACGGTTCTTCATGGAGGGGGTGAGCGAACAGAACCTTGTCGGGGTCGCTGCCGGTATGGCGCTGGAAGGGCGCATCGTGTACTTGAACACGATCGCGACCTTCCTGTCCCGCAGGTGCTACGAGCAGGTCGCCGTCGACCTTTGTCTCCATAACGTGAATGTCCGGCTGATTGCGAACGGCGGCGGCGTGGTGTACGCTCCGCTCGGTCCAACCCACCTTGCGATCGAAGATCTGGCGATCATGCGGGCTCTCCCGAACATGACAATCGTTGCTCCGGCCGACGCGGTCGAGATGGTCCGGTTCATGAAGGTATCAGTTGACCACCCGGGACCGATCTACATCCGGGTGGCGAAAGGGCACGACCCGGTCGTCACGACCGACACCGGTCCTTTTGTGATCGGGAAGGCCGTTCCCATGCGGGACGGCGATGAGGTGCTGATCGCAACGACTGGGATAGGGCTCCAGGTGAGCCTCGCAGCCGCCGAGAAGCTCGCGACCGCTGGAATCCGGGCGGCTGTCTTGCACTTCCCAACGGTGAAACCTCTCGACACCATCGCACTGCACGAGCATGTGAAGCAGGCCGCGGTGGTTGTATCCGTTGAGGAGCACACCGTAATCGGTGGGCTCGGCAGCGCGATTGCCGAGGATCTTGCCGAGGCCGACCTCCTCTCCGGCCGGCGATTCAAACGATTCGGCATCCCGGATGTGTTCCCGAAAGGCTATGGAGACCAAACCGGGATGCTACGGAAATACGGAGTCTCCGCCGAGAACGTGGCCGAGCAGGTCAAAGCCCTGCTCGTCGGCCGGCCTGGCCAGACGATTCGGGTCGCAGCGTGATCGAGGGCGGCTGAACTGGTGTGTGAATTATCCCGGTTTGGCTATATTCGTAAGGCGATCGGCAGAAAGAAATCTCCCACGGTCATGGGCAGCAGTTGATGGGGAATGGGGCTCTGGAAAATAGCCCAGGGTGGAGCCGGGCTTCCGGCGAAACCCTGGGGAGCGGTTATCATGCCGAGGAACCGATGGGTCGCTTGCTGAATATCGTCAACCAACTCCACCGCAGGACGGCCCGTGACTACGTCGGTCGGATGTGCGACGAGAAAGTCCACTGTTCAGAAGTGGCGCGGCGATTCGACCGGGATTACTGGGACGGTGATCGCAGGTATGGGTACGGCGGATACAAGTATGATGGTCGGTGGTCTGTGGTCGCCCGAGCGTTGATTGACACCTACGCCCTTCCGTCCGTTGCGAAAATCCTGGATGTGGGCTGTGGTCGAGGATTCCTGCTTTACGAGTTCACGCGACTCCTCCCCGGCTGTTCGGTCACCGGTTTCGATGTCTCGGAGTATGCTCTTGCGACTGCCAAGGAGGAAGTCCGAGATCGCCTCTTCGCTCACCGGGCGGAAGATCCATTCCCGTTTCCGGATCAGGCGTTTGACCTTGTGATCTCTCTGAACACCCTTCACAACCTGCCTCCGCAACAGGTGGTCAAAGCGATTGAGGAGATGCAGCGGGTCGGCAAGGACAAGTATCTGGTGGTCGAGAGCTTCAAGGATTCCGAGGAGTTGTTCAATCTCCAGTGCTGGGCACTGACCTGCGAGTCGTTCTTCCGCCCGCAGACGTGGGCCTGGGTATACGACCTGGCCGGATACACCGGAGACTACGAGTACATTTACTTTGAACCACCAGCCATTCCTGTTGCGAAATCCGCATGAATGGGACTGCGTCGATACCCGATCCGTCATCGAACCAACGAGGGCAACATGCATGTCGGTAACGGCCACTCGAACGGCCACGGAGCCGGGCTCAAGACCAAGGAGCCGCAGTATCAATTTGAACTCGACATGGCCGTCCGGGACGGACTGTCCCGGTTCGGGATCATGAGCAACCAGACCTGGCGGGATGACCCTCGCCGGCTGCTGTTCCTCCTGTCCCGCTACAAGTTCGTGGCCAAGATGCTCAGTGGCAAAAAGCGTGTCGTGGAGGTCGGGTCGGCGGATGCTTTCGGCACTCGGCTGGTCGCACAGGAAGGGTGCTCGGTCACTGCCAGCGACTTCGACCCAGTCTTCATTGAAGACGCGCGCAGCCGGATGATGACCGATGGGTGGGAGTGCGCAACCGTGGTTCACGACATCCTGTCCGGCCCTGTTCCCCCGGCCGACTTCGATGCGGCGTACTCGCTTGATGTCTTCGAGCACATCATCTCTGAGCACGAGGATCTGTTCGTCGAAAATATCGCGCAATCGCTCACGAAGACCGGGGTCGCCATCATTGGCTCACCGTCCCTCCAGTCCCAGGTGTACGCCTCGCCCGGGAGCAAGGCGGGGCATGTGAACTGCAAGGATGGGAAAGAGTACAAGAAAGTGATGGAACGACACTTTGAGAATGTGTTTTTGTTCTCCATGAATGATGAGGTGGTCCACACCGGCTATCACCCGATGGCCCACTATTTGTTCGTGCTCTGCGCCGGCCGGAAGGTTTAACCTATTCCTCCCGACGATATGACACCCCACTACTTCTCGGACCTCACCGATGCCCAGTGGGTTCGGTTGAGGTCCGGGCTTTTTGCCGGCCACCCATCATCAGGTCCGCTTCGGCGTGTCGTCGATTGCCTTTTGTTCCGCGAGCGGGCGTGGTGCCCGTGGAGCCTCCTCCCTCCGGACATGCCCACGGCTGCCGAGGTGAAGGCGCACGCCGCCACATGGGAGGCCGACGGCACCTGGGCCAGGGTGCAGCAAATCCTGGCCGAACCTCTCCCAACTGTCGACCCGCTCCCAGGAGATCGACCACTTGGGTTGCGGAAGCGACTGGCGAGGGCTCTTCGCCGCGTCCCCGGTGGCCGGCTCGCTCTCGTACCCGTGCGGCGTTTGATCGGCCTTGTCCAGTACATTCGCAGTCGATCAACCCCGCACGCACGCCTTCCGGTCGTGTTTCGGGATGCCCGCACGGACCTGGATGCTGGGGCGTTCGCACACGCAGTCGATCGTTACACGCACGTCCTCAAGTTCGTCCCGGCCCATGTCGAGGCCCGGCTGAACCGCGGGCTCGCGTACCACCGGTTAGGTCAACACGCCGCAGCCTGTGCCGATATCATGATCGCGCTGTCCGCCCTGGGTGTGACTCTCCCCGAGCGAGTTCAGGCGAATGTCTTGCTGTCTGAAATCTATGTTGTGACCGGGCATTTGGACCGGGCTGTCGGTCACGCCTATGTCGCCCGACTTCTTCGGCGATACGGGCCAGACGCCCCGTGGGCTCAAACCCATCTGGTCGAAGAGGCGGACGAATTCGAACTGCTCGCGGCGGCGTACTGCGAGGTCGGGGAGTTCGCGATCAATTTTGCCAGCGACTTCGCGGCGGCTGCCGAGTTAGCCCAGCGGCGAGAACAGCTCCACGTCGAATACGAGCGGTGGCTCGCATCCACCCCAGCCGAGACCCTGTTCCTGTCGTTCGACTGGGTTCGCAACATCGGTCACATCGCCCTGCTCGATTCCTGGGTGAAGCTACGACATCTCGGCTGGTTGGATCGGTCGCGGATCGTCGTTCACGCTCCGTCCCGACTCACTGCCAATCGGTCTTTTCTGAGCTACTTCAAACCCCATCTGAAGGTCGTCACTGATCCAACGTCTGGGGGAGCCACTCGGCATCTGGCCGCCACTTTCGGTCCCCATGTGGCATCGGTCCTGCGACTCCCCGGTCACCAGGACCGCTACTTTCTGGAGGGTATGGGGGTGATCCAGGAAGAGTGGGAGCGGCAGGGTCGTGGTCCGCTTCTTGCTCTCTCCAATCACGATTGGGTAGCCGGTCGGGCCAAACTCCAGGAAATGGGAATGCCAAATGGTGCCTGGTTTGTGGCGCTCCACGTGCGATCAGCGGGGTTTTACAAGGAGCAGAATTCACCCCATCAGACTCATCGGAACGCGGACATCGCGACGTATTTGTCCGTGATCGAGCTGATCGTGAGGCGGGGCGGATGGGTCGTCCGGGTAGGCGATCCGAGCATGCCCCCGCTGCCTCCGACTCGTGGCGTGGTGGACTACGCCAGAGGTCCACACAAGACCGAATGGTTGGACGTTTTCTTGATCGCGGCCTGTCGGTTTTTCATCGGGGTTGCATCGGGTTTGTCACAAATCCCAGTCACGTTCGGTATCCCGAGCCTGTTCACGAACTGGATGTCGAACGCTCTTCCTGTCAACAGCCGTCACGACCTCTTTATCCCTAAGCGGGTCTGGTCCGACCGGCAGAACCGGTTGCTCACATTCGAGGAGTGGCTGAACCCGATTAACCGGTCCCACTATATCGCTGCGACCGAAATGCGGCGGGCGGGGTTGCGAGAATGTGACAACACCCCCGAGGAGTTGCACGAAGCAGTCATGGAAATGCTTGATCGGCTCGACAGCCTCGCCCGATACGATCGGGCCGACGATGACCGTCGTGAGCTATTCGAGGGCATCGCTCGACGGCACGGGTTGGTCGGATTCGCTCGCATCGGTCGGGATTTCCTCCGCCGACACCAACACCTCTTACCACAGGTGGAGCAGAGGCGCGAAGCTGGATGACCCAGTCAGAAGAAATGGCCCGCAGATGACGCAGACTCCGGCGCAGATGAAATCCAGATAAAACAAATTTTGATTGATCAAGATTTTATCTGCGTTCGTAGATCTGCGTCATCTGCGCGCCATTCTGATACATCATCTGCGAGCCATACATCAGCACCGCTCAAGCGAAAGATAAACTGTCTCGCGGCCAAACAGGCCCCCAAAGTCTCTCATCTCACCGACCCGGGTAGCAGTCAGAGTGGGCTCGGTGAACGTTATCAGGAACTCATCCAGGGCGGCGGTCCAGCCGGTTGCTGTCAGGTCCGACAGATTGGCTCGGACCTTGCGAACGGCATCGACTGTCGCAGTGGTGGATGACCTGGTCGGGCGGTCAGCGTAGGTGTCTTGCTCCAGCTCATGAACTCGCTCGCTGACCTCCCAGGCAGCAGTTTCCAGTTCTCGGTTACGGACAGGGTCACGGGCCGGCAGAATCGTCCGATAATCCAGAAAGTTGTGCAACTCGCCGCGATACTCTCGGAGGAAGTGTGGGTTGAACTCCCGGGCGTCCCCGGCCAGGGCCTTGAACCATCTCCAATCGGCCGCGAACCGAGGACTCGAACCGAGGACATCGAATCCGTGGCCGAGTTCCTCAATGACCATCGGGATGGTGAGCCGGATGCCGAAATAGGCTGGGTTCATCACGTTGTCGTGAACCCAGTCCGTCACAGTCCGGGTCATCGCTGGGATGGTCCGGAGATGCGGGCCGAACGCCTCGCTGAGAACGGCTGTCCGGTCGGCGAATGGTGCTTCGATATCGTCCAGACGGTAGGTCAACGCTTTTCGTAGCACGTTCGGCAGTATCCCGACGGGGGAGACCGTGGTAATGACCAGTAACCCGTCCTCAGCCACGAGACGACCGAGTTTCCGAAGCAAGCCCCGCTCATGGGCCGAGTTCCCAAGCCAGTTCTCGCAGATGACCAGATCGAAGTCTCGACCCGGATCAAAATCCTGGAAAGTCGATGTGATCAGTTGGGGGAGGACAGGCGCGATTCCGGGAGTCGCATAGAGGGTGGTGATGTCGCGGACCGCGACAGGATTCGGCTCCACGAGAGTCAACTCCGCGGGTCGCAGACTGGCAACGTAGAGGCTATTCTGGCCGGTCCCGGGAGCGACCTCCAGGACCCGACTCCCGCGGACGACAAGCGGTGTCACCCCGAGCATCCGGTAGAGCGCTGCCCGGCGGTCGAAGTGCCGCTGGAGATTGCCCATCTCATACCGCACGGGGTTAATTCCATGCCGTTTGTAGTAGTCCAGGTGGCCAGAGGCGGTTGTGTGCATGATGAGCTTCTCGGGTGGTAGGCCCGCCCAATGGGATGAAGTCAAGCGGCCTCGACAACGAGTCCGCGTACACTGGCAGGAGCCTCCGAGAGTTCTGGCAAAAAGCCCGGACGAAGCTGACA
>PLDW01000286.1:24785-33068 GCA_003136315.1 Gemmataceae bacterium | reverse complement strand
CCCTCAAGGAGTGGGTGAACCGCCACGTTTGGACGGATCGCATGCTGGACACGCTCCAAACCGGAGTGCGAGGAGGTAAGTGGCCGTTGGCCAAATGCTTACTTCACCGAGCGTTGACTGTGGAGTCTGGAAGCAGCCCATGTGAGGATGTCCCAGTCCCTGACGGGTCCTTAACGGGATAAACCACTGACCGGAGAGCCGGATGCGGGAGATCCGCCTGTCCGGTTCGGAGGGAGGGGGTGCCTTAACCGGCTCTCCCTACCCCTATCCCTCCATGATCGTGGTCGGTCATTTCCTGGCGTCTGCCCAAGACCGATGGCAGGGCCGCGAAGAACGGCAAGGGGCGAGCCATCACGGGCGCCCGGCCGGCGGCGAGATGCCCTCACCGGCTAACTCAACCAGCCGTTGGTAAAGCCGGCGCGGCGCAGCCCCGCGACGATGTACGGGCAGCGCCGCATCAGTTGCCACAGCAAGCCGGTTCGATAATTCTCGATCGCGATTATGATCGGCCCCTGGTCCACCCCGATGTGCCACGGCGACACCCAGCCGTGGTCGCTCCCCTCGACGGTAAACGTCGGATTGAATGTCGCTTTGAACCCGTACGGCTCGATCATGCCCAAATCCATTTCGTCGAATCGCTTGATTGTAGGAAGAACGATCTCCGGTGCAAACGGCAACGAAGCCACGACCGCCCACGGGGCCAGGGTGCCGTCGTCGGGACCGTCCGGAGCGCCGCGGGCGGTGTAATCGAAGAACCGGCGCTCGACGCCTTTGACGGTGCGAACGACCCAACCGGGGCCGTCGCTGGCCGTGAGCCCCCAGCACCGCTCCCCGTAGCCCTCGAACTGAAGCGGGTTGCGGATCGCGTACTGTTGGTGAACGAACGTCGCCCGCCGGCTGTTCTCGAAGTAGTCGATCTTCCGTTCGCACATGAAGGCATCCTGGATGCCGCGAAAATCGATCCAGAGGTGCGACATTTGGTGAATGAAAAGGGGGCCGGCGTAAAGATACTCGTACCCGTACACCTCGCGCCACCGATACGTTGATGTCCATGCCGGGTAACTCTCTTCCGGCACCGGGCATGTCGGCGAACCCAGAGCGAGTACATAGAGAAGCAACGATTCGTCGTACCCTTCCCACCGGTACGGTAAGAATCCGGTCTCCGGTGTCCAACCGTGCGTCAGCGTCGCCCCGCCGTTCAAGGCCCACCGCCAGTCCACGCGCCGGTACAGCGACTCCGCGAGCGTGCGGATCTCGTGCTCGTCCTCCGTGTCCTGGTCGAAATAGGTGGCGGCCGCCAGCACGCCCGCCATCAGGAACGCCGTGTCGACCGTGGACAGTTCGCACCGGCCGGCGCGCCGACCGGTCTCCATGTCCAGGAAGTGGTAAAAGAACCCCCGGTAGCCGGTGGCGTCCGGGTCTGGGCCGTGCGGGCTCTGCCACAGGAACCGCAGGCGGGACAGGAGCCGCCTGGCCAACAGGCGCCGCGGCAGGTGCTCGCGGGCCGCCAGAATGGGGAGCGTGGCCATCGCCATTCCGACGGCGGCGATACTGGCCGGGGCACCGGGTTGGGTCTTGTCGGCGATGAGGCCGTTGCGATAGTTCAACTCGCGGATGTAGTACTCGAGCGAGGCCCACTGAAGCCCGTTGAGTTCTTCCTCATTGCAACAGTCGTTTTTCACGATCGCCCCCGTTTGGTCGCGTCGGAACCCGTCCCTGATGGTGCAAAGCGGCACAGTCCGACGACCACTGCAAGTCGCGTGCCGAGAGGTTCGACCGAACGCAACATCGTCACACGCGGAGTACAAACCCGTCGCTACCGATTTGCACCTGACGTCTCGACCGGCATCTCGAACACGCCCGTACATGCGGAGCGCCCCTTGCGAACATCAGCCAGAGTGCTCCAACGGCCCGTCTGGGCGGCAGACCCTCCGGGTCTATTGGGGAAAATGGTGTCCGGGGAATGCCATGAGGCGGGCACAAACGAGGGCTCATTCCGCAGCGCGGCTCATACCTGCGTGCGTGCCGGCAATTCCTGTGTGCGTGAGCACCTGCACTCGAAGCGAGCTCGGCCGCACTGCCCAGAGGCCGGCCGACCCGACCGACGGCGGACGCGACCCCCTCCCGCGAGCCAGATCAGCACTTCCCACGCGGGTCCGGGAATTCACCTACGTCTGGTTCAGGTATTTTCCGCGTCCGTTTACTCGATTGCCTGACAGAATTTTAAGCGATTCGCGTTAAGATGACGCTTGTGACTTCCACATATCTAAGATTGTGGATTACAATCGACCGCAAATCCGGCTCCGAAGAATGCACACCTGGCTTAACAAGGGCACAGTTCCGGCTGTTATGGCTGCGATCCTCATCGATGCGACACCGGTCGAGGCGGGTGGCAAGGTGCTGCACACACACTACCCGGCTAATCGCCGCGCAACATACGGCAGAGCCAGTATGCCGATCTGCGGTAGGCCATATCGCAGATTATCTTGGATCATAATGGACCAGCGACTAGGCGAACGGAAGGAACGACTGGCGAGGCGATGGCATCAAGGGGCCGATCAAGCAGGTGGTGTACCACTCCGTGTTCCGGGTGGAGCGGTACCCGGACGTGCCCCACTTCGCGCCCAAGGTCGCCATCAAGGCCGCGCTCAAGGCGTTCGATGTCCCGTTCACGATCATCCGCCCGAACTACTTCGTCCAGAACGACGCGCGGCTCAAGGACGCCCTCACCAAGGCCGGAACGTACCCGATGCCGCTTGGTACGCCGGGCATCTCGGCGGTGGACGCGCGGGACATCGCCGAGGCCGCCGCCGTCGCCCTGACGACCGACGGGCACGCTGGCAAGACCTACAACCTGAACGGCCCCGAGGTGCTGAGCGGCCCGAAGGTCGCTTCGATCTGGAGCGACCTCCTGGGGAAACCGGTCACTTACCCGGGCGAGGATCTGGACGCGTTCGAGGCGCAGATGCGGCAGCAATCCCCCCCTGGTCGGCGTTCCACTTCCGGATGATGTTCCAGAGCTACCTGGAGCGGGGGTTCGTCGCGGAGCCCGGAGACGTTGAGGCCTTGACGGGCCTGCTCGGGCACCCGCCGCGCCGCTACGCGGACTTCGCCCGCGAGACTGCACGGAAGTGGCAAGAGAGTTGATGTTCTCCACCTACTGATACGCCAGCGCCCCACCCTGGAGCGCAGAAACGTCACAACAGTTAGCGAGGAAACCACATGACAGCGATCCGCACGTCCAAGCCGTTCATTTCAACCCCCAACGACTCCCCGGCCTACTGGCTGCTGGACTGTTTGTGGGTTGTCCACGCCACCGGGGAGCAGACGCGGGGGAGCTACTCCCTGGTCGAGCAGTGGATGCCGCAGGGTGCTGGCCCCCCGCCGCACGTTCACCCTTACGAGGATGAGTCGTTCTGGGTCATCGAAGGCGAAATGACGGTCGAGGTCGGCGGCGAGACGCTGGTGCTGGGGCCGGGGTCACTGGGCCACGTCCCCCGCAACACCGTCCATTCGTTCAAAGTGACGAGCAAGGCGGTCTGCCACGTCCTGAACTACTATACGCCCGCTGGGTTCGAGCAGTGCATCATCGGCAGCGCCAGGCCCGCCGAGCGGAGGGAGTTGCCGCCTACCGGATTGGACCCCCTCGATTCGCCCCAGGTCGCGCGGTTCTTCAACAACTACTGGGTCGCCCCCGCCAATCTGCCGTGGGCGCTCCAGAAGTTCGACCGTACGGATTAGTTGGTGGGCTGACTGCACGGAAGTGGCAAGAGAGTTGAGTTCTCCACCTCTGCCGACGCCCTCCTGTTGCCCCATGCAGAGTTTCCAGAGCACAATCTACCCGGCGCAAAGGACCGCATGAACGATCAAACGAGACCACTTTCAAAGTCCCGGGCTTTCAGAAGCGCCGTGGCCGAGGTCGACGGCCTACGCCTTCACTACCGAGTCGGGGGCGACCCCGACGGCACGCCAGTACTTCTCTGGCACGGCTTCCTGAGCACGGGCTACGCGTGGCGTAAGGTAATGCCTGCCCTGGCCGACGCAGGGTTTGCCGTGCTCGTACCCGACATGCGCGGCTACGGCGAGTCGGATAAGCCAGCGGGCACCGAGGGCTACGACGCCCGTGCACTGGCCGAGGAGTTCCGCGCAGTGGTGCACCAGATCGGTTTCGGCGATGGGAAACCGATTTTTCTCGCCGCTCACGACATGGGTGCTCCGCCGGCGCTCTTATGGGCCGCCGACCACCCGGAGGAAGTCGCGGGGCTGCTCTACGTGGAAGCGCCGGTGATGCTCTCGGCGGTGCTCACCAAGGTCATCGCCTATACGCCCGAGGCCATGCGGGAGGGTTCGATGTGGTGGTGGATCCTGCCGCTCGCCCCCGGCGTGCCGGAGCGGCTGGTGGTCGGGAACGAGCGGGCCTTTCTCACATGGTTCTACGACAAGTCAACCGCACACCGGGACGCCATCACGTCAGCAGACGTGGACGAGGTTCTACGAACCTTTGCCGGCCGAGAGGGGGTGATGGGCGCGATGGGCGTCTACCGAGCCCAGTTCGCCAGCATCGCGCAGACCGAGCCGCTGGCCGGCGGCCTACCAAGAGGCCACAAGGTCAAGGTGCCGGTCGTCGCGCTCGGCGGGGAGAAGGGGGGGTTGGGCGCGAGGGTTCCGGAGATGGTCAAGCTCGTGGCCGAAGATGTCCAGGGTGGAGTCGTCGCCGACTGCGGGCACTTCTTGCCCGAGGAACGGCCGGACGTGATCGTTAGCCATCTCCGGGCGCTGCGAGAGAAAACCGCGAAACCGTGATCCGCATTACAGCGTGGCAGAGGCGAATCCACATCGCCTCGCCGTCTTTGGAGGAGATGTCCGAATGAACCGTCACTCGATTACGTCACAACCGGCCACGCCGCTGCCGCCAGACGACCCGCAGCGGAACTGCAAAGTGGCCAGGCCGGAGACCGACCCGTCCCTGCCGCACATCGGCCTGGTCGGCGACACCTACACCGTGCTCTTGTCGGGCGACGACACCGACGGTCGTTACTGCCTGATCGACATGCATATCCCGCCCGGGGGAGGCCCGCCGCCTCATCGGCACGATTTCGAGGAATCGTTCACTCTTCTCGACGGCGAGATCGAGGCTAGCTTCCGCGGCCGGAAGTTGGTCGTACGGGCGGGCGAGACCTTGCATATTCCGGCCAACGCACTGCACTCTTTCACCAATGCGTCCGACCGACCGGTCCGGCTGCTGTGCCTCTGCGCTCCGGCCGGGCAGGAGGAGTTCTTCCAACAGGTCGGCGTGCCGGTCGCGGGCAGGACCACGCCAGCACCCAAGCTCGACAAGGCCGCCCAGACCGCCGCGATGAAGAAAGCGGCGTCGCTCGCGCCGAACTACCGTACAGAATTGCTGAATCCGGATAAGGAGTAGCCGCCTGGTGAGCGCCTGGCAGCGGCGACGAGGTCGGCGCTCCTTTGTCCGGCCTGGATCTCCACTTTGTCCGCCGGCTTCGGTGAGACGACTTCAACACCAGGGTAACGGCTCTGGTCGCAACAAACATCAACAACATTTATTAGGAAACATCATGAACAGATTTGAAGGTAAAGTTGTCATCGTCACGGGAGCCGGCTCTGGTATTGGCGCAGGCACGGCGCGCCGCTTTCTGCAGGAAGGCGCCTTCGTCGCGCTGAACGGACGGCGCGAACACAAATTGCAAGAGACCATTGCAGGATTTGATCCAGCAAAGTCACTGGTTCACGCCGGAGATGTGTCGGATGAGCAGTACGTGAAGCGCCTTGTGCAAGACACGGTCACCCGGTTTGGAAAACTGGATGTGCTGGTCAACAACGCCGCAACGGCAGTCTTTGGCCCCTTTGCGCAGACCACCACGCAGGACTGGCGAACGATCATGGCGACCGACATTGACAGCGTCTACTTCGGCGCCCGCGAGGCGCTGCCCCATCTCCTGAAAACCAAAGGCTCGATCGTCAATGTGTCGTCCGCATCCGGTTTGGGGGGCGACTGGGGGCTGAGTGCTTACAACGCGGCCAAGGGAGCCGTCTCGAACTTCACGCGCTCCCTCGCGCTCGAGTACGGCTCTCGTGGCGTTCGGGTCAACGCCGTGGCGCCGAGCCTCACCTCCACCGACGCCACTGCCGAACTCATGAAAAGCGATGCATTGATGGCGGCATTTCGTGAACGCATGCCGATCGGCAGAAGTGCCACGCCCGATGATATCGCGGGTGTAATTGCGTTTCTCGCCAGTGAGGACGCCGTCTTTGTCAATGGAGTGATTCTGCCGGTCGACGGTGGACTCCACGCGTCCAATGGGCAGCCGAACTTTCTCTCGCTCATGGGGCAAGGCTGAGATCCAGAAAGGAGATACCTATGGGCAAGCTAAATGGCAAAGTGGCGTTGATCACTGGCGGCAGCAGCGGCATCGGTCTGGCGACCGCACAGCGGTTCGTCGCCGAAGGCGCGTATGTCTTCATTACCGGCCGGCGGCAGACCGAACTGGACAAGGCGAAGACGCTGATCGGGAAGAATGTGACAGCGGTCCAGGGCGATGTCGCCAACCTGGACGACCTCGACCGCGTATATGAGACCATTAAAAAGGAGAAGGGCGTCCTACACATCGTTGTGGCGTCCGCGGGGATCACCGAGCTGGCCACGCCCTCGACAGCCACAGCAGAACACTACGACAAGGTGTTTAACATCAACGCCCGCGGCACTTTCTTCACAATTCAGAAGGCCGTGCCGCTGATGACCGCCGGCGGGGCGATCGTGACGGTCGGCTCCGTGGCCTACAAGAAGGGCATTCCCCCCATGACGGTTTACTCTTCGACCAAGGCCGCGATCCGCTACTCGGTCAAGGGGTGGGCGGCGGACCTGATCGGCAAGGGCATCCGCGTCAACAACTTCAGCCCCGGCGTGACCGACACGCCGATGCTCGACAGCCAGCACGGCACCCAGGAGGAGTCCGACGCCATGCGGGCCATGTACATCAAGATGACACCGATGGGCCGGCTCGGCCGGGCGGAGGAGATGGCCGCGTCGATCTTCTTCCTCGCCTCGGACGAGAGCAGCTTCACCACCGGCATCGACCTGGCCGCCGACGGCGGCCTGGCGGAGTTTTGATAAGCGTCATGAACTCGAAATCAAGGAGCCTCTCGATGAACGCATTACTTTCACAAAACACAGCATCATGGTCCGCGACTCATCCCACCACCGCAGAAGACAAAGTCGCGATGGCGGCCCAGCGAGCTATGGTTGAACCGCTCAAGGGAAAGCTTCAGGGGACGGCGGCCCGCCTACCGTTTGACGCGATCACGGAGCGTGTTCCCGCGCCCAACGACGTGAGCTTTGAGGCCGATACCGTAGGAGGTATCTCCGGATGGTGGTGCCGACCCAGCCAGGCTAAATCAGAACACGTGATTCTTCACCTGCACGGTGGCTGGTTCAACTGGGGCTCGGCACAGGCATTCCGGCACCTCGTCGGCCAAATCGCTGCGAGCGCCGGCGCCAACGCCTTTATTCCGGACTACCGGCTCGCACCGGAACACGTGTTCCCGGCGGCCCTAGCTGACGTGGAATCCTGCTACGACGGACTGATCGAGCGGGATTTCGCCCGGATCGCAGTCGTTGGAGATTCAGCGGGCGGTACACTGGCGCTGGTCCTGTTACGTCTCGTCACGGAGCGAAAACCCGCAGGCGGTGTGATTCCGGTAGGTGCGGTGGCGCTTTCTCCCGTGACCGACCTGACACTCTCCGGACAAAGTTGGAAGACCCGGGCGGCGGCTGACCCGTATTTCATCGAATCTCAGGCGCGTGAGCTTGTCCGCTCCTATCTGAACGGCGCTGACCCGACGGCCCCGAAGGCTTCGCCACTCTATGGTGACCTCGCTGGTCTTCCGCCGGTCCGCGTGCATGTGGGCGATGACGAAGTGTTGCTGGATGACGCGCTGCGCTACGTCGTGCGTGCCGTCGACGCGGGAGTCGATGCCAGGGTCGATGTTTGGCAAGGCATGCCGCATGGCTTTGCATCCGGAGTCGGCAAACTCGCGGCCGCGAACCAAGCGCTGGCGGCCATCGGGGCGTTCCTGGCCGAGCGACTGGACGCGAGCATGAGGTTTGGGGGTTGACCGAAGTCCGGAGTACCGGACCCCGGCCACCGCTAAGTGGGACCCCTGCCACGCCAGCTTACACTTCGACCAAGGCCGCGATCCGCTACTCGGTCAAGGGGTGGGCGGCGGACCTGATCGGCAAGGACATCCGCGTCAACAACTTCAGCC
>PLDW01000286.1:0-24762 GCA_003136315.1 Gemmataceae bacterium | reverse complement strand
ATCGACCTGGCCGCCGACGGCGGTCTGTCGGAGTTTTGATAGCCGCTGCTGCCTGCCCGCAGATCGCTGGACCGGGCGGGCCATGACGCGGTGTGCCTGAGACAGGAACCCGCAGAGGCTGTNNAATCGTCTTCCCATAGATGCGACACTCTCAACGGGTTCCTGTATGAGACACTTCTGCCGCGCCAATGCGAGCCATGATGGAAAAGTCCGACCGGCCGATCTCAGCTGCATGGCGAGAACGAACGAACGATTCGGTCAGGCACATCCAAGAACGTACTAGCCATGCGTCCCCGACTGGCCCCTCGGCTGGCAGATGCCACCGACCGATTTTGGTTTGTGAAGCGTTCTGCTGTTTTACCCGATAGAAAGCGGTCAATTCCGAACCGATGCTTACTGCTTGGAGGCCCCCCAGGGTTTGCGGTGCTTCCTCAGGGGCCATCCGGATGAGGGCGATCAGGCGAGGCCGGACTCATCTGCCCGGCCCTCCAGGCGAAAGGGGCCACATGGGGATAGTGAAGTCGTCGGGTGGCTCAGACCCAGGTCGAGAATGGGTCGTTGCTCCCTCCGATCGCCCCGGCGGATCTCCGTTGTCCGGCCAACCCAGGATGGCCAGCACCGGGAAGAAGGCGGGTTGAGCTGTCATAAGAGTACAAAGGAACAGGTTGGAAGCCCTACTCCCTGAGGGACCCGGGGAATCCCTGACACCACCGTCGGCGATTTTCCGAGCCAGTTGGCATTATTTTCGGACAGATTTTTCATCGTCGTGAGATACGATAGCTGTTATGAGTTTACCATTGTTGCAATTTATTTCCGACCGAAAGCACGTCCAACTCCGAAAGATGGATACCGGCATGAGGTAGGAAGCGTCAGTGGCCTGCGATTCGATGACACCTGGAGCCGACGTCGTTGAAATGCAATCACTGTGACCCGTTCGCCAACTCTCCGCGCTGGAGGCAGCCGCCCGCTCACCGGTGACCGTGGCTGCGCTGCTCCGCAACCCCATCGACAACCTCTCGCGGGCGACCGCAGTCGGGGATTCGTCGGTGAGGCCCTGTACCCTCCCACGGCACCAGCCGTTCGTCCCGCTTTTTGCCGCACAAGACAGTCCGTTTTCGTTCTTCGCACGGTCGGCCCTCGACCGAGCCGGTTCGAACGGCCGAGGGCACACTTATGATGTGGATCGTCCGATACGCCCTCCAGTTTCCGTACACGTTTGCCGTCATGTCGATCGTCATTTTCCTGCTCGGCGGGCTGGCGGTCTACCGAACCCCGACGGACGTCTTCCCCGAGATCGACATCCCGGTCATCACCATCGTCTGGCGTTACCCGAACCTGACGGCCTCTGACGTGGAGGCCCAGATCACCACGTACAGCGAGTTCGCTGCCTCCACCGCAGTCAACAACATCAAGGAGATCCGCAGCGAGACGATCAACGGGATTGCCGTCATCCGGCTGTACTTCTATTCCGGGGCAAACATCGCCGAGTGTCAGGCCCAACTCGCTGCGGTCTGCCAGTCGATCCTCGCCCGGATGCCGCGAGGGACCGAGCCACCGCTCATCCTGCGGTTCAACGCGTCGAGCGTGCCGGTCGTCCAAATTGCCATCTCAAGCGACACCCTGACCCCGTCGGAGTTGTACGACTTCGCCATCTTCCAGCTCCGCCAGCAACTCGCCAGCGTCCAGGGGACGACCCTGTCGCTGCCGTTCGGGGGGGCCGACCGACAGGTCATGGTCGACCTCGACCTGAATGCCCTCAACGGGTACGGGCTGAGCCCCCAGGACGTTACCAACGCCATCTCCGCTCAGTGCATCACCCTGCCGACCGGGACAGTCAAGATGGGCAGCCGGGAGTATACCGTCGGGATCAACTCGTCCCCAGCAGCCGTCGCCGAGTTCAACGACATGCCGCTCCGGCAGGTGAACGGCCGGACGGTCTACATTAAAGACGTGGCCCAGGTCCGGGACGGGGCGAAGGAGCAAACGAGCATCGTCCGCAAGGACGGTAAACTTGGGGTTCTGGTCAGTGTCCTCAAGAACGGCGACTCGTCCTCGCTGGAGATCTCCCGGAAGATCAAAGCGGCCCTGGCAGACGTCCGGGCGGCTGCCCCACCGGGGACCGAGATCGAGATCGTCTCCGACCAGGCCCCGTTTGTCTGGGGAGCGATCACCGGTGTCCTCGTCGAGGCGGTCATCGCGGCCATCCTCACGGCCGTCATGATCCTCATGTTCCTTGGGAGTTGGCGGAGCACCCTGATTGTCGCGACCAGCATCCCACTGGCCGTGTTCTGCTCGATCATCGGGTTCGCTGCGGCCGGCCAGACGCTCAACATCATGACCCTCTCGGGGCTGGCCTTGGCCGTTGGCATCCTCGTCGATGACGCCACGGTCGAGATTGAGAATATCCACCGCCACGCCGCCACGGGCAAGCCCCTGACCCGAGCGATCCTGGACGCCGCCCAGCAGGTGGCCACACCGGCGCTATTTGCGACTCTGTCGATCAGCATTGTGTTCCTGGCCGTGGTGTTCCTTGATGGGGTTCCGTACTACCTGTTTGCCCCACAAGCGCTCGCGGTCGTCCTCGCCGTCCTGGCGTCGTACCTGCTTTCCCGTACGGTCGTCCCGACCATGTCCCGCTACCTCCTGCCGGCAGAACTCGGCGAGGACGGTGCGGCCAGCGGGTCGCCCGCGCCCTCCGCCAAGGGGGCTTCTTCGGTCTTCGGCCGCGTCCACGAGTGGTTCAACCGGCGGTTCGATCGGCTCCAGGAGGGCTACGTGAGCGCCCTGGAGTGGGTCCTGACTCATCGCGGACTGCTCCTCGGCCTGTTCGCGGTGCTGGCGGTCGGGACAGGGGCGGTCGTCCCCTTCGTTGGCCGGGATTTCTACCCGGCGTCGGACGCTGGCGAGGTCCGGCTTCAACTCCGCGCCCCGCCGGGCACCCGGTTCGAGGAGACCGACCGGTACTTCAGTCGAGCCGAGAAGACGGTCCGGGACGTTGTCCCGGCGTCCGACCTCGAATCGGTCACGACCAATGTCGGGGTGCCGGACGGACTGAACCTTGGGATTACCGACAACTCGACAATCAGCTCGGCCGACGGCGAAATGCTCATCAAGCTCAAGCCGGACAAGGTGGGTTCGGCATTCGAGTATCTGAAGGAACTCCGCCGCCGCATCCCGCTTGAGAACGCCTACCTGGAAGTCGCTGCCAAGCCGGGGGACATGGCGACGGAGATCCTCAACTTCGGCCTGCCGTCGGCGATCGACGTGCAGGTGACGGGCCTGGACCGGGCCAAGACGTATCAGGTGGCAAAGGCCGTGGCGGCCAAGTTGAAGCGGGTGCCGGGTGCGGTCGATGTCCGGGTCTATCAAGTCATCGACCGGCCGCACCTGTTCGTGAACGTGGACCGAATCCGCGCGGTCGAGGCCGGGCTCACGGAGTTGGATGTTGCCAACAGCGTGGTGACCAGCCTGGCGTCGAGCGGTCAGGTGAATCAAACCTACTGGACAGACACCAAGCATGCCCGGACGTATCTGGTCGCCGTCCAGACGCCTCCTCGCCGGGTGGCCGACCTGGACGCGCTGAAGACCACCCCGGTCGCCGTGGCCGGTCAGACGACCCAGTTGCTCGGCGATCTGGCGCAGATCGAGCGGGGGATCGAGCCGGTCCTGATTAGTCATACGAACGTCCAGCCCTCTTTCAACGTTCGGGCCAGCGTGCAGGGGACCGATCTGGCGAGCGTCGCTGCGCCGCTCAGGGCGATCGTGGACGAGGCCCGGCCCGACCTTCCACCGGCCGGCAAGATCGTGATCCGTGGCCAGGTCGAGAGCATGAACTCGTCGTTTGTCCGCCTGGGGCTGGGGATCGTGTTCGCGGCGACGCTGGTATACCTCCTGCTGGTGATCAACTTCCAGTCGTGGGTCGATCCGCTGGTCATCGTCTGCGGCCTACCGGGGGCGATGGTCGGGATCGTCTGGGCTCTGTGGGCGACGCACACGACGTTCAGCGTCCCGAGCCTGATGGGTGCACTCATGGCCGTTGGTGTGGCCACATCGAACTCGATCCTGGTGATCGTGTTCGCCAACGAGCAGCGCGAGGATGGGAAGTCGGCCATCGACGCCGCGCTCGAGGCCGGCAAGACCCGCCTACGGCCGGTCATTATGACCGCCCTGGCCATGATCATCGGAATGCTCCCGATGTCGCTTGGGTTGAGCGAGGGGGGCGAACAGAACGCCCCCCTGGGCCGGGCGGTGATCGGCGGCCTGATCGTCGCCACCCTGGCCACGCTGTTCCTTGTCCCTGCGATCTACACCGTGCTCCGTCGGCATCAGTCGACCAAGAAGCCCGACCCGGACCTCGTTGACGGCGGCAACGATCGCGAACACCCGGCTCACGACGACACGAGCCGAAACGCGGAGCCGGGCCGACCAGAGCGGAATGGCTCGGCCCCCGCCCCGGCGAATTTGAACCCGACAACCAACTCGTGAGTACCGAACATGAACGATCAACTGGCATCGCCATCCGCCGACGGCCGACTCGCCTCACCCGCCGGCCACGCCCGGCTTGCCCTGCCGCCACACAACGACCAGGAAGGGGCACCTGCTCCGGGCCCGCAGGGCAAAGGTCGATACGGATGGAAGCCGTTCGCCGTCCTCGCCGCTGTCGTGGTCGTCGTTGTCGGCCTGTTCGCTGCGGGCCTGGTGCCTCGACTTCGAGACCACTCGGAGGTCAAGGCTGCGGTAACATCGGACGAGGCCCCGCGGGTGAACGTCGTCATCACCCACTCGGGGGCGGCCGAGACGTCGGTCGTCCTGCCCGGGGCCGCACGGGCCGACGAGGAACCCAGTCTTCTCGCCCGGACCAACGGGTATCTCGAAAAGTGGCTGGTGGACATCGGCGATCGCGTCACCGATGGCCAGCTCATGGCTGTTATCGCTACCCCGGAGGTGGACCAGGAGTTGGACCAGAACCGGGCAACCTTGCTTCAGACCCAGGCCTCTGTCCTACAAGCCCAGGCCACCCTGGAACAACTCAAGGCGACGAGAATTCTGAATAAGCAGTCATTTGATCGTTTTGATTCAGCGTTTAAATCCAGCGCCGCTTCCGCGCTGGAGCTCGACACTGCTCAGGCCAACCTCCGGACGAGCGACGCGAATGTGACGGCTGGAGTGGCCGCGGTTGGAGTGGCCAACGCGAATGTCGTGGTGGCCGAGGCGAACGTCCGCCGACTCGAAAAATTGGTGTCATTCAAGCGGGTGCTGGCTCCGTTTGCCGGGGTCGTTACCGCCCGAAATGTCGACACCGGAGCGCTCATCAGTGCCGGCCAGCCAGCCACGTCCACCTCCGCGTCCATGACCGCGACCGGGACCACGAACGGGACCGGGGCCGGGGCGGCGGCGAGCGGTCAGGCCTCCGGCGCCCAGGTTCTGTTCCGGGTCGCCCGGACCAACCCGCTCCGTATCTTCGTCAATGTCCCCCAGACGTTCACCCCGTACGTCCGGGTCGGTGAGGCGGCCGAGGTTCGCGTCCGGGAGTTCCCCGGTCGGGTGTTCCCCGGCAAAATCAGCCGGACGGCCAACTCCCTCGACCCGACCGCCCGGACGCTCACGACCGAGGTTCTGGTCCGCAACGCCGACGGGAAACTGTTGCCCGGGATGTACGTCCAGGTGAAGTTCGTCCAGACACGCGCATACCCCCCGGTCATCGTCCCCGGCGGAGCGCTCATCACCCGGCCCGACGGGACGTTCGTGGCCGTCGTGGGCGCTGGGGAGAAGCTCGAATACCGCCGCGTTGAAGTCGGCCGGGATTTCGGGACCAGTGCCGAGGTGGTACTCGGGCTGACCGACGGTGCGCGGGTGGTCGTGAACATGGTCGAGGAGTTGCCGGCCGGGACGGTGGTCAAGCCCGTTCCGATGCCCCAGGAGCCGCCAGCGAAGCAGTGACCTCCTGCCCTGTCGGCGCCTTTGAAACCGATCCTGTGGGCCGTACGGAAAGTCACGCAGTGGAGAGCAGGTCATCCCAGCCAGCAGCATCGAGTATCCGTTCGACCAACCGTTCCAGGTGGTCGCGGTCTGGTATCGCCTGGATGGCGAACTCGACCTCTGCCGAAGCCGGGCCGAACCGCTTCGCCCCAAGCCGCAACACGAGCTTTCGAGCCTCCTCGGCTGCACCGCGAGACTCGCCTCGTGCTTCGCCCCGAGCCTCACCTATGGCCAGCCCGCGTGCTTCGCCGCGTGCTTCGCCGCGTGCTTCGAACTGGGCCATCCACTCGTTCATCAGAGCCGATTCTTCCACATTCCACCTCGTGAGTTTCTCATGCCAGAGGTTCTTCCGACCCGCACGCTCCGCGAAGAGTTGCGCCAGGGATGCCAGGTCGGCACGCCGCCGCCGGTCTGGCTCAGCTCCGGCCAACTGGACCCAGCGGTCCACAATCTCCGGGCTGTCCCCACCAGCCATCAGGGGTACCCACGGTAACACGCACCGCGACCACTGGCCCGACTCGACCCCGGCCAGCAGGTCCGTGGCCGACTCCCGCTCCAGGTTTCGCTCCACAACTTCCAGGTGCGTGACCAGCCGGGCCGCTGGCCAACGCATTTCCCGTGACGATGTCCCGCTGCCGGTCAAATTCACGACCGTGGCCCCGACATGGAACCGGCTGCCCCGCTCGTCGTCCGGTCGCAGACCGAGCCACAACCCGGACAGGTAGCCAGTGAGCCGGCCGAACATGTCCGGGTCCGGCCTTGCCTGCCACTCGAGCGCGACTGCCCAGGGTATCCCGTGCGTGGCCGGGTCATCAAGTCGAGCGACGGTATCGTTGGTACGGTCCGGGTCGCCAGGGAACGGGACGGCCCGGGTGTCGAGCCATCCCCGGAAAGCAAAAGCGTCGGCGGGAAGTCCGAGGAGCCACCCCAGGAAGCCGGGCGGGTCGATCCGGGCAGCGTACCGGCTGGCCTGGTCGTACACTCCCGATGGCATCCCCAAACCTCCTTCGACACCTCAGTATTTCCCCGTCAAGTCGTCAAGGTCAAGGTGTCTCCGCAGCTCCCAACGTAGCGGAATCTTTCAACTCAATGTCATTGCATTAGCGATAAAAACACCTGGCGGTATCTTAGCTAAAATATTCTTGCAATTATAATGTGAATACTATCAATCTTTCTTGAACTCGTCTTTATTGATTTTATACTGAGCGATCTTGTCGGTGATGCTCCTTCGGGACAGGCCGGTGATCTTGGCGCACTTACCGACATGGCCACGGGTTCGCCGCAGGGCCTTGCGCAAGTACCGCTCCTCGAATGCCGCGGTGATTTCGGATAACTGCTCCGGGAGTGGGCGGCTCAGATCGACCTGGAACAGGCTCTTCCCCTCCGTCCGGCCAATGATGTCACGGGGCAGGTTCACGGGCCGGATCACACCGTCGCGGGTGGTCACACACGCCCGCTCGATGGCGTTCTCCAACTGCCGGATGTTCCCTGGCCACTCAGCCTTTTTCAAGATCTCCATCGCCTCCTCGCTCACCTCCGGCGGCTTTTGACCTGCACGGGCAAACTTCTGGCAGAAGTGAGAGATCAGAACCGGGATATCCTCGGGCCGGTCCCGCAACGGGGGCAAGTCGATCCGCACCACGTTCAGCCGGAAGTACAGGTCGTCCCGGAATTTCCCTTCCCGGATCAGTTCTTCCATATTTCGGTGGGTTGCAGCGATCACCCGGACGTCGATCCCGATTGGCTCAGACCCCCCAACGCGCTCGAATTTCCTCTCCTGGAGTACCCGCAAGAGCTTGATCTGCATGGACATCGGGACATCTCCGATCTCGTCCAGAAAGAGTGTCCCCCCGTGGGCTTGCTCGAACCGCCCGATCCGCTTCCTCTCGGCCCCGGTGAAAGATCCCTTCTCGTGCCCGAACAGTTCGCTTTCCAGCAGGTTTTCGTTGAAGGCGGCACAGTTCAGAGCGACGAACTGGCCGGGTCTGCGGTCGCTCGATGCGTCGTGGATCGCCCTGGCAACCTGCTCTTTCCCTGTCCCCGTCTCCCCCAGAATCAAGACTGTCGAGGTGGTATCCGAGATGTGGCTGATCAGCTCGAACACATCGTACATTTTCTGACTTTTGCTCAGCACGTTCAAAAATGTGTGCCGGCCGTGAATCTGTTCGCGGAGAGCGACGACCTCGTCCTGGAGGGTCCGCTCCCGCAGCGCACGCTGGACCAGTAGGACCAGTCGCTGGGGGTCAGCGGGTTTGACCAGAAAGTCATAGGCCCCAGCCCTCATCGCCGTCACCGCGTCTGCAATCGATCCGTGCCCGGTGGTGACGATCACCGTACACGGGAGCTTCTTCGCCTGGATCTCCTGGATTAACTTCATTCCACCGACCTTCGGCATCTGGAGGTCGGTGAGCACCAGGCTGTAGGGCCGGTCGTTGAGCATGGTCAGAGCCTTGCCACCGTCCTCGGCCGTGTCAACTTCCAGATTGAGGCTCAATTGGAGCAGAGTTTGCAATGACTCGCGGGTATCGGGAAGATCCTCGACAATCAGGACTCTCTGCGCCAGAGCCGGGTGAGCCGGGTCGGCAAGCGGTGTCGGTTCAGGGATTGCAGCGGGAACGGACATGGCTCGGCTTTCTCGGTGGAACCCAGGCGAGCGGCAGAGGAAAGATGACCACCTGTCAGGGCCAGGCCGGGCCGCCACGGAGGGCGGCCCCTACACAAGATTTGTAGGGGCCGCCCTCCGTGGCGGCCCGGCCTGGGCAAGTCCCAGAGGAGGGTACGCTTTTTTCTGCCGCTCGGCTTTGGTCGATGGACGTGTGTCATTTTATCCCGCAGCCCTAAAATCAAATAGTGCCGCGTGCCCGGCGGCCGGAGGAGAGCCCCTTATGGGAGAGTTCTGGGGCCGGTTATTCCACCTCAACGGGGTTCTTCCCCAGGTCGTGGCCCGACACTGGTCGCATCACTTGGACCCCAAGTCGGCCGATCCACCCGTTGGGGGGGCTCCCGAGCGGAGAGTCCGGAACTATATCGTCGCCCTCCTGGCGGCAACGCTGGCGGTCTTTGCCCGGGCCGCCCTCGACCCGTTCCTCCAGAGCGATCACGTCTTTGTGATGTCGCTCCTGGCGGTGGTCTACGTTTCGTGGCAATGCGGCTTCTGGCCAGGAATCGTCACCCTCCTGACGAGTATGGCTGCGATGGTCTATTTCTTCGTCGGCCTTCGACACTCATTTGTCGTCACGGTCCTGAGCGATCAGCTTGCAGTCGGGCTGTTTTTCTTCTGCGGAGTCGCCTGCGCTGCGCTGGGCCACGCCCAGCGGGATGCTCGGCGACGAGCTGCCGCGGCCCTGGCCGAATCGCTCGCACGCCGAGCCGAGTTGGAGGCCGAGGTCGCCCGTCGGACCCGGGCCGAGGCCGACCTCCAGGCAAGTGAGGAACTCCGGCAAAACGTCCTCGATAATAGCCCGGACTCCATCAAAATTCTTGACCTTGACGGCCAGATGTTGGAGATGAACGGGCCGGGCCTTCGCGCGCGGGAGATCGCCGAGGGTGACCGGGTCCGGGGGCGAGAGTGGGCGGGGTTCTGGCCGGACCCGACTGGCGCACGGGCGGCGGTGGCCGCAGCCAGGGCGGGGGCCGTCGGACGGTTCCGGGCCGCCTGCCCGACGACCAAGGGAGAGATCCGATACTGGGATGTCCTGGTGGCCCCGATCCGCCGTCCGGATGGCCTGCCCGGCCGGCTTGTTGGGATGTCGCGAGATATCACCGAAACCCTCCGGGCGGAGGAGGAGCTGCGAGCGAGTGAAGCCCGCTTCCGGCTACTCACCGAGACCGTCCCACAGATCGTCTGGAACGGCGACCCGGCCGGCCGGCTCACCTACTTCAACCGGCGCTGGGTCGAGTTCACTGGGATGACGACCCAGGAGGGGCTCGGCGATGGGTGGGTTCAGGCCGTCAACCCAGACGATGTGGCCCACCTCCGGGCTGCCTGGGCCGATGCCATCGCCCACGGTTCGGAGTGGTTCGACTGCGAATTCCGTCTCCTTTCGCAGGCCGACGGAGAATACCGGTGGGTGCGGTCACGTGCTGTGCCCCTGCGGGACACTCATGGGGTCGTGGCTCAGTGGGTGGGGACGTTCAGCGACATCGACGCCCAGAAGCGACAGGCGGAAACCCTTGATCGCCTGGTCCGGGAGCGTACGGCGGAGTTGATTCAGGCGAACATCGCCCTCCGCGAACAAGTGGACGAGCGTCGGCAGGCCGAGGAACAGGTCATGGCCGTGGCCCGAGAATTGCAAAGAAGTAACGGCGAACTGGAGCAGTTTGCCTACGTTGCCAGCCACGACCTCCAGGAACCACTCCGGAAAATCCAGGCGTTCGGCGATCTGCTCTCGACCAAATACTCCGCCCCCCTACCCGATCTCGGACGGGAGTACGTGGCCAAGATGCAGGGGTCGGCCGGGAGGATGAGTCGGTTGCTTGAGGATCTTCTCACCTTCAGCCGGGTTACCACCCACGCCCGGCCGTTCGTACCGGTTGATCTGGCTGCGACCATTGCCGAGGTTCTCGACGATCTTGAGGTTCGGATCGCCAAAACGAGGGGTGTGATCGAGGTGAGCCCACTGCCTGTCATTGATGCGGATGCCAGCCAAATCCGCCAAGTCTTCCAGAATCTGATCGGGAATGCCTTAAAATTCCACAAGCCGGATGTCCCCCCGGCCGTCCGGATCTGGGGAGAACTGGGGACCGAGACCCTCTTAGCCGACCGGACAATCGAGGTCTGTCGGGTGACGGTGGAGGACAATGGGATCGGCTTCGACGAGAACGAGATCGAGCGGATCTTCCAGGTATTCGAGCGGTTGCATGGGCGAGACGAATACGAGGGGACCGGGGTCGGGCTGGCGATCTGTCGGAAGATCGTCGACCGCCACAGAGGGATCATCACCGCTCGCAGCCGCCCCGGAGTCGGGGCGGCATTTGTCGTGACACTCCCCGTCCACCAGGGGCCAACCGGCACCGACCACGCCCCGCGCTGAGTGATACGGACATACCCCACCAACCAAACCGATTACCTTGTTGATGACCGGCGACGATCCGAACGAATGTGGGCTAGGGGCCAAGAAGTTCCCCTCCAGCCACTTGCTGAAGAGTCTGCGGTTGGTGTGTGAGACCGTGGAGTTGCCCCTGATGGGAATAGAAAGCCTCCATCCCAACCGGCCCATCCGAGTCCTCCTCGTTGATGACGACCGGGAAGACTATCTCCTGACACGGGAGTTGCTCGCGCAACTCCCGGGGCACCGGTTCCAATTGGCCCACGCTTCGACCTACGAGGTCGGGCTAGATGCCGTGTGTCGCGCTGAGCATGATGTGTACCTGCTTGACTACCGCCTGGGGGCCGGGACCGGAATTGAACTGCTTCGCGAAGTTCGCGCCAGAGGGGCGGTGGGACCGGTGATTGTGCTGACCGGGAAGGGGGAATATGCGATCGACTCGGAAGCGATGAAGGCAGGGGCGGCTGACTACCTGGAAAAGGCCGGGCTCACCCCCACCCAGCTCGAACGGTCGATTCGGTACGCTCTCCAGCAGCACCGTTATGAGGCCGAATTGGAGCGAGAAGTTCGGGAGCGGACCGAACAACTGGCCCAGGCAAACGCGGCACTGCGGGAAGAGGACCGACGCAAAGACGACTTCATCGCAATGCTCGCCCATGAGTTGCGCAACCCGCTTGCCCCCATCTGCAACGCCCTGGAGATCATGCGGCTCGCTTCACACGATTCCGCCGCAGTCGGGCGAAGCCGAGCGATGCTCGAACGACAGGTCGGGCAGATGGTCCGTCTGATCGACGAGTTGCTCGATGTCTCCCGGATCACGACCGGGAAGCTCCGGATCCAGCTCGAACCGACAGACCTGGCAACAATCCTCGAAGCAGCGGTTGAGATCAGTCGGCCGGCAATCGATAAGGCGAAGCTGGTGTTCGAGATGCGACTCCCGGACCGCGCCATCTCGATCCCTGCCGACCGAATTCGACTGGCCCAGGTGTTCTCCAACTTGCTCAACAATGCGGCCAAGTACACCCCCGAAGGAGGAACGGTTTCACTCACTGCCGAGCACGACGGTGCGCAGGTCGTCGTCCGGATCCATGACACTGGGGTCGGCATTCCCCCCGATATCCTTCCGAAGGTATTTGAACTGTTCACCCAGGTTGACAAGACCCTGAATCGATCCCAAGGTGGGCTCGGGATTGGGCTGGCGCTGGTCCAGCAGTTGGTCGAGCTGCACGGGGGAACGGTCGCGGTCCGAAGCGATGGCCCCCGAGCCGGGACGGAATTTACCGTCCGGCTCCCGGCGTCCAGCCGTCAGGAATCGGAAAGCCGAAACCTCGGCACGACTGATTGACTGAAACCAACATGGTGGGGGTCACTTGGGGAAGATGTGGTACTGTTGCGTGCCGATGGACACGACAGACTTCCCTGATATTCCGCTCCCTGTGTGGATTTTGATCGCTGCCGACTTTCCTGGGGGGGCCATTGCCACGACCGTGCCGTCGTCGACGGACAGGTCGGTCAAGATGAGCCGCCCGTCCTCCTCATCCAGTTGCCACTTGCCGATGATCCGTTTGTTCGCTCTGTCTTCTCTGCCGAGTCGCCGCCGAAACTCCACAGGGATCTCTTTCCCACTCTCAGCGGTCACGACGAATTCTTGGTCTTTGAAGACCCACGAATGGGAGTGGTCGATCGCCTCCAGGCGGCTCAACCCGATCAGTCGTGCCCGTGTCAGGGGTGCGCCCCCGTCCGCAGCGGGCAACTCTCCAGAAGGCCCAATCATGGGGTCCCTCGGGGTAGGTTGGGGTTTACCCTGATCCGGTTGTGAGCCCGCGGCGGGAGCAGGGGCGATTGGCGTTGGGATCTGGCTGTTCTCACTGATGGGGGGGATGGCTCGGGGTAGGGTTGTGGCTGTCTCGCTTGGCGGGGCTGGGATCAACTCCCGCGGTGGAACGTTGTCAGGCGATGGAGAGGGGGTTGGTGGCATCGACGCTGTCGGCGGCACGTTTCCGTTCGAGGATGGGATCCCAGGAGAGGACGCTGAAGCTGTCGTCGGCGGCAGTTGGCTATTCGACGATGGCGAGGGGGCTGGGAGCGTCTCCGAAGTCGGGACTGGGGGGATCCTTGGCGACGGGATGACTGGAAACTGCTCCTGCGGTGCAATCGGACTCAACCTGGGGGGTATCGAGTCAGGCGCAGGGGGAAGCAAGGCATCGGCTGGACGGTATGGGGTGACAGGTTGATACACTGTCCTGGGCTCGAAGTAGACCGTGCCGTCGGGATTCCTGACGGGGTGGTAAGTGGTGATTGGTTGGTAACTGGAGACTGGGACTGAGCCTGCCGGGGTCGGTGGGGTGTGCCCCCCATCGAATCCTGAGATGCCGGGGAACACGATCAGCAAGACATCGTCCTTGAACAATGCGAGTTCCCTCGGGTGCGGCAGCAGGCCGTCGAAAGCGAGGAGAACGTGTAGATCCTCTTTCAGTTTCTCCTTCCACACCTTGGTCGCAACCCGGTTCCCCTTCATGTCGAACACGGACACATCGGCCGCATCGTGTTTCTGGTAGCCCGTATTCAGAGCAGCGGTCAGCTTGTACCTGCGGAGCCGCTGCCGGACGATCACTTTCCCATCTTCCAGGCGGGCCACTGCCTGCTGCGGGAACGCTGGGTAGGGAACATCGTCATCCTCGATTCCCTTTGCGGGTATCTTCCCCGGGGATTTGGCACTTGGTGTGCCATTCGCGAGCGGATCGGCGGTTTCCGCTGGAATGAGCCCCGTTCTGGGGGCGGTTGCTGGGTTCTGGCCGATCACAGCCGCAACACCGAGTCCGAACAGACTCAGGGTTAGCACTGTGGCTCCAGTGATCAGTCGCAAGCGGGTCACGATCATGGCCTTCATCACTCCGTTGGTCAGGGTCATTACGCGGGGGGAGACGATGTCTGGCGGGACCACCCCGCCCGGGGCGAACCGAGCCGCTGCACGAGCGGTGAGTTGCACCAGATCCGTGGAAATTGTCGTTGCATTTGCCTCACGCCCGAAGACCGACGCGACCGCTCCAAACGAGGCCACAATCCCCCGGTGGGTGAGTCTCTGGGCGAGTATCTTGCGGGCATGAGCAAGGCGACTGGAGAGGGTGCCCTCCGGCACTCGTAACCGTCCGGCAGCATCCTTGCGGCTGAGCCCTTCGATATCGCAGAGGACAACTGCTGTCCGATACTTTTCAGGGAGGCGGGCGAGTTCCTCATCAATGACCCGACGGAGGTCGGGGTCATCGTCGGGCGGCGTCGGGGCGACCGGTTCAGGGGTGGCGGACACGGGTTGCTGCTCCTTCACCCGTCGACGAGTGGACCGGGCCTCCAGAGCGGTACGGACAGCCACTCCGTAGAGCCAGTTCCCAAGCAGTTCCGGCCGTACCACCTGCCCGGCCCGTCGGGCCAGGACAAGAAACGCGGCCTGGAACGCATCCTCTGCGTCCTGGATGTGCCCGGTCACCCGACGACAGACTGCCAGGACCACCGGTCCGTGCCGCCGAACCAGTTCGGCGAACACCTCCTCGTCCCGGTCCGTAGCGAATTTCGCCAGTAACTCCCGGTCGGTTGGGCCTCCGGGTGAGGCATGCCGGAGCGTGGCTGAAAACATCTGGCGGGCAAACAGACGGGTCGGGTCGGTGGGCATTTCGTCGCCCCGTTGGTAGCGGTCCGGTCGAAGATACTGGGGGAAACTGCCCCAGCGCGTCGGTCCACTTTCCGGAATCTCACCGGTTTCCAGAATTCCACTGGAGAGAACACAGCGCGGCAGAACCGCAACTGAATTTAATCAGAACCAAGGCAATGGCCCGCTGATGAGGCAGATCTTCGAACGCAGATGAAATCTTGATCAGGATCATGAGAATGGTCCACAGACGACTTGGCGTTGACCACCCCTCACCCCAGGTAGCCGAAATGCCCGCAACGCTGGCGAGGCTCGACGAAAATTTGAGCAGCGTGCCAAGAAACCGAGGGGTTGCTATGCGGAGGGCGCAGAGGAACGGCCAGGTGTGGGTTGAATGGTATCATAATCCTCTCTCGGCATTCTCCGCATTCTTTGCGGGGGATTCGGCTTTGTTGCTCCGGAGTCGCTTCATGCCAAGCGTTGCCGATTTCGTCGCCGACCTGGAGGCATTCGCCCCGACCCGGACCGCCGCCGACTGGGACAACGTCGGGCTTCTGCTTGGCGACCCGGCCGACCCGGCCGAGCGGGTGATGACGTGCCTGACCGTCACCCCCGATGTGGTGGATGAGGCCATTGCCGAGCGGGTACACCTGATCGTATCGCACCACCCGATTCTCTTCCGCGGGGCGAAGCAACTCACCGCAGGGCGGGGAGACGGTCGGCTGGTGCTGCCTCTGGTCCGGGCTGGGGTCGCTGTCTACTCGCCACACACCGCTTTTGACAACTGCGCGGGGGGTGTCAACGACATCCTCTGCCGTCGGCTTGGGGTCACCAACACCGAACCCCTCCGTCCACGGGACGGATCGCGACAGGTCAAGCTAGTGGTGTTTGTCCCGGATACCGATCTGGTGGCAGTGTCGGATGCCCTGTTCGAGGCCGGGGCCGGATCGATCGGGAAGTACACACAATGCAGTTTCCGCTTGCCAGGGAAAGGAACCTTCTTCGGGGGTGAGGGGACTAACCCGACAGTCGGGCAGAAAGGCCGCCGCGAGGAGGTCGAGGAGTGGCGGTTGGAAGTCGTTCTCCCCGAGGCCCGGGTCGCGGCAGTGGTGCGAGCCATGCGGAAGGCCCACAGCTACGAGGAGCCAGCGTTCGACATCTATTCGTTGAAGCCGGGCACTTCCGGGGGCGAGGGGCGTATCGGAGAGCTGGCCGGACCAGTGACGCTCGGGGAACTGGCGGGCCGGGCGAAAGCGGGGCTGAATGCGGCGTTGGTTCAGGTCGTGGGGGACTTGAACAAAACTGTCCGCCGGGTGGCGGTGGCGTGTGGCGCGGCGGGTGAATTTTTGTCAGATTCGATCCGTGCGAAAGCCGATGTCTTCCTCACGGGCGAGATGCGGTTCCACGACGCCCTCACCGCTCGCACCGCCGATGTGGGGGTGCTCCTCCCCGGCCACTACGCAACCGAGCGGCCAGCGGTCGAAGAACTGGCCGCCCAGCTCAGCGTAAAGTGGCCAGGAGCCGTGATCTGGGCCAGCCGCAATGAGTTCGACCCCCTTGGGAATAGTGTTTAGTGGGCTCTCAGTCGGGAATGTTCCGAGTGTTGACCTTTACGGGGGGTGACAGTGACAATGACGCGAATACCGAGGTTCGAACGACCCCGGAGGGGTCGCAGNNGGGTCGCAGCGATTAGCCGGTGGTTGAGCGCAGCGATACCACCGGCTGGCGGTTGCAATCACCACGACCCCGGAGGGGTTCCAGCGAGAGCAGGTGGTTGAGCGCAGCGACCATCGGGGACGGAACCAAACACGAACACCGCAACCCCAAAGGCTGGATTGATTCGGGGTCGTGCTGCGGGTATCTGTCCCGAATCTGGGCAAGGATGCCGAGGGAGATCAGGAGATGACGTGGCGCCGCCTGTTCGTGGGGCTGTTTGTGGTGAGCGGGGTGTCGGTCTGGTCGTGGTGCCGGGCGGATGTCAGTCAGATCCGTGCCGAGTCGGCCGACCCGGTGTATGCTGCTGGAACCACAGATGGAGCTGGTGACGGTAACCATGACGAGGCAGTCCACCGCTTTCGCACCAATCAGGCCCATCACTGGCGGCAGATCATGCTCAGCGGACGATAACCACGCGGGCAGGACGAGGATTTTCCCCCAGCGCAACAGAAAAGACAGAGATCCGGTACACTGCTGA
This sequence comes from Gemmataceae bacterium, assembly GCA_003136315.1. Taxonomy (GTDB): domain Bacteria; phylum Planctomycetota; class Planctomycetia; order Gemmatales; family Gemmataceae; genus Urbifossiella. The sequence goes on along the minus strand of PLDW01000286.1, from coordinate 7,898 downwards.
AGAGGTGTCAGCCCTCGCTCTTCGCAGTGTGTTCTCGTTTTCTGTCCTTTCTGCGACGTTGCGGGGAATCGTTTTTCTGCCTCGTGAGCCCCCAATGGCCGTGATTCACATCGAGCCGGTTCCCCAACGGTGTGGACCGGGCGTGATCCTGAAGTTCGTCGCCGACCGCACCCGGATCGACGGGAAGCACATCGGGAAAATCGCTTTCGTCGGCCGCGGGGCCACGGTCGAGGTTCCGGACGCCAGGGCCGCTGCGATTGTGGCAGCGCTCGACGGTGCCCAGCTTCTCGAGCGATTGGTCCGTGTTCGGTTCGCCGGGAAGGCCGATTACACCCATCCCGACCACTTCTCCCACCTTTCCCGCCTGCTCGATCTGGAAGCGAGGGAAGAAGAAGCCGAAGCCCGTCGGCGGGCCGCGGCCGGTCACGACCGCGGCGACGGCACCACGCTGACCGCACTCGTCCTGCGGGATGCGGAATTTGGCCTCGGCGGGCGGATGCTCCTCACCCTCGGCCGGAAGACCCGCACCGACCCACTCCCGCCGAATCGACTCGGTCCCGGATCACCTGTCGTCCTCACCCAGACCAAGGTCCAGCGGGGGGTATCGTTCCGTGGCGTCGTGTTCGACCGCGCGGAAGCGAGTATCGGAATCGCGATCGACCCTCCCGACGACGACCTCCCGGACGAATCGATCTGGCGGCTCGACCTGACCCCGGACGAGGTCTCCCGGCTCCGCCAGCAAGATGCGCTGCGACGTGCGAGCGCAGCCAATGGCGACCGCCTGGCCCAACTCAAGGCGGTCCTGCTTGGCGAGCGGGAGCCAGAGTTTGTCGAGGACCAGCGGACAGAACCTAACCGCCCAACCCCCTTCCCTGAAAAGGAAGGGGGAGCCAGAGTGTCGTCTGACTCTCTTCTCTCTCCGAAGGAAGGGGTTGTGTTCGATAGTCCTGATGGAGGGGAAAGGGAGAGCGAGGTTCCTGTCGAGTCATCCGCGATCAATCGCTTGAACGCCCCTCAACGGGAGGCCATTCGCTTCGCCCTCGTTGCCAAGGATGTCGCCATCATTCACGGACCACCTGGGACCGGGAAGACGACCACCGTCGCCGAACTGATCCGGCAGGCGGTCGCCCGGGGCGACAAGGTACTCGCCTGCGCAGCCAGCAATCACGCTGTCGATAACCTGCTGGAAAAGCTTCTGCGCATCGGGGAACGACCCGTCCGACTCGGCCACCCGGCCCGGGTCGTCCCTGAACTCCGCGAGCGGGCGATCGACCTCCTCGCCGAAAAGCACCCGGACGCCCGTCAGGCCCGCAAGGTCGCTCGTGATGCGTTCGCCCTGTTCAAGCAAGCCGACAAGTGGACCCGCGGGAAGCCCGAACCCGGGGCCAAGGCCGCGCTGCGCCGAGAAGCCCGCGAATTGCTCGGCGAGGCCCGAAAACTCGAAGCTCTCGCAATCGAACGCATTCTGGACGACGCCCGGATCGTGTGCGCTACCCTCACCGGGCTCGACAGTCAGCTCCTTGGGCAGCGTCGGTTCGACCTCGCCGTACTGGATGAGGCGTGCCAGTCGACCGAGCCTGCGAGCTGGCTCCCACTACTGCGGTCGGATCGCGTAATCCTGGCTGGCGACCACTGCCAGTTGCCGCCGACGGTTGTCTCACCGGAGGCCGCTGACCAGGGACTTGCGGTCAGTCTGATGGAGCGTCTGGTCGGGCGATTAGGCCCGCAAGTCGCCCGCCGACTAACGGTGCAATACCGGATGCATGAAGCGATCATGGGGTTCTCGTCGGCGGAGTTCTACGACGGCGACCTCGTCGCAGATGCAAGCGTGATCGAGCATCGGCTGTGCGATCTGCCCGGAGTCCGGGCCGAACCGATCACGGAATCGCCTGTGCAGTTCATCGACACGGCCGGGGCAAGCTACGACGAGGAGTTGGAAGACGACACCGAGAGCAAGCGAAACCGTCAGGAGGCCGCGCTGGCGGTGAAGAAGGTCCGGAGTTTACTGGAGGCCGGTCTCGGACCCCATCAAATTGCCGTGATCGCTCCGTACCGGGCACAGGTGCGACTCCTCCGCGACCACCTGGCCGACGTGCCGGGGCTGGAAATCGACAGCGTGGACGGCTTCCAGGGGCGAGAGAAGGAGGCGGTGGTGATCTCGATGGTGCGGTCGAACCCAGAGGGCGAGATCGGCTTCCTGGCCGACACCCGGCGGACAAACGTGGCCCTCACTCGTGCTCGTCGCAAGCTGATCGTCATCGGCGACAGCGCAACCCTCGCGAACGACCCGTTCTACCAGCGGATGTTGACCCACTTCGAGTCGATCGGGGCGTATTCGAGCGTGTGGGAAGAAGGGGCGTAGGGAGGGCCTTAGGCGAGCGGCAGATGGAGGCTAACCACCTGTCAGGGACAGCCGGGCCGCCACGGAGGGCGGCCCCTACGAACCCTGTGTAGGGGCCGCCCTCCGTGGCGGCCCGGCGTGGGCAAGTCCCAAAGACCGGTCAGCTTTCTTCCACCACCTGCCTCACGATCGCCCCCGAACCTGTCGGTATTCCCGGTGTCCTTCCCTCATGCCAGACTCCGCACCCGACCTCCGCCCCATTGCCCACGCGGCACTTTCTCTCACCGAAGCGCCGTACCTCAAGCACTATCGCTGCGGACGGTTCCGGACCTGGAACGGGGTTGCCTTCACAGGCAGCGACCTCCCCGGGCCGGGCTTCAACTTCGCGTCGGTGCTTGGTCCGGCCCCACCTCTGGACGACATTCTTCCCATTGCCCGGGAATTCTTCGCGGATGCCACGCAGGGCTGGGGCGTCCTTGTCGAAGGGGAGGCCGGCCACCCGGTGGAGGTGGAACTGAAGTCCCGCGGCTGGGTGATCGCCGAGGATGAGCCAGCGTTCGTGATGCCGCAGATCGATTCGCCCGAGCTTCTCGCCCAGGGTCCACAGGATTTTGCCATTCGCCGCGTCTGCACCGCTGCCGACGAGGCGATCTTCCACGGCCTTCTGGCCGCAGCCTTCGGTGCGCCGCCGGAGTTCGCAACCGCGATGCTCCCCGTTGTCCCTTTTATCTCCAATCCGGAGATTGCCCTCTTCATCGGATCGGCAGACGGACGGGATGTATCAGCCACCGGGTACTCGCGAGTCGGTCCGACCGCCATTGTGACGGGATTGGGCACCCTGGAATCCGACCGGGGGCGTGGGTACGGGGCCGCGATCACCCGTGCGACCCTCGCCGCCGCTGCGGCTCGTGGGTGTACGTCCGCTGCCCTCCGCTCCGGGCCGAAGAGCGTCCCGTTGTACGAGCGCCTGGGCTTCCGGTACGTCTGCCAGCACCGCACCTACGCGGCCCCGACATCCGCCTGAACGGCGTCTTCGTCCGCGAGAAGATGCGACCGGATAAGATCCCACTCGCAATCACAGAGTTCCTCGCTCAGAACGAGAACGATTTTGCCACGACCCCGCCGGGTGACTCGGCTGGTACAATCCCCTGATGCCCCACTCCATCCTGATCATCGACGACGAGGAACCAATCGCCTGGGCGCTGCGGCGAGCGTTTGAGCGGGAGGGATATCGCGTCGCGGTCGCTGCCAGCGCTGAGGACGGGCTGGCGAAGGCCGCCGCGAGTCCGCCTGATGTGGTCTTTCTGGATATCCGACTACCCGGGATGGATGGGCTACGAGCGCTTACCGAGTTGAAGACCCGTGCACCTGCGGCGGCTGTCGTCGTGATCACTGCTCACGGGAATCTGAACACCGCGGTCAAGGCCGTCGAGGGCGGGGCGTTCGACTACCTGGCCAAGCCGTTCGACCTTGCCCAGGCGATGGATGCTGCCCGCCGGGCAGTGAGTTCCCAAAACCCCGCCCCGGTACCCCCGACCCCGTCGGCCGACATCGAGACCGGCCCGGATGCACTTGTTGGCCGCAGCCCGGCCATGCAGACGATCTTCAAGCGGATCGCCCTTGTCGCTCCCACCGAAGCGTGTGTCCTCATCACCGGTGAAAGCGGGACCGGAAAGGAACTGGTCGCTCGCGCGGTCCACGCCAACAGCCCGCGTCGAGATCGACCGTTCCTGCCGGTTCACGTCGCAGCGTTCAACCCCAACCTTGTTGAAAGTGAACTGTTCGGCCACGTGAAGGGGGCATTCACCGGGGCCGAGAAGCCCCGTCCCGGACTCCTCACCCTTGCCGATGGCGGGACGGTCTTCCTGGACGAACTCGCCGACATCCCGCTTCCCGTCCAGGCGAAGTTGCTACGAGTTCTGGAGCGGCAGGAGGTGACCCCTGTCGGCGCGAGCCAGTCTGCCCCGGTGAATGTCCGGATCGTCTCCGCGACCCACGCGGATCTCTCCGCCGCGGTGCGGGATGGGCGGTTCCGGCACGACCTCTTCTTCCGGCTCAATGTTTACCCAATCCACTTGCCCCCGCTCCGGGATCGCGTCGACGATATTCCCCTCCTCGCGGATCACTTCCTCCGTCGGTTTGGAACAGTGAACCCGGCTGCTGTCTTACCAGCCGATACCCTCACCTTTCTGAAAGCCCGACCCTGGCCGGGGAATGTCCGGGAGTTGCGGAACGCCCTGGAACACGCCGCGATCGAAGCGCGCGGCGGCCCGCTGCGGCCGGAGCACTTCCCGGCCCCCGTCGAAGCGAGTGCTGCGGGGTCCGTGGCCGACCGTCTCCGGTCGCTGGTCGCCGAGTGGGTGCGGGACCAGGTCCGCGTGACTCAGGCCCACCCCGGGCAAGAACCATCTGAGCTATACCAGACGCTGACCGACGTGGTGGAGTCGGCCCTGATCGATGAGGTCTTGCGGCAACTCGATGGGAACCGGCTCGCTGCCGCCCGCTGGCTCGGCCTCGCCCGGGCCACGGTCCGAAAGATGATCCGCAAGTATCACCCAACTGCCGACGAGCCGGACGGGGAGGAATGAGATTTTTACAGACAAAGACACAAGAAGAAAATAGAATCACGAAATCACGAAAAACGAAATCACGAAATCAGACGTTTGTTTTCCCCTTGTTCCCACGCTCCGCGTGGGAATGCCGCTTTCGACGCTCTGCGTCGTGGCCTGAACGGACCGTAAGCGTGATCGGAGATCCGCCGGACGTCGTCCTCGACGTGTTGGCCCACCCCGCAGAGCGGGAGAAGCCCGGTTCCCACGCAGAGCGTGGGAACCAGGGGCTCTGGTGTCGCGTCCAGCAAAAAGTGTGCGATTTCGTCTTTCGTAATTTCGTGATAAACGCTTGGTTTTCTTGGTCGGGACATCGAGTGCCGCCATCGGCGACACTCGGGTTTTGTGTGAGAGACTCTTTCTCGGGGTGAGGCCACCCGCTTACACGTTGTCGGCGGCGGTGTCTTTGGGCTGGCCGGGGCTGGCCGCTCCAGGGGTGGTTCGCTGCCATTGCCAGCCGTCGATTTCTGGCATGTCCACTCCGTACTTACGGATATATTCCTTGTGTTCCAGGAGTTTTTCGTTCATCGCCTGGGCAACGTAGGCTGCGCGATCCACCAACCCCGGCACGCGGTCGATCACGTCCTTGACCAGATTGAACCGGTCGATCTGGTTCAGCACACACATGTCGAACGGGGTGGTTGTTGTCCCCTCCTCCTTGTACCCCCGGACATGCAGATTCTGGTGGTTGGTCCGCCGGTACGTCAGCCGGTGGATTAGCCACGGGTAGCCGTGGAAAGCGAACACCACTGGCTTGTTGCGGGTGAAGAGGATGTCGAATTCCTTGTCGGTCAACCCGTTGGGGTGCTCGGTGGAGGGCTGGAGTTTCATCAGGTTCACCACATTCACCACTCGCACCTTGAGCCCCGGCAAGTGCTTCCGGAGCAATTGTGCCGCGGCCAGGGTTTCAAGCGTCGGCACGTCCCCGCAGCAACCCAGAACCACGTCCGGTTCGCCGTCCTGGTCGGAACTGGCCCACTCCCAGATACTGACCCCGGCCGTGCAGTGCCGGACCGCCTGGTCGATCGTCAACCACTGCGGAGCCGGTTGCTTCCCGGCCACGATTACATTCACATAATTCCGGCTGCGGAGACAGTGGTCGGTCACACTCAGCAGACAGTTTGCATCTGGCGGCAGGAACACCCGGATCACGTCCGCCTTCTTATTCACGACATGGTCAATGAACCCCGGATCCTGGTGAGAGAACCCGTTGTGATCCTGCCGCCAGACATGTGACGAGAGCAGGTAGTTCAGGCTCGCCACGGGTCGCCGCCAGGGAATGTGGCCGCACACTTTCAGCCACTTGGCGTGCTGGTTGAACATCGAATCGATGATGTGGATGAACGCTTCGTAGCAACTGAAGAACCCGTGCCGTCCGGTCAGGAGATAGCCCTCCAGCCACCCCTGACACTGGTGCTCGGAGAGAACCTCCATCACCCGCCCCTCCAGGGCCAGGTGGTCGTCGTAGGACACTCGTTCGGCGTTCCACTGGCGGTTGGTCACAGCAAGAACATCGCCCCAGCGGTTCGAGTTGAACTCGTCCGGGCTAAACAGTCGGAAGTTGCGAGAATCGAGGTTCGCCCGGGTCACTCCCTCAAGAAATTGGCCCATGATACGGGTCGACTCTGCCGCTTTCTCCCCGGGGCAGGACACAGGCACAGCGAACTCGTGGAAGTCCGGGAGTCGGAGTGGCTTGAGGAGTACCCCACCGTTTGCATGGCGGTTCGCCCCCATTCGCTTCTCTCCCTTCGGGGCAAGGGCGGCCAACTCCGGCCGGAGTCGACCGGTGTCGTCAAAGAGTTCTTCCGGCCGGTAGCTTTTCATCCACCCTTCGAGAACCCGGATGTGATCCGGGTTCTCGTGCATCTCACCCATCGGCACCTGATGGCTGCGCCAGTACCCCTCGCACCGCTTCCCATCGATCTCTTTCGGGCAGGTCCACCCCTTTGGGGTGCGGAGCACAATCATCGGCCACTTTGGCCGGAGTGTGACGCCGTTCTGCCGGGCATCGGTCTGAATTTTCCGAATGTCCGCAACACACCGATCAAGAGTCGCCGCCATCAGTTGATGAACCACCTTCGGGTCGTTTCCCTCGACCACGTGGGGCGTGTATCCGTAGCCCCGCATCAGGCTTTCAAGTTCGTCCTCCGGGATGCGAGCCAGGACAGTTGGGTTCGCGATCTTGTACCCGTTAAGGTGGAGGATCGGGAGCACCACGCCATCGGTTACCGGGTTGAGGAATTTGTTCCCGTGCCAGCCGGTGGCGAGCGGCCCAGTCTCGGCCTCACCGTCTCCGACCACGCAGGCGACAATCAGGTCCGGGTTGTCGAAAGCGGCTCCGTAGGCATGGGACAGAGAGTATCCCAGCTCTCCGCCCTCGTGGATGCTTCCGGGGGTCTCCGGAGCAACGTGCGAGGGGATGCCGCCCGGGAAGCTGAACTGCTTGAAGAGCCGCTTCAGCCCGAGTTCATCGTGGGAGATGTCCGGATACACCTCGGTGTAGGTTCCCTCCAGGTAGACGTTCGCAACGATTGCCGGCCCCCCGTGCCCTGGCCCGGCCACGTACAGCACATCCAGTCCGTCCCGCGCGATCACGCGGTTCAGGTGCGCGTACACCAGATTCAGTCCCGGGCAGGTGCCCCAGTGGCCGAGCAGTCGAGGCTTGACATGCTCCTTGGTGAGCGGCTGGCGAAGCAGCGGGTTGTCGTACAGGTAGATCTGCCCAACCGCCAGGTAATTGGCAGCCCGCCAGTACGCATCGATCCGGGCGAGTTCGTCGGCGGTGAGCGGGCTTTCGGTCATAACGGTAGCTCTGTGACGTGTGGACAGATCAGGGAGAACCTAGCGGGTGCGGCAGAGGATGGCCACACGACGAGTGCGAAGGATTGGGCGTAACCGGTCGGGCTCGAAGCCTCGAAGAGGCGACAGATAGTAGCCCAGGGCGTCAG
>PLDW01000149.1 GCA_003136315.1 Gemmataceae bacterium | reverse complement strand
ACACTCACCGGCCTCACCGCTCTCAACCTGTCATCAATTAGTCTGACGAATATTGGCCTGCTGGAGACATTCACCGGGCTCACCACTCTCAACTTATCCTTCTGCGAAGGTCTGAGGGATTTTGGACCGCTAGGCGAACTCACCGGGCTCACCACACTTGACCTATGCTACTGTTATGGTCTGAGGGATTTCGGTCCGCTGGGCACACTCACCAATCTCACCACACTCAAACTGGACTCCTGCTGGTGTGATCTGACGGATGTCGCTCCGCTGGGCAAGCTCACCGGGCTCACCACACTCTCCCTGACCTGCTGCCGTGATCTGACGGATGTCGCTCCGCTGGGCAAGCTCACCGGGCTCACCACACTTGAGCTGTCCGTGTGCCCGAGCTTGACGGATGTCAGCTTTCTGAACGCACTCGCCAATCTTACCAAACTTGATCTACATCAATCCGATTCATTGACGAATTTTTGTCCAATAGGCGTACTCACCGGGCTTACCACACTCAAGCTGTCCTACTGCTATGGTCTGAGGGATGTCAGTCTGCTAGGCAACCTCACCGAACTCACCACACTTGATCTGTCCAACTGCTATGGTCTGAGGGATGTCAGTCTGCTAGGCAACCTCACTGAGCTCTCCACACTTGACCTGTCCTATTGCTCGAACTTCGCGTTCGCACCGATCCGAAGCCTTTTGTCTATATTAAACGAACTTAGACTATATCAGACAAATCTGACGGATCTACCCGATTCGATCTGCGGCGAAAGTCCCTGGGAAAACGTCCTCGACGCCGTCCGGGCATATTACGACGATCTTGGTGCCGACCCTGTGGGAGACGCCGAGCGGAAGGTGTTCCTCCTGGGGAACGGCCGGGTCGGAAAGACCAAACTCGCCAGGCGGCTAATGGATGAGAACTACGGGGCCGAACACGAACCCTCCACCCACGGGGTCCGGTTGGGGACGCTCTCCCGGAAGGTGCCGGGCGTTCCCGATCGGGTTCGGCTCAACCTGTGGGACTTCGGCGGGCAAGACATTTACCTCGGATCGCACGCCCTGTTCCTCCAGGGGCAGGCCGTGTTCCTCCTGCTCTGGCACCCGGACCACGAACGCGGCCAGACCTACGAGGAGGGTGGGTTTGCCATTCGCGACCGCCCCCTCGCCTACTGGCTCGATTACCTCCGCGGGCTCGCGGGGGTCGATCGCGACGGCCACCGGGTGGTCGAAAGCCCCATTCTCCTCATCCGCAGCCGGTGCGATAGCGAGGCCGACGAAACCGACCCGCCCTTCGTCCCGGACAGGGCCACCTTCCCCCGCCTCGTCACCCTGAACTACGGGGCCAAAGAGGATTACAACCGGGAGTTCCTGGATGCCTACCTCAACAAGGCGGTAAAGGGGCTGGTAGAGGATCGCCGCAAGCAACCGCTGATCGGGAAGGGCCGGGCGGCTGTGCGTGAGGCCATCCGGGCGATGCAGGCCAAACCCGAGGCCCGGCGGACACGGATTCTGGAGCGGGCCGAGTTCGATCAGTTGTGTACGGACACCGGCGGGATCTCGAATACCGAGGAATTCCTCAAGTTCCTGCACCGATCGGGAGTCGTGTACTACCAGAAGGGGGTGTTCGGTGACCGGGTGGTGGTCGATCAGACCTGGGCGCTGGATGCCATCTACACCGTGTTCCTCCGCCGCACGCGGTTGCAGGATGCCATCCAGTCCGGGGATGGGCGATTCACCCGGACCACGCTCGATCAGCACGTCTGGGGGGAGATCCGGCGGACCGAAAAGCAGGAACCGTACACGATCGCCGACCAACAGACGTTCCTCGGGCTGATGGTGCAGTGCAGCATCTGCTTCAAGGTCCGGGAGGATTACCGGAAGCCGGACGAGACCGAGTACATCGCCCCGGAGTTGCTGCCACCCTGCGGGGCTCGCCGCGCGGCCAGGGTCGACCGGTGGCGGTCAGCGCCTGGCCCGGCGGCCACCCTCCGGTACGACTTCCTCCACGATGGGGTGATCCGCACGTTCTTCGCCAAGATCGGAGAGAAGGCCGGGGAACACGCCGAGTACTGGAAGTTCGGCTGTTTCTTCTACGACCAGGCCACCGACAGCGAGGCCCTGATCCGGGTGGAACCCTCCACCGACCCGACAACCGGGGCTGGCGCGATCACCCTCCTCGCTTGTGGGGCTCCGGGGTCGAAGGCGGCCCGACCCGACGAACTCCTCCGGACGCTTGTCCAGGTGGCGACCGACCTCCCGAACGTGGTGCGCCCGCGGGTCGAGCCGCCCGAGTACGGTACCGACCCCGCCGACCGCGGCCGACCTGTCCGGTCGGCCCCGGGTCCGGACCGGCCCGACCTGCCAGCCGCCACCCCGGCCGACCTCCTCCGCCCGTCGTTCCCACCGCGGACGCTGTTCATCTCGTACAAGCACGCCGAGAGCGGCCACCACGTCCGGGAGGCGGTTTCGGTGCTGGAACGCGCGACCGGGCACCCTTCCCGGGTGGTGTGGGACGATCAGTTGCAAACGGATCAGTCGGTCTCGGAGTTCGTGGGACGGGCCGGGACGATCCCGGTGCTGGTAGCGGTGATCGGGCCGCGCTATCTGCAATCGCGGTACTGCCTGGAGGAGCTTTACACCGCCTGGGAATCGAGCAGTTGCCAGTGGGAGACGTTCCAGACCCGGGTGCTGCCGTTAATTCTCGACGATGCCCGGATCGATGATGAGGACATTCGCTACGACTACGGCCTTTACTGGCTCGACCAGGCCCAGAAGCTATGGCCGAAGGGAGAAGTGATCGGGGAGCGCGGAGCCCGTCGCGCCAACCGGATGAAGATGTGGGGGCTCTGGCTGGCGGATGCCCTCGACCACCTGAACGATCCGAAGCTCCCGCGCGGCTGGGACGACATCCGCAAGGGCGGGTTCGCCACCACACGCCAGGTGCTGGAAGAGCGGTTCCGTCGCCTTGGGGTGGGGTGAGGATGATCGAAAGATCGACCGACCCCGGAGGGGTCGAAGCGATTAGCCGGTGGTTGAGCGCAGCTCCACCACCGGTTTGCGGTGGCAATCACCTCAACACCCCTGATCACCGCCCCTCCGGTTTCCGCCGCCACGGGGGCAATTCGTGGTCACGCTATCGCCTTCAGCGCCGCCTCCGGTGGTAGAGCTGCGCTCGACCACCGGCTAATCGCTGCGACCCCTGCCGGGGTCGGTCGGGCCATCGTATTCACGTCATTGTCACCGCTCCGCCACCGGTGGTAGAGCTGCGCTCGACCACCGGCTAATCGCTGCGACCCCTGCCGGGGTCGAAAATCCGGGGGAGACCTTCCCGTACCCCTCACTACCCCGGCTTCTTCCCAACGATCGGGGTCATCTCGCGGAGCCAGATGTTCCGGAACTTCACCGGGTTGCCGTGATTCTGGAGACGGATCGGCTGACGCAGCGGGTGCTTCTCGTACGCTGCGGGCATGTCGTAGTGCGTGCTCCCGTGCAACTCGAAATGGTTCTGCACCACCACCCCGTTCTGGATCACCGTCACGATCCCGGGTTTGGCCACCTTCCCATCATCCTCGAACCGCGGCGACTCGAAAATGATGTCGTAGGTCTGCCACTCGCCCGGCTTGCGGCATACGTTCACCATCGGCGGGGTTTGCTTGTACAGGCTCCCGCACTGGCCGTCGAAATACGTCTTGTTGTCGTAGGAATCTAGCACCTGCACCTCATACCGATTCGCCAGGAACACCCCGCTATTCCCTCGTCCCTGGCTGCTCCCGGTCACCTTCTCCGGGGTCGCGAATTCCACATGCAACTGATAGTCGCCGAACGAATCCTTGGTGGTAATGTCCGACTTCTGAACGATCGCGTATCCGTTCTCGATCTTCCACTTCTCGCCGCCGTTCCACTTCGAGAGGTCTTTGCCATCGAAGAGGATCACTGCGTCGGCCGGCGGATCGCCCGGCTTCTCGCCCGGCGCCACGACCCGCGGCTCCGGCCAGATAATCCCGCTCTTGTATTCCTTCTGGAGGGCCAACACGTTGGCCGCGACCGCAGCCAGTACCACCGCGCCTACCGCAGCCGGTCGCAGCAGCTTGTTCCGGATCATGGGAGTCTCCATTGGGGGAAAGGCATCAACCCGGAATGATGTAGCCTGCGGAGCCGAGATCGCACACGCAAAACAGACGGAACGGTTTTCCTGCTTGGGGAGTGTGCTGAAAAATGCGTCAGCCGACAGTCAGAAGGAAATCGACCACTATCATGGGCAGCAGTTGGTCTGCGTTTTCGCCCCGAAGGGTCGGCGGAAAATAGCCCAGGGTGGAGCCGGGCTTCCGGCGAAACCCTGGGAACTGGGGAGATTTCCACTCACCGCTCACTTGTGAGTTCCGTAGGCGTGGTGCGAGAACCGGACGATTTCTCAAGGTGAATGCAGCATGTCGATTTGGGACGCGGTGCTTCTCGGTTTGATCCAGGGCCTGACCGAGTTTCTCCCGATCAGCAGCACAGCCCATCTGCTGGTTGCCCGCCAGCTCCTCGGTCATGAGCACAAGGATAATGCGTTCACGGTCGTCATCCAGCTCGGCACCCTCTTCGCAGTGTTCGTCTACTACCGGCTCGACATCGCCCGGCTGATCCGCGGGTTCCTTGCCGATGTGCGTGCGGTCCGCATCGGATCGAACCCGGATGGGCGGATGGCGTGGTTGATCATCCTGGGAACAGTCCCGGCGGTCGTGGTCGGGTTCTTGTTCGAGGGGGAACTGAAGAAGAACTTCTTCAACCTCCCGTCCATCGGGGTGGTGGCGATCGTCTTCGCGCTCCTGCTGGCACTGGCCGAGTGGTGGGCTCACCGTCGGGCTCGGACCCGCTCGCCCCGCACAGAAAACGAGATCGGCTGGGCGGATGCGCTCTGGGTGGGGCTCTGGCAGGCCTGCGCTCTGATGCCGGGCGGATCGCGATCGGGGACAACGATTACCGCGGGGTTGTTTGCAGGGCTCGACAGGCCGATCGCTGCGCGGTTCTCGTTCCTCCTGTCCATCCCGGTCATCCTCGGGGCCGGGTTGAAATCACTTTACGGTGAATACCACAAACTCAAGCACCCAGAGCCCGGGGCAGCCACAAGTCTGTTCGCCTCTGGCGACGAGGTCACGGCTCTGATCGTCGGCACGATGGTGTCGGCAGTGGTTGGCTACCTGTCGATCGCCTGGCTGATGCATTTCCTCCGGCGGTACTCCACGGCGGTGTTCATCGTGTACCGCATCCTCTTCGGGGCAACGATCCTTGTCGCCCTCCGCCTCGGCTTTCTCTCGTGACGTATCCGTCCCCCTGTGGCGGAAGACCCTCTTGGGATCCTGATTGAGAATCGCGGTTCCCATTTACCGCCAAAATTGAGAACTGTGATTCTCAATTGCGTATCCCAAGGCGCAACTCTGATGATGGCAAACTGCCATTTTGGGTGGTGATTGTTGCCTGTTTGACAGCCGACTGGGGATGAATGTCGAGAAATTTCGAGGATCTAGGACCACCGAGTAGACGGAACTCCCGACTCTTGCACGACATCCTCTGATCGCCCCTGAAAGCCGAAACGGAACCATCGCGCCGGGGCACGGAGGTTGCAGGAGCGGGGGGGCCGCGCTGGCTTTTTTTGTCTGGTGGGTCAGCCGGGGACGGTCATCGCCCCCCGGACCGTGGTAAATATTGACACCAGGGCGAACGACGCAACTAGGAAGGTACATCATGAGCGTACGTATGTGGATGCTGGCGGGTCTCTTGGCACTCGCCGGGGTGGTGGTCTCCAGCCCGGACGCCCAGGCGATCGGCCGCAAGGGCAAGCACTGTGGAGGCGGGTACTCCAGCGGTTGCGGAAGCTGTGGTGGTGGTTATTCCGGCGGACACGTGAGAGGCTATGCTGCGAACCCGGGATGCTCCACCTGCGGGGGTTATGCCTACGCGGGTGGTCCGATGGGTGTCGCGGTCGGCGGTGTCCCGAGCCTCATGCCGATGCCCCTGGCGGCCAATCCGCCTGCCGGGACAGTTGTACCGGCCTCTGGTACTGCCAGCGACGGGACCGTGATGCCCGCCGGTGGGGTTGTCAACGGAGGGTATGTGACACCGGCAAGCACGACGAGCTACTACACCCCGGTCTCCGGCACCGAGCTGGGTAACGGGTACGGAATGAACGCCACCACGTATTCGAGCGGGAACACCCGCGGACGGTTGGGCGGGCGGCTGTTCCGCCGCAATTAGTGTTTGGTGTTCAGTGTTTGGTGTTTAGTGTTTCGTGTTTCGTGTTTAGTGTTTCGTGTTTAGTGTTTCGGACCTGGCAACTGGGGAAAGCTGGGTCACCCCCCGGGCTAACTAAACACGAAACACAAAACACAAAACACTAAACACTAAGTGATTTTGTCCCGGATTTCTGACCACTTGGCTCGGCGGGCGGACATGATAGGGTGTTGACCGCTTCACCGCGGAGGCATCCCATGTCTGCCCGCGTTCTTTTGTCTGCCCGACTCCCCGACCTCCTGACCGACGACCGCGGGTTGCTCGCCCGCTTCGCCGACCACAAGGACGAGGCCGCGTTCGCAGCGATCGTGAAGCGATACGGGCCGATGGTCCTCGGGGTGTGCCGACGAGCCGTACGCGACGCCCATCTGGCAGAAGATGCGTTTCAGGCCGTGTTTCTAGTGCTGGCACGAAACCCGGGCGCAGCTTCAGCGGCGACCTCCATCGGTGGGTGGCTTTTCGGGGTGGCCCGGCGGGTCGGATCGGCTGCCCGGCGACACGAACTGCGGCGGGAAAAACGCACACGAAAGGTGCGCCCGAACACCTCGAGCCAGGCCGCACCTCCCCGGGCGGACTGGGACGACCTGCTGCGGGTTCTGGACGAGGAACTCGCAGCGATCCCGGACGAGTACCGCGACCCCCTGATTGCGTGCTTCCTCCGGGAACAGACCCAGGACGAGGCGGCCCGGGAACTTGGTTGGAGCCTCAGCACACTTCGCCGCCGCCTGGAGCGCGGGAAGGAACTTCTCCGCGCCCGACTCAGTCGCCGCAATGCGACCCTCTCGGCCGGACTCTTCGCTGGCCTGATTGCCCCCTCGACCGCATCTGCCATTCCCCGCTCGCTCGCCGACCGGATTGCTCACACAGTCACTGGAAGCGCCCCTACCACCCCGCTGGTGACCAGTCTGGTCGCAGCTGGGCTCACAACGGGGATCGGGGCCAAACTCGCCACAGCGATCAGTGTGCTTCTCCTTGGCGGATTGGCCATCGGGCTGGCCTGGCCAGGTGAGTCGGTGGGCGAACCATCTCCGCCACCTTCTGGAATCGCAACGCCAGGTCAGGAGTTCGCGCCGGTCGTGTTGCCAACTGCGATTTCGGCCGCGCCAGTCCCACGGATGGATTGGGTGACCGTGACAGGTCGGGTGACATTTCCGAACGGGCGAACGATCGGTGGTGCCCTACTTGCGCT
>PLDW01000457.1 GCA_003136315.1 Gemmataceae bacterium | reverse complement strand
GTCGAGTCCGTGGTCCCCGCGACATAGGCGTTACCCGAGGAGTCTATCGCGATGGCGTCCGCGTAATCGTTGTTGCTTCCACCGAGGTAGGTGCTGTACGAGAGGACCGGGTCGATGGTGAGAGGAAGGCCCGTGTTGTGAGCCCCGACCTGGAAGCCGACCTGATTTTTGGCAGTCAACACGAACTGCCCAGCCACCGGAACCTGCGTGCCGTTGATCGTCTGGTACATGACCGGCGCGTGTTCTAACACATCGCCACCGTTGGTGTGCAGCACCAGATTGCCCTGGGCATCAAGCGAGAGGCTGTCGGCACCCTGGATGCTCCAGCGGATCTGGCTGGGGTCCGCGCCTGGGGCCACATCGAAATCGTACTCAAGTTGCTGCTGATTGCCGTAGTAGACGAGATTGATACCGGGATAGACGTCCTGGTAGGCAACCTTGCCGTAGCTGGCAATGTCGGTGTGCCACTGGCTCGGGTTGTTGCCGATGAGATAGTTACTGGTGCCCGGCAACTGGTCCTGCCCGACAGCAGTGGCCAGCGGGTTGGATCCCACCAGGTTCATGGCCAAAGCCACACCCGTACTGGTCGTCGTTACTGTCGATAGAGATGCAGGATCAGTCGCGGCGACCGGCTGTTGCAGACTGAGGACAGAGCCGGTGGAGGTCAGAAAGAGGGTATAGCCGCTGCCTTGTGACAGATACTGGACCTGGGCGGCAGTCTGTCCCTGGTTGGGCTTGAAGCTCAGCGGCAACTGCCCGTAAGCGGCGGCGACTTGCTGATCCGCCGGACTCAGCCCGGCCGTCGGGGTGCTCCGGTCTTCCAACTCCTCGATCCGACGCCCCACTTCGCGAGGCTTGCGGATCGGGAGGGTTCTCTGACTGCGGAATGGGCGAGTGATCAGTCGACGGATCAGGCTGTTCGTGGACATGGATCACCTCGGGATAAATGCGAGAGCACTGGAACGAATCGACCACACATGAGAAGATGAGAATCGCAACGATCGTTGCGATCGCGACCATAGCACATATCATGACGGTTACGCAAATACTATTGAGGCTCTGAAAAAGACCGAGTTCGGCACACCCAGCAGTTCTTGAGTTGTATCATGCCGGGCAGGCGAAAGAGAGTGTTAGGCAGAATAAACGGTCAGGCAGTTCTTGACAAGACGTAGAAAATCAGAAAATGTAGCAAGTTGTAACAGGGGAAAATACCTGGGCTTGCACGGGGAAACCAGGCAGTGTGTATGATGAGGTGTCGGGAGGGGTGTGGTCTCACTGCTGCGCCGTTTACGCGGCGTTTTGCATCGGGACATCGGCATCCCGCTCGGGAGTTCGTACATTTCGATATGTGTAGGTTTTTAGCACATCACGATACACGTCATCCCAGATCCCGCTGAGGAGCACGACCCGCAGATCCAGGATGATCTGTGCCCCGGCCTTACTCCAGCACATCTCGGATAGCTTCAGCCGCTGGGAGAAGATCGTCTTGCACGCGGCCTCGGTAATCCCGCTGACGATTGGCAGGTGCTGTCCATAAATTCCCGGCAAGGGGACCGCTCCTTTCAGGCAGCGGGGGAATTGCCGGCCTTTGGGCTATCGTGACAAAGGACATTGCTTCCTGAGACGTTCTCAGTTAGACTACACTTCACGTTTCGGTAACGATTCTCCGACATCATGGCTTTGACCTTTGGCTGACTCACCGTTAAAAGTGAGTTAGAGTCGATCCGGAATCGTTACCTTGTGACAGTCGGCAGGTGGGGAGCAATCCCCAGCGGCAGCGACCCGCGCCTATGCCATCCCTTCTGTCACCGGCCGCCCCTCGGGCAAAACACCCGTGGTTCCCCTGGCAAGGGGTGTCAACCGCACCAACAAGTCGCGAGACTCAATGCGAGGGAGCGAAAGCTGCCACCTGCAAGCCGCCTTCTTCAGCAGGCGGTAGTTGACTACCAATCCTATCGTCTTTGACCCCTCCGGGGTCGGTCGGACCTTGGTGGTCGCGTCGACGTTATCGCCCTGAGTAGTCATCCCACATCGCGCAGTCGCCGGCTCTTACGGGGTCTGGTGTGTCTTTGGCACGCGGGCTGCTAGATAAAGATATGGCGGGGTATCAGTTTGTGGGTCGAATGGGCGACGATCTGCGGCGGTATCCCGCCTTTTACGCCCTTATCTCAGATCGAAAATCTTTACCAATTCCCTTGGTCGTCGCTGGCCAAGGGAATTGGTTTTTCCCCATCTGGCCTCGCCACCACCTCCAAAATGCACGCCAAAACGGTGGCCGAAACCGCTACAGGTGGGTGTGTTGCGCACTCGGTTTCTCAAATGTGGGAAGCCGGCTTCCCAAATCTGCCAGGGAGAGTGGAATCTCGCACCGGCAACGAAGCAACATGGCCAACACGAGAACTCTGGCTTCCTCTCCCTGGAAGTCGCTTGCCTCCCTTTCAGCGTTCGCCTCCCGCGAGAGTATTCATCCACTTGCTGGGTGTTAGCTCCTGGTTACGAGCTACTGAGCTTTCCCGATCATGGTCCGCGTCCCCCGATCACCTTCACGCGGGTGCGGATCTCCTTGAGCACAGCCTGGAATCGCGTATCCTCAGCGTCCCCATACTCTTCCTCAAAGCGATCGAACGGGAGCCCATCCCGTAATCCGCCCGTTGGGGGAAGGTAGGCCGCTGGGGTTACCTTGTCGGCGTAGCGGCGAAGCGAGTCGAGATCCTCCCGCATCGCCCGTGCGAATGCGATCCCCCCGTATTCCGCTGCCAGAGCCGCAAGACTCACCCCCGCCGGCTTTTGGGTCGCTGCCACCGAAAGAGATCGATTGATCGCCACGTCCTCCGCCCGCGCGGGCGGAAGGAGTTCGCCCACCCCGCAACCCAGCACGAATCGTCGGCAGAAGTCGCGGCGGCCCCGGATCGTCGGGTTCCCGAGAACCGAGAGCCGGATCTCCCGGTCGGTGGCAGACTCCACCGTGGTCGTCGCGGGCTCGGTAAGCACATCATTTCGCAGAGAGTCGGTGTCATCCAGAGCGACAGCGATCCCGACGAGGAATCCTGCCACACGGTCGGGCGATTCCGCTGGAACTCCCTCCACCCGTAGTGCCGCGTCGGCCGCAGCGCGGATGTAGGCGGCAGTCAGGTCATCGCCGGCCAGCGCGTCTGGCCCGACATTCACCCGCGCCCGGGCCGTGACCGCCCTGACCACCGCCCGCGCCACATCGTCCCGTGGCGAACCGTTGCGCGGCTGATCCTTCCGCGGGACAGGGCCAACATCCTTTGGGGCAGGCTTGCCCTGCTCCTTGTTCGGCTCGGGGGCTCTGGCCTGATCGCGGTCGAACTCGTTCAGGTAGGTGAGGGCGAAGGAATCCCCGGGATGAGCTTTCAAAAGGGCCTTGTAGACTCGTGAGAGCCGGATTCGGTTGGTCGGGCTGATGTCGGCCACTGAGGCGACCGGACCGCGGCGAAGTTCGTCGGCCCAGATGCTCATCGCCAGAACATTGAGTGGATCGAACCGATACCGATACTGCGGAATGAGAGCGAGCCCGTCCGCCACTTTCTCACGCATCACCGACCCCTGATCTGATGTGAGAGTGGCTCCGAGTGCCAGCCCCATGTGGTGGATCAGCACCTCGATCCGCTCGGGGTCGGCCCGTGGTCTCAATTCGCGCAGAAGGATATGCGAGGGTGGAAACCCCCGGCACGCGCCGAACGGAGCCGGTTCCTTCGGCTTTTCATCCACCCTCCGGCTGGTGTACCCGATCACCAACTCGCCGCGCTTCGGCTTCACTTTCACTTCAAAGTCAGCGAGCAATCCCTCCACGTCCCGGAGCCTGGGGTCCGACTGCCAGGTGGCGAATCCGTTGAATTCGAACTTCACCCCGGAATGCGCTTCGACCACGGCCGCCGCGGCATCGAACCGCTGCCGGAGGGTCG
Organism: Gemmataceae bacterium; assembly: GCA_003136315.1. Classification (GTDB taxonomy): domain Bacteria; phylum Planctomycetota; class Planctomycetia; order Gemmatales; family Gemmataceae; genus Urbifossiella. The sequence goes on along the minus strand of PLDW01000457.1, from coordinate 1,115 downwards.
CTTGCCAGAGCGCATCGGCGCGAGGGTCGGCATCATCCACCAGGAGTGTGACCGGAATCTTGATCGGTCCCGAAGGAGGTGCCTTGGCTTCCGGGCGGGAATCCCCAAACGGAGGCGTGCCAGGGAGTTCGATCCCTTCGAGGCGAAGCCCGGTCTTCGGGTCCGGGAGGAAGACATATCCGTGATAGACATCCAGATGGTAGGTCGTAGTGGGGCCGGGCTTGGTGGGGAAGGTGATATCGGCCGGGCCGGTTACGGTGACCGGGGCGACCTGCGCAGGTAAGAGCGTGACAGTCTGGGGCTTGCGTTCGGGCTCGGTGATGGTGACGGTGAGGTCGGTGGGGGTAAAGTTGGTGAGAACGACCACCGCGCCCCGGGCAGTCGAACCTGCAATCCCGAGAGCGAGGACAACGACCAGTGTCCAGAAGCTAACCCCCCAACCCCCTTCCCTGGAAAGGCAGGGGGAGCCAGAGGGCCGGTTGACTGCCTTCTCTCTCCGAAGGAAGGGGTTCTGTCCGATAGTCCTAAACCCAAGCACAAATCGGCGCATCAGGACTCCCGCATCCACCCCACGTGATGTCACCGGCGACCGTCGCCTGGCAGACCCATCACCTGAACTCTAACACCAGCTATGCGGGGGGTCAAAGGCCATCCCGGCAAAGGTGACCGACTACCCCCAGCGGGTCACACCCGTGGGAGCCATTCTCAAACTGGAACCCGCAGAGGCTGTCGCATCTACGGAAAAGACGGTCAGACATGCAAATGGGAGGGCGAGGCTCCTGCCGAGCATCACTTTACGCTCGGCAGGAGCCTCGCCCTCCCGTTATACCGATGATGGCTCCTGGGATGAGACAGCCTCTGCGGGTTCCTGTATAGGACGTTCTCTGCGGGCCATTTCCTCTGATTGATAGTCTGATCTCGGTCGAGTGACGTTTCGACATCATTCTTTCTTGAGCATCCCCTGTATGCCGAGGAACTCCTCGAACCGCTGTGGCCATGTGTCCGCGGGGCGGGTGATTTTGGTCGGTCGATATCCAAACCCGTGCGGTGCCTTCGCGTAGACGTGGATCTCCGACGACACCCCTGCCTTCCCATTGGTCTCTACAGGCTTCATG
>PLDW01000127.1 GCA_003136315.1 Gemmataceae bacterium | reverse complement strand
CCCCGATTAACTGGCGGGTCGGCTCCCACATTAAACCTTTCGAGGCCTGCTCAGCATTCACTCGCGTTGCGGCCTGTCGACTCGCTGCACCCCTTACGGTACATTTGTCTCGAAGGCTCCGACGGCTTTGTTACCTCCCTCCACCGTCGCTTCGATAGCTTCCGGCTGGAACGATCAAGTTTGCCGGGTGGGATTCACACCCACTGGAAGACGCCGCCTTTCCACGGCGCACAATTAATTAATTTTAAACGTTTAATTCAATGGTATCTTGGTCAATCTCAACCGTCTGGACGACGCCGTGCAAACCACCCGCCTGGTGAACAAGACGCTGGAGCATTTGCTGGGTGGGATCGGCGACCAAGCGTGAGGGTACACCGGAAGAAGGCGATGAACCGTTTGATCCGGATGAAGACATGGGACCAGGCTCGGTTGCAGGGGCGATTTGTCATTGCCATCACTGGCTCCAGTAACCTGGTTTTCAAGTCAAGCATTACGAGCATTGCCTGACGCGACGGTATGGTGAGAAGACGCTTTAGATACATCAGGTACTGGAGGCCAAGTTATTGGGTCCGGCCCAGACGGTTTTCTCGACTCGCGTTGTCTGCGAGTCTTGGAGAGGATAGAATTGTGTTTGAAAGCTGAAGGGGTTCCCCCACAAGGGGTTCTTGATCGGACCGACCGCCCCACCTCTCACGCCGAATCGGCCGACCTGTCCCCAACCCCACTTCCAGTGACCCCCGGTCCCTCAAGTCGACCGGGCCGCCACGACCACTCCATTCTTGCGAGGAGGTCACATCATGACCGAACTGAACCGAAGCCTCCTGAACGCTTTCGAGCGGGGGGCGGATGGGAAGGAGGAGATCGACCGTCTTCTCGCGGCGGACGCAGCGGACCCGCTCACGGATGTGCGTGCCCTATTGGAATTGGCCGAGACCGACCGGCTTCAGTTACTCCGCAACCGACTTTACGATGGCGACGTGATCCCGCACTGCTACCACCGGGTGACGGGCGGCCGGGTTCAGGGGTGCATCTTGTTCTGGCTGACGGGCGTGACCTCGACCGCCGAACTCCTCGCCCGAGACTACCCCTCGGTGGAGGTACTCCGGGCCGTGTGTCGGTCGATCCGTGCGTGGGATGCCGGAACCTTGACTCCCGATGTGCTGTTTGAAGCGCTGGAGTCGGTCCTCTGGGTCAGGGCGGGGCAGGACGTCCCCGCCGAGGTGGCCCCGTCCTCCGATCCCGCCTGGGCACCCGGTTGATCGACCCAACGGGGCAATTCCCAGCCACAATCCCAGGGCGAGCCCCGAACCACCTCTTGAATGTGCGTGTTTTGGGTTTGGACCCAGTCACTTTCTTACTCCTCTTCCTCCCCGGTTTTCTCCGGCAGTTCGTAGGCGGGGAGTTCGGACAGGCCGAGCAATTTGCGGACATCGGCAACGCGATTCATCAGGGCGATACGGGTTCGGAGGTGGTTTTCCAGGGTCGTTGCGGGCATCGTGATCGGAGCGGCTACCCCCACGCCGAGTCGGCGTCGGATATCCGGCCGTTTGTTCTGGGTCGGCTTCCCGTTGAAGAACGAGGTGTAACTCCCCCACCCGCCCTCGATCCAACAGGCGAACACGGGCGTGTTGGGGCGGGCCACGAGAATCTGCCACACCCCCCGGCCGAACCGCTTCAGCGGCTTCTCCTCAGTCCGTCGGAGGGCACCCTCGGGGAAAATCAACACGCACTCCCCCCTATCCAGCGCAGCAATGGCCTCCTGGATTTCGGGGGCATCGGTCTTGTACGTCTTATCTGGCACCCGGATCGTGTGAAAGACGCGCTTCATCAACCATCGCAACACCGGCAAGTCGTAGAATCGGTCGGTCATCATCGGAGTGACTGGGCGGGGCAACACTTTCGCCAGAAACATCGGATCGAGCCAACAAGCGTGGTTGGCGATCACTAGACACGGACCAACGGGGGACATTTCCCCCCGGCCAGGGCCAATCGAGCGAATCCGATACATCATCCAGAGGATGGGCTCCACAGCCAGTTCGAACGTCGGGCGAAACAGCCACGCCCAGGCAGCAAAGGCCAGTCCCGTGGTCAAGATCGCGAACAGCCACGGCTCGGATGGAGGAGGCTCACCTTTCTCACCCCCTGGAGAAAAGAGCCGGTCGAGCCCGATCCCAAGGATGAGCCCTGCAGTTGAGACGAGGAGCACCCCCACCAGCAACCCCGGATGACGGTGGAACTGGACGAGGTAGAGGCCCGCGCGGATGGAGGCGAGCATGAGTAGAAACGATGGTACCCCGATCGTCAGCGGCTCCCATCTCTCCGCCACTGCGCACCACCCAGCGATGGCCGACAGAGTAAGGGCACCCGGGACGAACCCGAGCCCCCGGAAACGATGCCAGTAGAACAACCTGGTCAGCATCCCGCCCAGACCGGCGGCTGCCCAGATATGGATCAGCGAAGTCTCCGGAGTATTGGGTGCCGAACTCCGTATGAGGCCATACGCATAGGCCATCGCCGGTAAGATGACGACGACAATCACAGAGGGGCGGCGAGAGAGCGGCGTCGGTTCCGGCATCGGTGTCACCACGACAGGTTCAACTGGTGGGCATTCTACCAGCCGCCCGCCAGGACGCCTCGTGGGGGATCGGGAAGAAATCCGTCACCCCGGGCTCGTGATCGGGAGCAGGAAGCCGGCGAGTCTGACCCAATCCCGCAGATGCGTTGCGATCCCCGATCTCCAACCCCGGAACTCCCACCCATGCGTGTCCGAGAGTTGATCCGGTTCGCTGTCGGCGGCCTGTGGCGGCAGAAAATCCGCTCCACCCTCACTCTCGTGGGGGTGACGATCGGGACGGCTGCGCTGGCGTTCAGCCTCGCCCTCGGACTCGGGCTGCGGGCGTTCATCGAACGGGAGTTCAAGGGGAAGGACGACTTCTGGCGATTCCAGGTCCGGGTCGGAGAGCCGGTCCTCAACCCCGACGACATTCCACCCACAAGGATCGAGGTTCACGGGACCATGTCCGCGGAGCGGCAGGGACGCATCCGCGACGCTCTCATCCAGAGGTATCTCGCCAACGGGCCGCGGAAATCGCCGGTCATTCTTACTCCGGAAAAGTTGGCCGCGATCGCTGCGATTCCAGACGTGGTCGAGATCCGGACATATCGCACCGATACGGGGCGGGTCTGGCTGGGAGAGCGGTCGGCCCCGGGCTTCACTGCCGCCGGTCGACTCAACGGGCTTCGTGATCGGGTCATCGCTGGCCGCCTACCGGAATCGGACGACGCAGCCGAGGTCGTGCTCTCCGAGTTCACCCTGTACGAACTCGGAGTCCGGGACGATGAGGCACTGGAGGCCGCGATCGGGGGCCGAGTGCAACTCGATGTTGGTGGCGGCGTCCGGAACGCCCAGCCGATGGCTCTCGCCCGGGCTCTCACCGGCCGCCTCCCGGATGAACAGTTCTCCCGCGGGCAGGCGATCGCGCTGGGGAAACTGGCTTCGGCCCTCCCGAAGGCGATCGATTCGCTCGACCTCACTCCTGCCGACCGGGCCGCTCTGAAGGGGTTGCTCGACCAAAAGCCGGTCGCGGACGAGAAACGAACCGAGACGAGCAAACTGGCCAGCGGCGAGTACCGAATCGCGGGTGTGGTGAAACTGGTGACACGGGAGGAGCGAAAGAAAGCCGACCCGTTCACCGCCTGGGAACTCCGCCAGGCAGACGTTTTCCTTCCACCCGCAACCGGGGAGGCGCTCTTCGGTCAGCTCCCTTGGGCCAAGGAGTCCGGGTTCGGAGCGGCCGAGGTGTGGGTTCGACCCGGCGGCGACCTGCCGGGGGCGGTGGCTGCGGTGGAGGGGATGGGGTACGAAACGTTTTCCGCCCTGAAGTGGTTCAATGGTGCCAAAAAGGAGGTCACGCTCATCGCGGCCGGGTTGAACCTGTTCGCACTGATCGCTCTGTTCGTGGCCGGGATCGGCATCACCAACACCCTCGTCACAAGCGTGATCGAGCGAACCCGGGAGATCGGGATTCTCAAGGCCGTGGGGGCGACCCGGGGACAAGTGTTGGGGATCTTCTTGACTGAAGGAGCGGTGATCGGGTTGCTCGGGAGCGGCTTTGGGCTGGCGCTGGCCCGCGGATTGATGATTCTATCCGACGGGTATGTCTGTGAGATGATCGAGCAACAGATCCACGGCGAGAAACTGCTCTCGGACACGATCTTCCTGTTCCCGGGGTGGCTCTGGGTAGCGGCAGTCTCGTTCGCTGTCGGTGTGACAACCGCCGCAGCCTATTACCCCGCCCGTCGGGCCGCCCAGGTCGACCCGATCCGGGCGCTGAGCTACGAATAGCGATAAGTCTGAAATGTCCTCGCCGAACCTCGACCCCGGAGGGGTCGGGCTCCTTCCGGCTATTCGCGTTCCGCGTTCCGAGATCCGCGTTCCGAGTTCCGTTCTGTGCTACTCCTTCCGCAAGGTGAGCTGGTCGAAGAGCCGCCCCTCCTGATCAAACGCCTTGAAGTTGAGTGTGCCCTGGTGGATCGTGAGGTAACAGTAGTGGAAGTCGACCCGCCCCTCCTGCTTGAAAAATGTCGGGGTTGGGCCAATGTCTTCCAGCTTTCCGCCACCGCCACCACTGGTGATGTGGACCACCCCTTCCTTCTGGTCCACTTTCCCGCCCTTGATCGGCCATGTCCGCTCGTACAGGTGAATGTGCCCGTTGAACACCACATCGACCTTGTACTTCTCGTACAATTCCAGAAGCGGCCGAACCCGGATGTCACCGGCGGTCGTCGGCCCCTTTGCTGTATCTCCGTAGTCATCTGCATCCGACGAGTAGGCCGGGTGGTGGTGGTAGCAGAACTTCCATTTCGCGTCGGATGCCGCCAAAGCCTTGGCGAGCCACTGGTACTGTTCCCCGCCTGGCTTGAGCGAAGCAGTCCGGATCGTATTCGTATCAAGCGAGAAGAACTCAGCGTTCCCATACCGGAACGAGTAATAGTATTCGGGGGCCGGGAGAGCGAAGTACTTGTAATAATGGGCGTGGTTCTTCTCGTGGTTCCCGATGCACGGGTACACCGGCACCCGACTGAACAACTCGTTGCACGGCTTGAAGAGGTCGCCCGTCCACTGCCACTTGGCCGCCCCATCGTCCACCACATCCCCGCAGTGGATCACGAAGTTCGGCCGGCGTTCCCACATCAGTTTGGCAACCTTCCCCGTGACCGTCGGGTTCCGCTGAGTGTCACCAATCACGGTGAAACTGAAGGCGTCCGTGGGGCCGACCGCAGTCATGAATGTGAGCGGCTTGCCCTGGAGCTGATGGCCCTCGGCGTCGGTGCAGACAACCCGGTAGAAGTACTTGGTGTTCGGTTCCAGTCCGGAGAGTACGACCTCGCCCATCGTGTCCAGCTTCTCGGCCTTCGTGGCCTGCCTGGGCGGGAAGGTCGTGCCATACTCCACCGCGGCGGTACAGGGGTCATTCGTTTCCCACTTCACGGTCATGTTTGTCCGGGTGGCGTACTGAAGATACGGCTCGACCACAAACTGCGGGCCAGCAGGCGGGTCTTGACCGGCCTCGGCGAGAACTCGGTCGGCCTCGAAATGGGCAGCGATCTGCTCGGTGGAGACAGCGTGATCGCAGAGCATCACTTCCCGAATCGCACCGAAGAGCGGGAAGTCTTCGTCATCGTCCCGATAGCGGCCAATCACCATCGGTGCGGAAGGAGCGTAGAGGATCGGCCCGGACTGGGCATCGCTTGTGCCGTCGAGTTGCCCGTTCACGTACAGCCGCATCTGCTTACCGTCATACACGCCCACGACGTGATACCAAACTCCCTTGCGTGCCTCGGTTTTCCCGGTGAGGTAGGTGATCGTTCCAACCCCGTCCGACCCGGTCGCGCTGCTCTTCGCAGCGAGTCCGAAGGTGAAGCCCGTCTTGTTATAGCCAAGGATGAACCCGGCCTCCTTCGGCCCGTTGTCCTGGAAACAGCCGAGGATGCCGCCCCACTCGGTCGTCTCATCGATCCGCACCCAGGCGACGACCGAGACCGCCTCTCGCGGCAGGAACGCCGCATCCGGCTTGACCTTGGCACGAACGAGAACCCCATCGTCCGGGTGGGCAAGTTCTAACCGCGGTGTGGGTTCGCTCTCGACCAGTGTCGGCGAGCCAAGGAGGGTCGCATTCCACCTGCCGCACCGGTCAACAACGACCTTCCCCCCGACGACTCCTTCGGGATCGAAGACCCAGTGTGCAATCGGCTTCAGATCGGGTCGCGGCCCGGCTCCCACTGGCGTGTTGCGGACAACCGCCACGGCAACAACCGCCGCAACGCATAGCACCGCACCCGTCCGCTTGATCCAGCGCGCGGCCATAACTCATCCCTACGGGATCGCGAAATGTGTGCTGCACAGATGATTCAGTGGACGCACTGAGCAGCATAGCCTTTGGTTACTGGATGGATAGTCTATCCACCAGCCATGAGGGGTCGAAGAAGACTGGATGAGGTAGCGGCGGGTGTTGCTGATCGGGGAGCGCCCAGTCGAGCGGCATGCGACATTCCTTCCGCCTGTCTGAGAGAGTGTGGCAAGTTTTCCGGGAGCGTGATTTGTTTTTCAGGGTGAAGAGGGTCAGACCACGGCCTCTCCATTGATGGGTCTTCAGCCTGAAAGGTTGAGATTTCTCAGCCCAGGGCAACGCCCTGGGGAGCCTGAAACACCTCTCCCACTATCCGGGTATCCCTCCTTGCCTGACCCTCGTCACCGCCGGGGCCACCCATGCGCCTGATCGCCTTTGCTCTGACCGCTGCACTTGCGACCGCGATCTCTGCCGACGAGCCGAGGCGGAACCCGTTCCGCGATGGCTCGCCCCTCCCAACGCAACCACAACCCCCGAAACCCGATCCGGTCAAGAACGGGCCGAAAGCCCTCAAACCCGCCGAGGCAGGGGTCGGTCGGCTCGTTCCAGATGTCGCGTTTGCAGACATAGCGGGAAAGTCGGGGAAACTGTCAGACTTTCGGACGAGCAAGGCTCTCGTGGTCATCTTCACCGATACCGGCTGCCCACTTTGCAAGAAATACGCCCCGACTCTGGCCCGGCTGGAAAAGGAGTTGGGGCCGAAAGGTGTGGCGTTCCTGTTCGTCAACCCAACCGCCTCGGAAACGGCCGACGACATTCGTAAGGCCATTGCCGATCACGGGTTGCAGGGTCCATACGTTCACGACCGGGACGGCAAACTGACCGCCGCGCTCGGGGCGAAATCGACTACCGAGGCGTTCGTGCTGGATGCGGCCCGGACGGTGGTGTATCGCGGTGCGGTCGACGACCAGTACGGGCTTGGATACTCCCTGGATGCGCCCCGGACTCACTACCTGACCACCGCGCTCAACGAGTTGCTCACGGGCCAGTCGCCGGTGGTATCAGCAACGACCGCACCGGGTTGCGTACTGGATGCGAAGCCAGCGGCCGCGGTCGATGTGACCTACCACGGTCGGATTTCACGCATTGTGCAGGCCAACTGCGGGGAGTGCCATCGCAAGGAGGGGGTCGCCCCGTTCGCGCTCGACACCTACGAACAGGTCGTCGCCCGGAAGGGGATGCTCCGTCGGGTCGTCGATGCCGGGACGATGCCGCCCTGGTTCGCCACCCCTCCAGCCAAGGGCGAGCACAGCCCGTGGCTCAACGACCAGTCGTTGTCCGCAGACGACAAGGCTGCACTTCTGGCGTGGCTCTCCGGAGATCTGAAGGCAGGCGACCCGGCCGACGCCCCACTCCCCCGGAGTTACGCGAGTGGGTGGAAGATCGGCAAGCCGGACGCAATCTTCCAGATCCCCAAGCCATTCGCGGTCAAGGCCCAGGGGACCATGCCCTACCAGAAGGCAACGATCGAGACGACCTTCGACGAAGATCGCTGGGTGCAGGCAATGGAGGTCCAGCCGACCGCCCGGGAAGTCGTTCACCATGTCCTTGTCCATGCGATTCCCAGGGGAGGGCAACTCGCTGCGGCACTGAATGGGGAGCACCCCCAGGGGTTCTTCGCCATCTACGTACCTGGCAACAGCAGCCTGATTTACCCCGAGGGATACGCCAAGAAACTCCCCAAGGGAACCCTCCTTCGGTTCGAGATCCACTACACCCCCAACGGGAAAGCCACCACGGACCAGACCCGCGTCGGGTTTGTCTTCGCGAAGGAGAAGCCCCGTTACGAGGTCAAAGTCCACGGCATCGCAAACGAGAGATTCGAGATCCCACCCGGCGCGGATAACTATCAGGTCAACGCGAGCATTCCCTCTCTCCCGGCAGGGGTGAAACTCCTCGCCTTCGCACCACACATGCATTTGCGCGGGAAGGCCGCGCGATACGAGGTGAAACTGCCGGACGGGTCGACGAAAGTTCTGCTGGATGTGCCGCACTACGATTTCAACTGGCAATTACTCTACCGATTCGCCGAGCCGGTCGCCCTGCCAGCCGGGAGCCGTCTGAACTATCTGGGGTGGTTCGACAACAGTTCGGGGAACCCGGCCAATCCCGACCCGACGAAGGCCGTCCACTGGGGCCAGCAGACCTACGACGAGATGCACCTGGGCTATGTGGAGTACGTGGTCGATCGTTCCAGTGCAGTAACGACCGCCCCGCAGACGGGTGTGAAGATCCCCAAGGGCGGGGTGGTCATCCCACCGAGCGCCAAGGCCGAGTACCAAAAGTACGACACCAACGGCGACGGCAAGCTCGACGAGAAGGAAATCGAGGCCCTGCCAGACGATTTGAAGCTCAAGGCACTGGCTTACATCCGCCGGACGATGAAGTAAGAATGGCCCGCAGATCTGTGTCATCTGCGGGCCATTCTGTCCATTACTTCAACACGCCCATCACCGGCTTACCACCATGCGAGATCGGCGTCGGGCGGGCGGTATGGTCGGGGACGGTGCTCTCCGGGTTGACCCCAACGAGGTGGTAGACGGTCGCGGCCAGGTCACCGGCGGAGACGGGATGATCCACTGGATATGCTGCGATCTTGTCGGTCGTCCCGTGAACCACTCCGGGCTGCGTCCCACCCCCCGCGAACAGACAGAATCCGCACTGCGGCCAGTGATCTCGGCCAGCCGACCCGTTCACTTTCGGGGTCCGGCCCATGTCCCCCGTGACAACCACCAGGGTGGATTCGAGCAGGCCACGGTCGGAGAGATCGTCGAGTAATGCACTCAGAGCCCGGTCGAGGAACGGCAGGAGAAGGTGCCGGAGCATCTTGAAGTTGTTGCTGTGCGTATCCCAGTGTCCGCTCGCCTGGGCGGCCTCGGTGTGAACCGTCACGAAGGTCACCCCGGCCTCGACCAACCTCCGGGCGAGTAGCACGCTCGACCCGAACAGATCGCGACCATACCGGTCACGCAGCAGCGGCGACTCCTTCGCCAGATCGAATGCCTCCCGGGCCTTCGGAGAAAGGAGCAGGTCGAATGCCCGCCGACGCGCTCCACCCATCGTACTGAGTGAGCCCGAGCTCTCGAACCTGGTCGCGGCCGCGTCCAACTGATCAACCAATGTCTGCCGACGATTGAGGGCGTCGGCGGTGAGCCCACCATCGAGCCGGGGTAGTCGTGGCTCACCCATCGGGACGAGACGTTCGTTGTAGAAATCGGCATTCGTCAGCTTGCGACCCCATTCCGGTTCGCAGGTGCTGAACATCGGGTCGAACGCAGCGCCAAGATAGCCGCCATACGGTCCGGCTCGTCGCAATCCCTGGCTGTACCCGGGGAAAGCGGGGAGCATCACGTACCCGGGCAGGTCGCTCGCCTGTCCGACACCGAAATACTGGCACACCGACGGAATGCTCGGGTGGTTGGTCGGCTTGGCGTGGTAGTCGGTCTGGTCCTGGCCGCCGTCGAATCCGGTCATGACTCCGTAGGGGTTGTGCGAGTTGTACCGGTGCGAGACCGAACGAACGACAGCGAGTTTATCGAGCCGTCGCGCGAGGAGGGGGAGGTGTTCGCAAATGCGGATGCCGGGCAGCACAGTCGGGATGGTGTTGAACTCCCCGCGGATGCCCTCGGGTGCGTCCGGCTTGGGGTCGAACGTATCGATGTGACTCGGCCCACCAAAGAGGTCGAGGAGGATCACCGATTTGGCTGGCCCGGCGCGAGAACCGGTCCTCGCGAGTGATGGCCAGCCGCTCCCTGCGACACCTGCGAGCGCAGCCAGTGACCCAACCCGCAGGAGATCGCGGCGAGTGATCCCGACACAGGCGGCGGATGGATTGCCCAGAATGCGGAGCATCGGCGGAACTCCGGGCGGACGGCCGGTGTCAACCAGCCGGTGGGGTGAGCAAGCGGTCAGGCAGACGCCGCAGGTCGATTATCGTCACGTCACAATGTCTTTCATCACATTGCCATGCACATCGGTGAGCCGGTAATCCCGACCCTGGAACCGGTAGGTCAGCTTCAGGTGGTCGAGCCCGAGCTGGTTCAAGATCGTGGCCTGGAGATCGTGGACGTGGACCGGGTTTTCGACCACGTTGTACCCGATCTCGTCCGATTTCCCGTAGATCAGCCCGGGCTTCATCCCGCCACCGGCCAGCCACATCGTATACGCATCGATGTGGTGGTCGCGGCCAATCGTCTCGCGACTCTCCCCCATTGGGGTGCGACCGAATTCGCCGCCCCAGATCACCAACGTGCTGTCGAGTAGCCCCCGCCGCTTCAGGTCTTTCACCAGCGCTGCACACGGCTGGTCGACCTCCTTGCAAATCTGGTCGAGGGTCTTCCCGAGGTCAAGAGCCCCTCCGTGGTGGTCCCAGTCAGTATGGTAAAGCTGGATGAACCGCACGCCGCGTTCCACCAGTCGGCGAGCGAGAAGGCAGTTCGCAGCGAAACTCGGTTTGCCGGCCGCCACACCATACAGGTCGAGGGTGTCTTTCGTCTCCTTGGAGAGGTCCATGAGTTCCGGTGCAGCCGTCTGCATCCGGTACGCCATTTCGTAGGCCGCGATCCGGGTGGCGATTTCCGGGTCGCCGGTGACATCGAGCCGGAGTCGGTTCAGATCGCGAACCGCGTCGGTGAACTCCCCCTGGCGTTTGGCATCGATCCCGGGTGGCGGGGCTAGATCGAGGATCGGGCTGGTGCCTTTCAGGAAGGGCACGCCCTGATAAACGCTCGGGAGGAACCCGGATGAGTAGAGCGCTGCGCCCCCGCGTGGTCCGCGCGGGCCAGACTGAAGCACCACGAACCCGGGCAGGCTGTCGGATTCGCTCCCGAGGCCGTAAGTCGCCCACGCTCCCATACTCGGCCGACCGAACTGCGGGGAGCCCGTGTTGACGAAGCATTTCGCCGGTCCGTGGTTGAAGACGTCCGTCTTCATCCCCCGAAGCCAGCACACGTCATCCACGATGTCGCGGTGGTGCGGGAGGAGTTCGCTGAGCGTCATCCCGCACTGGCCGTAGGTGCCGAATTTCCGCGTATTGCCAAGGATCTTGGCATCGCCCTTGATGAAGGCGAACCGCTTCCCCTTGGTGAACGAGTCGGGCACTTTCTGGCCGTTGAGTTTGTTCAGCTCGGGCTTGGGCTCGAACAGTTCCAACTGGCTCGGCGCGCCGGCCATGAACAGGTAGATGACGGCCTTGGCCTTGGCGGGAAAGTGCGACGGTCTGGGCACGAGTGGGTCGCGTCGAACCGGCTTGTCCGGAGCGGCCGTAGCATCGCGAGCCAGGAGCGTACCCAGTGCTATGGAACCGAGCCCGACCCCGCACTCGTGGAAGAAGTGCCGTCGGCTGCGGGCGAGCAGAGGAGGAATCGAAGACACGCTCGGCTCCCGAGGTTAGTTCGCCTTGATCCGCCGGATGGCGTCGAGGATGGCAGGGTTCGTTTCCCCGGAGTGGCCGTTTTCGAGCATGTTCGACAGCCAGGCCCGCTGTTTGTACTCGCGGCTGTCGATATCTGCCGTGACTTCGACCGGAATGTCCCCGTAGGTTTCAATTACCTCGTGAAAATTATTGTCAGCGTCTGCCGAATATCCGCGAGGGTCTACCGATGTGTTATCTATTAGCAAATATTCAACACCATCGATATCATCCGCCAAAGGAGATTCTAAGTAAACATCGATGGTATAATGTCGGAGCCCGTCCGGATCCTCCTCAAACTCCGGTGCACCAGCCGCATCCACCCGGAACCGTGCTGTGAGTCGCCCTTGCACTTTCTCTCGAAATGCCTTTGTGTAGGGGATCGGATCGGTCTGTGCTTGGCTCACGAGGTTCCTCCGTCAATTTCCGGCGGCTTGGCCGCCGGAGGGCTGTCTCCCCCGGTCGTGGGCTTGGGCCTCGGGCCGCGGCGGAGCCGGCGAGGGGTCGGGAGTCGCCACCCGTCTTCATTATCCCGGATCAGCCCTGCGGCCAAGGTGTCGGCCTCCGCCAGAAGTGCGGAGGTGGCCGATGGAAGCACTCGGGTGTATTTCAGGATGACGGAATTCAGCTCTGTCCGCAACCGCTCGACCCCCGAGATCGGGTTATCTTCTTCCAACAGAATCCCTAACTGTGTCTCGAACACCGCACACGCTTCAGCTGCTGCGCGGGCGTCATTTGCGGTTTGCTCGATCCGGAATGCGGTCGCAATTTGGAGGACGATCCCGAATCCGAGGACGCTCACCGATCCCCAAAACGCCCACCCGGTTCCACCCGGCAGAGGATCGGTAATCTTGTTCGTGATTAGGCCAGCGCTGCCGAGTGACGACAAGATAATCGACAACACCCGCAGCGATTGTTGGAACTTCACTTCCCAGCGATTGAGGCCCGCCTTTCCTACAACCACACGCCGGCAAATCTGGCGGACACGCCGCCGCAGTGTCGCCCCCGGATCCGGGTCGACACCTCTCCCTCCTGCCCGCGGTCCTGGGGTGGGCATGGCCGCTACTCATGGGTGATGAACACATCCAAATTCATCAACACCCAGGCGAGGGTGGCCCAGGCTGTCTTGGGGCTGGCTTTCTGTCAGTACAACTCACCCGGGGTTGGGGCCGGGTGACATCTCCATTCTACCACAAGCTTCCACGTTTCCCGTCACTGATACTCGTACCCGATATGGAAGGTGATCCGGCCATCGGGAAGCTTGCGGATGTTGGTGATGTACACCGGCAGCCCGCCGCCGAGCTGGCTCTTGCTGCTCGGGATGGTGTACGGGGTGAAGGCCGTGTTCGCCTTGCTCGGGAACGGGACCGACGCGGGGAACGAACTCGGCCCTCGGGCTCCCTCGACCCCGTGCGACTCCTCCAGGTAGACCGGTTGCCCGCCACGACTCCCGGTGAACACCCGCCAGATCAAGAGCCCCTCGCCGGGAAGCCCTGTATCCCACCCTTTCTTCGCCCGGTTCTCCAGCAGGAAATACTCGCTACCATCCGGCCGGACCATCACCTTGACACACTGGGTTGGATCAGTCTCGATCGGGCTGAGAACCACTTTCTGCCGCACCCGTGGATCCACTACGACTGGCTTGATCCACCCGAGCTGTTCCTTGCTCCAGGCACAGAAGTGCTGAGGACGGCCGCCACCGATTTGGTTGGACATCGCACACCACTGCCACACCCCCTCGGACCCCGGCTGTTCGGGCCGGGCATAGAGATCGGGGAGCCCGAGCATGTGCCCGAACTCGTGGCAGAACACGCTAATGTCGTTCATCCGCGTCCCGCCCTCCTGAACGATGAAGTACGGCCACCGCTTCCCGTTGTGATTGATGTTCGCTCGATGCGGCCAGTACAGCCCTCCGCGAGTCGTCTGCACCCGCGAGCCCGCGTACAGGAAAAAGATCCCATCGTAATCCTTGAGCGAATCCTTTCCGTTTTTGGCGACGTACAGGTCGAGGGCCTCGCTCAGCAGGGCGGTCTTCTCGCGGGTGTCGGTTCCGCTCCCGGTCGTGTATTCCATCCGCTTCTTCTTCGCCTCCACCCAGCCCAGGAACTTTCCATTCACCTTGAACGTCCCGTAGCTCAGTTCGCGGTAGTAGTCGTTCATGCTGCCGTAGACGGTCTCTCCGGTGGCCGATTTCCCGGTGTAAGTGCCGAGGCTGAACATCGATTCTTCCCAGTCCCGGTCGGCGATTTTCGCGTTATGCTTCACGTCCGGGTACTCGATACCGAGGATCGCGAGCCGATACTCCGGCTTCCGCCACGAGGAGGGGATGCGGTCGTCCCATCCGCCTCCACCGCGGCCGCCCCGCAGGTCCTCGGCCGCGAGCACCACCTGGACTTCGACTCGCTTCCCATCCCGCTCGACCAGCAGGTCGGCCCGGTCGCCGGGCCGACGCTCCGACATTGCCCCACGAAACGCATCCGGCCCCTCGACATCTTTCCCATCCAGTTTCACGATCACGTCCTTGACCTTCAGTCCGGCCTTTGCGGCCGTGCCGCCCTCGGTGACTTCATCGACCTTCACCCCTCCCATCGGACCGCGATCGCCCAGAGCCACACCCATCACCGCCCGCCCGACGGGTGCGGTCATCGGTCGGGTGGTCGCCTTCAGAGTGGCTGCGACACTGACCGTCTTGCCCTCCCGCTCAACGGTCACCTGAAGCTTGTCCCCGGCGAGATGGCCGCGAAGCGCATCCCGGGCGGACGCGGCGGAGAGGAACGAATCGGCGTCGATTTCCCGGATGACATCGCCGGGGAGGAGACCGGCAGCGTCTGCCGGTGATTCCGGCTCGACCGCATCGATCACGGGTCTGCCCGCCCGATCCTCGATGAGGATGCCCAGATACCCGGCGGCGGCCGGTGTGCTGGGGACAGCCTCGGTCTTGAATTGCTTCGGGTCGACCCGGGTCGCCTCCTTCACGGTCCGATATCCGGTCAGATCGATGCCCGGACGTGGTGGTGGGGCGATTTCAGGGGGGGCCTTGGCCAGCGTGGTGCCCAGAACAGCAGCCAGAAGCATGGCCGCAGCGAGGAAGCGGGTGCGCATCATGGATTTCAATCCGGGAAAGCGAGAGAAGGGTTGCGCTTCGGTTCTACTACCCCTGATGTGAGAATGCAATGAAAACCCACCGAAACGATGAGAGTTCCAAGCCTGGACGGTTCCGCCCCTTTCTTCCGGACTCTGCAATTGTCCGGGAATTTGGTTCCGTCGGGGGATCGGACGTGGTACAAATAATCAGGGTGCAACCGATGGGGCTCATCGATCGGTGCGGGAGTGCCCAGGGATTCCGCCCTGGGCTAAGAACGAAGGCCCCATCCGGGGCTCAGAACGAGCGGCCTACGGCCGCAAAGATCAGGGCTTTAAGCCGCGGAGCGGCGGCCGTTCTTAGCCCAGGGCGGAAGCCCTGGAACCCATCGGAGCATGACCGGTTAAGCCCAAATAGCTGAGCAACCTGCCGACCTCTGGGGACGAGTCCCCAGCCAGCCGACCCTACCCGCCTGCCCGTTCCCGAGGGCTGCCCGTGACCCCGCGGTTCTGCCTCACACTCCTGCTGCTCGCTGCGCCTGCGACCGCCTCGGCCGCCGACTTCCACTTTGAAAACGATATCGTCCCCATCCTCGGCCGATACGGGTGCAACTCGTCCGGCTGCCACGGGAAAGCCGAAGGGCAGGGCGGGTTCAAGCTCTCCGTCTTTGGTTCCGACCCGGAAGCCGACATCACCGCGCTCACCCGGGAAGGCCGCGGTCGGCGGGTGTTCCCGTCTCAGCCCGAAGAAAGTCTCCTCTTGCGCAAGGGTTCCGGCCGGATCGCGCACGGTGGCGGGACGAAACTGCCCTACGGGTCGGACGATTACCGGACGATTCGGGACTGGATCGCTGCGGGAACGCCGGTGGGGTCGCCCGACGCCCCCCGGGTCGTGGCGCTCCGCATCGAACCCGCCGAGCGAGTGATGGGAGTGATGTCGGAGATCCCCCTTCGTGTCGTCGCGCGATACTCGGATGGGGCCGAAAAGGATGTGACACGCCACGCCCGGTTCCAGTCGAATAACGACACGGTCGCCAGCGTGACAGCCGATGGCCGGGTGACCGCCCACGATGTGCCCGGCGAGGCCGCGGTGATGGCAGCGTATCTCGGCGAGGTCGGGCAATTCCGGGCGATCGTCCCGCGGCCTGGCCCGGTCGTAACCGGCCCCGGCCTGCCGCGGTTCAACCTGATCGATGAACTGGTCGATCGGAAGCTCGCCAAACTCAACGTCAGCCCATCGCCGGTCTGCGACGACCCCGAATTCCTCCGGCGGGTGTGCCTGGACCTCACAGGCACACTCCCAACCCCGGCCGCGACCCGCGCGTTCCTCACCGACGCGGCCAAGGACAAACGGGCGAAGCTGGTCGAATCGCTCCTCACCCGCCCGGAATTCACCGACCTCTGGGCGATGCGCTGGACCGACCTGCTGCGGGTCGACCGCCAGCCCCTCGGCCACGAGCGAGCCTACACCTATTACAAGTGGGTCCGCGATTCGATCGCAGCGAACAAGCCATTCGATCGCTTCGCCCGGGAACTGATCACTGCCGAGGGGCCGCTGGATGAGGTCGGGCCGGCGAACTTCTACAAGGTGGTGACGAAGCCGGGCGAGATGGCCAGTACCCTGTCGCAGGTGTTTCTGGGTGTGCGGATCGGCTGCGCGGAGTGCCACCACCACCCCTACGACCGCTGGGCACAGACCGACTACTACGGGATGGTCGGGTTCTTCACCCCGGTCGCAGCGAAGGGGGCGAAGGACGCCGAGTCCGTCTCCGCGACCGGCGACCCGCAGACCCGTCATCCCCGGACCGGAAAGCCCGTCTTCGCCCACGCTCTCGGCGCAGCGATGCCATCAGCAGACCCCAGGGGCGACCGCCGCGAAGGGCTAGCAGACTGGATGACCCGGCCGGACAACCCGTACTTCGCCCGCAATCTCGCGAATCGAGTGTGGGCCTGGATGCTCGGGGCTGGGCTGGTCGAACCGGTGGACGACGTGCGAGCCACGAACCCACCGAGTAACCCGGAACTGCTCGATGCCCTGGCGAAGTATACAATCGACAACGGGTACGATCTGCGGAAACTGATCGCCCTGATCGCGGCCTCCCGGGTCTACCAGACCGCAAGCCACCCGAACCCGACCAACGAGAAGGACGAGCGGAACTTCTCCCGGGCCTTGTTCAAGCGGCCCGATGCCGAGATCCTGCTCGACATGATTTGCCAGACAGCCGGCGTGGGGGAGAAGTTCCAGGGAGCGCCGGCCGCGACCCGGGCGATTCAACTCTGGGACAGCAAGGCCCGGCACGACTTCTTGAAGCTCTTCGGCCGACCAGTCCGGGCAACCGCATGCGAGTGCGAACGGACCAAGGAGCCAAGCGCTGCGCAGGTGCTGAACCTGCTCAACTCGCCGGACGTGCAAGCGAAACTCTCCCACGAGGGAGGCACCGTCGCCCGCCTTGTGCGGGAGTTGTCAGACGACACGAAGCTGACCGAGGAGCTGTACCTGACCTTCTTCGCCCGCTTCCCGACGCCTGCGGAAACGACCGTTGCGGTGAACCACCTGAAGGCCCACGCAGCCACCCGCCGACAGGCCGCCGAAGACCTCGCCTGGGCCATGCTCAACAGCACCGAGTTCCTGTTTAACCATTGACTCTGCAAAGTAGGTCACTCGCTCCGCGAGTGACCTTTTCTGAGTCCTTCAGGCTATCGATCGCAGCAAAGAAACGGCGACTCGCGGAGCGAGTCGCCTACTTTCAAGGCTCTTCGAGAATCGTCTCTGCTCACGATTCACACGAGATTCCGCCCGAATTAGGAGAATCGCATGTCCCCCTTTTGCGATGGCCTGACCCGACGCGATGCCCTTCGGGTTGGCACCGCGGCCCTGTTCGGGTCGGCTGTTGGTCTACCACGACTCCTCCAGGCTGCCGACACCGCACCGGGCAAGGACGTGTCGCTGATCTTTGTCTTCCTCCACGGGGGGCTGTCGACGATCGACACGCTCGACATGAAGCCCGACGCCCCGGCCGAGTTCCGCGGCGAGTTCCACCCCGCCAAAACGAAAGTTCCCGGGATGGATCTGTGCGATCTGCTCCCCAAGCTCGGCCACCAGGCAGACAAGTTCTCTCTCGTGCGGTCGTTCCGACACCATAACTCGGACCACGGACCGGCCGACCACTACATCCTCACCGGCTATTTCCCGCAGGCCGGGTTCAACCCGAACCTGACCCCCAACAACCAGCGGCCAGCGGTCGGCTCCGTGATCAGCCGGAAGCTCGGGCCGACCGGTTCGGTCCCGGCGTATGTTGCCCTACCGAAGATGCACCCGAGCGGCGGTCCGGCGTACCTGGGGGCGGCTCACGCTCCGTTCGTGATCGATGCCGACCCGAACGCCCCGAACTTCTCCGTTCCCGACCTCGTCCCGCCGCCGGTGATCGCGGCTGACCGCCTCGACGATCGCCGACGACTGCTCGACACGGTCGACCGCTTCCACCGCTCGGCGGAGGCCCGCGCGAACCGGTCGGCCGGTGCGGTGGGCACGTTCCGCGAAAAAGCCTTCGATCTGATGACCTCCCGGGCGACGAAGCAGGCGTTCGACATCCACTCCGAGCCGGACGCGGTACGCGATGCCTACGGCCGGACGTCGCTGGGTCAGAGTTGCCTGATGGCCCGTCGGCTGGTGGAGGCGGGTGTCCGCTGCGTGACGGTCGACCACAGCAACTACGACACGCACGACGGGAACTTCGCGACTCTGAAAAATGCCCTCCTGCCCGGGTTCGACGCCGCGATCAGCAGCCTGTTCCGCGACCTGGCCGACCGCGGCCGTCTGGATTCGACGCTGGTGGTGGTGACGGGCGAGTTCGGCCGCACGCCGCGGATCAACAAGAACGCGGGCCGGGACCACTGGGGACCATCGTTCACGGTCCTCCTGGGCGGAGGCGGGTTGAAGGGCGGTCGAGTGGTGGGCCGGAGCGACCCCCGTGCCGAGCGCCCGGCGACCGACCCCTACGGCCCCGAAGACCTGTTCGTCACGGCCTACACCCAGCTCGGCATCGACCCACACACCGAGTTCCACACCCCCGACGGCCGCCCGGTCGCGCTGGTGAATAATGGGAAACTGATCGCAGAACTCGTGTAGTAGTTTAAAGTTTAAAGAGTTTAAAGTTTAAAGCCGAAGAGAATCCTTGTCTGTTGATTCTACGTTCCTGCGTGGGACCGAGGGGAAGTGTCTTCAACTTTAAACATTAAACTCTTTAAACTTTAAACTACTGCAACATCTGAAGCTCGTCTTCGCTCTCCTTCAACTCACCGTGTTCGATCGCCCTCCGCTTCTCGACCGCCCGCTGGAGGTAGTCGCGGGCCTTGGCCTTGTTCGCCTTCCCGCGCATCCGGGCGTGGGCGACCCCGAGCAGGTGCAGGCTGTCGGCGACCCCCCAGGCGTACTGGCACTCCGACTTCTCCGACTGCTTCAGCACCCACTCGGCTGGCTCAATGGCCTTCGCCAACTCGCCCGCGGCGAGGTGGATCTTGGCCAACTCGGTGCGGATGTCGAGCGACCACCGCCCGAACCCACACGAATCGGCAAGCTGAATGCCGTCGAGGGCTTCGGAAAGGGCAACGTCGAGCTTCCTCTCATGCCGGGCGATCTCGGCCGTGAGATGGTAGCAGCGGAGAGTGACTTCGATGTTTCCTGTTCGGCTGGCGTACTCGCGAGCAGCGTTGAGGTGTGTGCGGGCTTGCTCTGGGTCGTCGGGCAGCGCACAGAGGCCAAAGACGATTTCGCAGAGTGCAAGATCTCGAGTCCAACGGAGGCGGCGGCAGATCTTCTGATTAGCTTCTGTCTGGATGAGTGCGCCTCTCCGATCTCCAGTGGCCAACTTCCACTCCGCCTCCCACACACCGAGGTTCGCATAGAGCATGGGCTCGGATTGGCACTCTGTAGCCTTGCTGAAGTGATGCCTGGCTTCGGTGTATAATCCAAGTTGAGCCATCGCCATTGCAAAACGAGCGTACGATGGCCTCAATTCGGAATCTTCATGAGTAAGTTCTGCGTGGCGAACCGAAGTCGAAGCGGCCTCTCGCGCTAACGGCCAGCGACCAGCTAGTGACTCCACGTCAACATTATTGCGAAGGCCAATATCGACAACACTTCGATTCGATGTAAATATATTATTAGTTATTATGCTGTATATTTGCCTTGCTGTTGACAGATCGCCCAGATTTACTGCAAACAGACCCCAGTCGTTAACGAGCAGTCCTCGCTCACGGTCCGACAGCGTGAGGCTGGCGGCAGCAGGAGTGCCGTCCGCCGAAAATCCGACCAAGACCCTCAACCCGCGAGCATTGTCGCCGAGCACCTTCCCGAGGTGCTCGAAATTTCCCAGGCCGAACGCATAAAGGTCGAACGCTTGCTGGGTATCGCCCGCCAGCCGGGTTACCTCAATCAACCGCTCGTACCGATCCAATTCCGCCAAGTCGGTCGGAGATTTTTCCGGCCGCTCCTCCAGGCCGGCCGCTAATTTCGCACGAACGGCCTCGTGAATTTTTTTCGGATCGTTCACTCCTAACAATTTCTCGAAGAACCCCCGCAGGAACGGGTGAGCAGTGAACGCGGGCGCACCACCGGCGTCGTACCGGAACACTAAACCCAGTTCCTGTAACCGTTCCAGAAGCTTCAGTAGCTCGAACTGCCCGCACCCGACCAAAGTGCCAGCCACGTCCCCCCCAGCATCGATCATGTAGCCAATCACGTCCACCCCGACACCGCGGGGGAAGACCGACAGTCTGGCCAACAGGTCCCGCTCGCGTGGCGGGAGCTTCTCAGCATAGCTTGTCAGCACCCGGTGGAGCCGCGCGGTCTTCGGATCGGTATCGGCCAGGAACTGCGGGTCGAAAGATGGGGCCTGGGTCGGGTCGCCACTGTGGAACGTGCCGAGGTACGATCCCAACACATCCACCGTCAGGGCGTGCTGGTGGACACTCCCGGACAGGGCGTTCAGCGCTGCATCGGTCCCGCGCACCCCCCATCGGCGCAGGATGGCCCGCGCGGCGAGGGGGTCGATGTCCGCAAGATCGATGGGGCGGAATCCGTGCCCCTTCCAGTCTGCCAGGTCCGGAAGGGGGAACCGGCTGGTGATGAGTGCCTTCGCCCGGGTGCCCAAACCGGCCGCGAGCCAGCGGAGGAACCGCTTCAGAAGCGGATTTTCGAGTTCGCCACGGGGTCGGCCGGTCGTTCCAGTTGCCTGGACGAGTTCCAACCCGTCCAGGATGAGAAGATGCGGGAGATTGTTGGTCCGGAGACCCAGTTGGAGCCGTTCGAGCAGCCCACCGGTCTCCTTGGGAGCCTCGCCGAAGAAGTATTCGCACGCCGCCCGTAGGAATGCTTCGGTTTTGGGGTCTTCATAGAAGCTCCAGACGAACACCCCGGCCACCGTGTGAATGTTGAGCGACGCCAGCACTCGTTCTGCGATTGCTGTCTTGCCGGTGCCCCCGGCCGCGACCAGGGCGACCACCCGGTTCGGGTCGTCCGCGGCGACGGCCCATGCCGTCAGATCCTTGAGCAGTTCCTTCCGCCCGGAGAAGTGCGGGGCCGGTTGGAGCGGATAGATAACCCCCGGCCTCCACACTTTCGCGGAAGACTGGGGGGGCGGACTCGTTCCATCTAACTCGGGTGGGGTGGGCCGTTCCCGAGAACCCTCAGAACCTCTTCCGCGCATCAGAGGTCTAGTGAGCCTGACGACTACCGTACCCTGTTGCGAAGTATCGATAAGCGGGGCCGGGAGTTCAGCATCAAGCATAGCCTTCCGCATTCGGGAAATCCCAGTGGCGTTCAACTCAACATGCGACATACACTGAAATACGAGAGCGATGTTCGGATTTCTCCTGATTGGGACTATCAAGCTGGTAGGGTCGTTGAGCTTTTCAGCAGTTAGCGGTTCGGGAAGATGACCGTAGCTCGTTATCTCAAGGCAATCTTCATAGAGGTCGATCCGAGTCGGCTGATCCCGATAAGTTTGGTGTTCATAGTCGCGATGGACTAAGGCGTTTGCGATGGCCTCTCGGAGGGCCTCCTGAGGGATTTCACTGTCATCTCTCTGTGTTGAGCCAACACGGCCGTTTTTGGGTAACTTGTTGATAACCCATGACATTGCCTCGTCATACAAAGTGAGGAGATTACCAAAATGCGGAGTGATCTCATTTCTTGAGCTGACTGCTCCTTTTGTTGTCGAGTATATCGTCATCTGCAATTGAGAAGCACCAAATTCTCCTACGAGCTTTGATGGCGTCGCAAAGCACAGAACTGCCCCGGTAGTCAGTAGCTTATCTCGCATCAGCCCGAGGCATTCAAGCTTGTCGGTCCGCGACAAATAAGGTGCGCGGTTGCGAGGAAGACAACTTACAGTCCCCTTCATGGAGAGGAAAGCCTCCAGTTTCTCCGTCTCAAGTTCATCGACGATCCAGCTCTTTCGGGTCGTCTTGTCGAAAGCTGCCCCCTCTGGGTCATGCATGCGGGGATCACGACCATCGTGCGTGGTCGCCTTCAGCGTGGAAACAACACGCGGTCGCTTCTCCTTTGGAGGTCGAGATGGCGGGACCGTCGGCACCAACGGCGAGCGTTCGGGCAGCTTGGGGCAATGCACACGCAACTCAGCGATCAGCTTGGCCAGGTCAGTGTCGTAGTTAGTAGATTGGAGCGGCAGCCCCTGTTTTGAGTGGAGCCGAGCCAGCCCACAACCTTTCAACCACTTCTTCTCTGGCATCGTCGCGCCAGTCAGGAACAAGGGAAGGATGATCTTTCTGGCCTTCAGGGCGAGAGTGATCTCCCGCCGGACCCAGTCATCCTCATCGTACAGCCGGGGGAAGTCCTTGAGCTCGCCGTCCGGAACCTTCACGGTGTGCCACGTCAAGCCGATGACGACGAGCATCACCAGCCGGGTTTTGGCGTTCTCCTCCAGTTGAGTGGTCCAATCTTTCCCAGCTTGCAACCGAGTCTTGTCGCGGAAAACGTGTTCGGCCCCGAACGCCCGAGTCAGGGAATCATCCAGTCGGCCGACGAGGTCGAGTGAGTCCGAAATTCGGTAGCTGATGAAGATCATGGGCGGCCGGGTGGGCACAAAGGGCACGGGTGCCTGCTCATCCCCACATTGTACCACGGGGTTCGCAATTCCACGAGTCCCACCCCGCCGCGAGAAACGATCACGATACTCGATTGCCGCGCGTCCGGTTCGGTGTGATAATGGGATAGCAATTCCGTGCGTCCATTCTCCCCAACGGGGGCGGGAACCGCAATCATGGCGATCGTGTTCAACTGCCCGAACTGCCAGTTCCCGTACCGGCTCAAAGATGAGCTCGCCGGGAAACGCGCCACCTGCAAAAACCCGGACTGCCGGCAGGTGATCGTCATCCCCGCCGCGGTCACCGTCCCGGCGTCCGACATCGGGCCAACCATCGCCAGCCTCGGTGGGATGGCACCCCCCACCAACGGCAAAGACAACACCCCGCCCCCCAAGATTCCCCCGGTCGATATCGAGGCCGCCGCACGGGCCGCCCTCTCCGACACCCAGGCCGCCGAGGAGAAGGCCGCCGAGGAGGCCATTCCGGTCGTGTGCGAGTACTGCGGCCACAAGTGGACCGAGCCACTCGCCAAGGCCGGGAAGAACGTCCTCTGCCCGGAGCCCGAGTGCCGTCAGCGAACCAAGGTGCCCATCCCGAAGAAGGCCGACACCGAGAACTGGCGCGAGGCCGGAGCCAACAAGCCCAGCCTGGCCAAGGAGAATTTCGAGAAACCCGCAGACGTGGTCGATGCCGAGGCCAAGATCGTCAGCCGGGAGGCCTGGCAGAAGGGGGGCGGGGCCGCACAGGAGCTCGAACCCATCCCCCTCTCCCGAAAACTCATGTTCGGCCTCCCGATTCTCGGGATCGTCGTCGCGCTCGTGTTCGGGGTGGTCTACTGGAGCCGGACACGCACAATCGAAAAAGAGCAGCGGCTGATCGACCTCGCGATCAATGAGTACGCCGGGTCCACAGGCGAACTGGCGCCAACCGAGGTTCCGCTGGGCTCGGCCATGATCGAGATGCTCGCCGGCGAATTCGCGCTGCACGAGGCCGTGCGTATACCCGATAAGGGGGAATTGCAACACGCTCTCGGCCACTTCACCAAGGCCCGGGAGGAGGTTCGCCAGGCGGTCGCGAAAAACGACAAGAAGACGGCGACGACTGTCCCGTATGTGCTCGGGGCGGAACTCGCCCTCGCCACGCTTGGGCTCGGTGGCACCGACGAACAGATCCGGGAGGGGCTCCGCATCCGGTGGGTGCCGGAGGAGACGAAAAAGGCCCTGCGAGTGAACGAGAAGCGTGTCGACGTCCACACCGAACTCCAGCGGACGCTTTCCATCCTCCTCCCGGCCGATTTCGACCTCAAAGCCGTTCTCGCCCGACGGCTCACCCGGCAACTGGTCAAGCTGAACCAGACCGCGCTCCTCTCGGAACTTCCCGTCTTGCTGTTCACCCCGGCAGAGCAGCCAGAAGCGCGGGCGATTGTGGCGCTGGAGGTGTACCGGGCGGACAAGGAGGCGGCGATCGTCCGCACCATCGCCACCGAGCTGAAAGGACAGCTCGAGAAGGGGACGGGGAAGGCCAACCCGTTCCCGGCCTCCGCACATACGCTGTGGCTGGCACTCCCCCTGGAAAAGGCCCCGACCATCGCCACCCCGACCTCAGCACAGGTAACCCAGGTGCCAGATCCCAGCCGGATGGCCTACGTGGGGTTGTACCTCCTTCAGAACAAGCCAGACGATGCGGTCGCCCTGGCCCGCCGACCGGGCTCGATTGGGGGACAACTCCGGGCGCTGGCCCTCAGTGCCGACTGGTCCACGGACCCCAGCCCCGCGCTCGATGCGGCCCAGGCTGTGCTGGCCGCCCAGAAGGGCAAGAAAGACGGCCCGACGCCGCCCCCGTTGGTGGTTCTCCGGCTGGCGCAACTCGCGGCCGCGGCCGGAAAGGCAGACATGGCGAAGGGGTTCGCCGACACCCTGACCGACGAGGGGCTCAAAGCCTGGGCCAGGGGAGACGCGATCCGTTTCGGATCCACTCCCGAGAACACGTCGCCGCTGGACGAGGCCACAGCCGAACTGCCCGACGACTTACGGAAGCTGCGTGCGGGGAACGCCTGGGGCCGGATCTGGGTAGCCCGGCACAACACCCGCCTGTCTGGCAATCGTGGCAAGGAAACAAAAGCGATCGACAAGTGGTCGAAGGGGACCGTCCACCCATTCGGCCTGGCCGGAGTCGCGCTGGGGCTCAAGGATCGGGAATAAGCGTCAGAGTGTTTTGTACCCCGGAGGGGTTGTACAACAAAGCCCAGGGTCGCGCTTCGCGCACCCTGGGTACGATAGCCAGAACGCAACGATCTCTGGCAGGCTGGAAGCCTACCCCAGTCAGAGAAACAAAAGCGGCGGAAAAGCGCCGCACTCCAAATTAGTCATGAGCATCCCTTTTTTAGAGTACAGCGCTTTTCCGCCGCTTTTGTTTCCTCGATTTTCACACCAGCCCAGGGTGGAGCCGGACTTCCGTCGAAACCCTGGGAAGCGGCGAGAGGTCCACCCACCGCTCGCTAATTGGGCGGGACAGCGCCAAACAGCGGGAGCAGGTGCTGCCGAAGTTCGGTGAGGAAATCGGCCAACCCGTTGTTTTTGCCTCTCCGGGCAAGTTCGTCGAGCGGGAGCGCGGTCAGGCACCGCTGCTGCCGCTCGGGGTCACCGTTAGTCAACACTTTAAGAACTCGTTTGGCACTTCGTTTGTCGTAGTCGTGTTTGGCGGTCAATTCCTCGGACCGGGTGCAAGGATCGCCGCCGAGTTCCTCGTTCAACTCATCCAGTCGCTGTTGTTCCTGTTCGTCCTCGGCCTGGAACCCAGCGATATGCCAGCATTCGCGTTTGGTGTGCGCGAAGCCGATCACGACAGGGAACGGCCATTGTTCTCGATCCCGTGCTTGATTCAGCCCGTCCCGTCGTGACAGATCGTTGTCCGAATCACGGATCAGGAAGACCGCATCGACTGGACCGATATCAATCTTCAGACGGGTAAGCAGCAGCAAAGCGCGAGTCGCGGCGTGGGCATCTGGAGAACCCGGCTCACCGCGCATGAGCCCGATCTTCGGAAACCTGTATGTCCCAGCTTGGGTGAATACATCAATCCACAGCAGATGTGGATCAGTAGGGCGGAAGCCGCGGTAAACGAGATACTCAGGTTCCATCCAGTTGACGGCATCGCAGACCACCCGAGCGGCCAGAGAGGAGGCCGTTTCCCGATCGGCCGGGGCCTCACAGACGATTGCAATGGACCAGCTCATGGGGCGACCGGGGCGGGTTCGGGTGTCGGTGTAGGTTCAGGCGGAGCCGGTTTCTTGACCCAATCATCCCCGAGATGGCTCCAGAACTCGCCCGGAGACATTGCCTCCTTCCATTTCGGGTAGAGGGGGTGATCGGTCAAGGGTACGCAGACAGCCGACCCGTCATCGACGAGTGCAGTGACTTTAACCTCATTCCACTCCAAACGGTCCAGAATGTACGGCGAATGCGAAGTTGCAATGATCTGGAGGTTTGGATTTTGCTCGATCAGCTTACGGAACACATCAACCAGTTCCATCTGAGCTTTGGGATGAAGACCGTGATCGAGGTCGTCAAGCAACACGACATTCGGCGCCTCCGGCGCGAGGAGGACGGTCAGCAAACCCAGGGCGAACAACGTTCCGCTGCTGACCTGATTTGCGATGACTCCCTTGGCCCCCTTGAAATCGAGGAGCAAAACATCCTCATACGCGCCCACATCCGGGACACGTTCTTTATCAAACCGCACACCCACCACCCCTGGGATCACGCGAGAAAAAGTACTCACGATCTCATCGAATCGATCCGGGTATTTCGATTTAATATAGCCGAGTGCGGCGGCCAGCCCCGTTCCGTCCCTTCCAACTTGCGGCGGGTAGTTGCGGATCAGAGTGGGCGCCGCCAGCCGTGCAGCACTAAATCGGATGAATACGGAAGTATCGAAACTGATCGCGTCTTCGGTGGCGAACGTCTCCAAACGTACCCCAGGTAACCACTGCCCGTCAGGTCTTTGCTCCGACTCTACTTGCCAGAATTTATCGTTACTCACTGCAGGAGTAGACAATGTACCCGTAATATAATGTTCTTGTTGATAATTGATTGCCGCTTGGTAGGGACCATAAGGATTTTTTCTGTGGCCAGCAAGCTCTAAAATGACTGGCTGTGAGGGGTCGCTAAGCGAGGAAAGCCCCACCACTTTCGCAATATCATAGTCCTGATCGGCCAGCTGCAGAACCGCCAACTGTGTCAAAAAGTGAATCCCCTGCAACACGCTCGTCTTCCCGGACCCGTTTGGGCCGACAAGTACCGTCAGCCGCGAGTCAAACGTGATCTCCACGTTCCGCAGGGCCTTGAAGTTCTGGAATTTTGCGTGTTGGATCATTGCTCGGGCCGCCGTTCGGGGTACTCGATCCCATCTGACGTCAAGCTATCACGTTCCGCCCCGATCTGCTACCGGAACGCACGACGCCCGCGGAGTTCCGCGGGCGTCGCAGTTGAGTCACGCTTTCGCCGTTGCCTGACGGTGAGGGGGTAAGCCTTCACCACTCGAAAAGCTCCACCCCCCCGCCTGCTTCGCGACGACCTTCCCCACACAAGGGGGTGGTGAGAAAGGCCACCCGTTCCTGGGATATGTCTCCCTGCCGCTTGCCTGTAGCGATTGATTCCCTCCGGGTCACTGGTGACCCACGCCATTGTCCCATCGCTACTTCGCTGGCTCTTCACCCGCGACCAGGGTCAGGTTCTCGACGACCTCCCCTGGCTTGAAGATCAAGGTCCGGGTCGATCCGGGCGGTTCGACGCCATCCACCCAGTACGGGGCGACTCGTACCAGATGCTCGGTTGGACGGAGAAACTTCAACTCGAACGTGCCATCGGCCTTCGTTTGGGTAGTCGGATCGTAATAGCGGTTTTCAAACTTGTCTGTGGATTGTGCGAAGACTTCTCGCCCGGCCACTGGCCGACCTTTCGCATCCACCACCTTGCCTCGTAGCACCCCCGGGCGGGTCAGAGCCAGCGTTACCCCATCGATCACCTGGCCGGGTGTTGTGGTGATCGGCGGCAGGATACCGTTGGCCCACTTCCGCCACTCCTGGTAATCCCCGTCGTGGCAGACAAGGTTGTACCTGGCCGCCCCACTTGCCGGGAGGGTCATGATGAACGTCCCGTCTGGCTTTGTCTTGACACTGAACCGGGTGTCGCCGGTCAGGGAATTCCCTGACCCTGTCCGGGCTGGGGCGACCGTGGCCCCGCCGACTGGCTTGCCGTCGGGATCGACCACTCGCCCGGTCACCCGGACGACTGGTTCGGCGGTGATCGTCACAGGTTCCATCCCAGGCTTCAGGACGAACGTCAGCCTGTCAAAGTTCCGTTGCCACCCGGTCTTCGGATCGTCGATCCTCTTCCGCTCGTAGTCGTGGGCCGTGTCGTCGGACCACCACCGGGCGTAGGCGTTCGATTCCACGGAGAATTGGAACTCGCCGGGCAGCAAGTCGGTGATGGTGATCTCGCCGCGGGCGTCCGATGTGCCGTCGACCGATTTCTCCTGCCAGTCATGGAGACGTAGCCCGGGGGCTGGGCGGCCGGTGACGGAATCGACTACCCGTGCCCGGAAAGTGATACCCGCCTGGAGAGCGATGTCGAGCGTTCGCTTGTCACCGTGCCCGATCCCGGTCTTTGGCAGCCGGGCGACACCGATTTTGGCCGCCTTGACATGGAATTCGTACTCGTCGGGCTGGACGTACAGCCGATAGCGGCCGTCTGGCCCGGTGGTTGTTTGGGTCCAATTTTGGGTTGCGATGCCCCCATCAAGCACCTTCATCCCCTGGTCGGCTCGGATCACCGCATCGGCGACTGGCTTGCCGTCCGGCCCCCGGACCACCCCTTCGAAGTAGGTTGCCTTGTCGAGGGCGATCACGAGCCCTTTCACCCCGACCGGTTGATGGGTCATCATGACCGGCGAGTATCCATCCTTTCGGAACCGGACCTGAATCTGCTTGTTGCGTCCACAGTCCTTGAGTCGGAAGACTCCGTCGGGGCCGGTGAAGGTGTAGTTCTCGGGGCGGTCGACCCAGTCCCAGACATGAACCTTGACTCCCGGTAGGGGCTTGCCGGTTTCGTCAACGACGACCCCGGCGAATTCTTCCGGCTTCACATCCTGTGGCCCGGCGATCCCCGGTAGCGTCGGCACTCGAATCTCCGCGACACCGGTTTTCGGGAGCAGTGCGGAGGTCTCGAACGTCTGGCCGTCGGATGTGACCACCCGCAAGGGCACGCTCCGGCCGACTTCGAGTGGGCCGTTGGGTGAATATTTGAGGGAGAATTGACCGTCAAAACTGGCTGTTACGGGTTCGGTAGAGAAATTCCCGCACACGCTTGAGTGCTGAAGGGCCGATACCTTGGCGTGCCCGAGCGGCTTTCCGGCGGCATCGGTGACCCGGCCGGTCAGGCCGTCGGACACTCGGACCGCCTCGAATGGTTCGGGGAGTTCGATCGGCCCACCTGTTGCCGGGACGTTCACTTTGCGGCGCTCCCAGAAATTGCTGGGTTGGGCGAATCCTTTGGGCATGGCCCAGAGCATGATCTGGGCTTCCCCAGGAGGGAGGCGGAGACGGAATCGGCCGGTCGCGTCGGTGGTCACTCGTGGGGCATCGTGGAGCATTGGAAAGTCTGTTTCGGTGCCAATCACAGTGACACCTGCCAGCGGTTCCTGTGTGTCCTTCACACGAACCAGGCCGGTGACCTCGACTCCCTCGACCAGATCCAGTTTCACTTCCGCCGTTTCGCCGGCTTTGACCGTGATGGCTGTCCCGGTGGCGACTCCGCGAGCGTTGGGTTGGTGAATCAGATAAACGTTGTAGTCCCCGGCGGGAAGGCTGCGGAACTCGATGCGCCCCCCGGCATCGGGTGTGACAGTCGGAGAGAGGCCGTGGAGGTTCCCGGTGCCCTGGGCTCGGATCGAAAGACTTGTCAAAGCAACGCCTGATACCTTGCATGTGACTTGCCCGCGAATGACCGCTTCCGGCTGGAGGGTGAGGTTCGCAGGCTTCGCCCCCGGCTCGGCGACATGAATGCGCTTGGGTCCACCGAAACTGGTGTCTGCCACCGCGAACTTGGAAGCGGTCGCACGGAAGATCAATTCGGCCCCAACCGGGACGGTGGTGAACCGGAACGCTCCGGTTGCGTCAGTGATCGTATGATAGTATTTGTCGGCCGGTGTCCCACGGGTTTGAATGGCGTATACATAGCCCCAACTGGCTGCATTCCCGGAGCGAGACACGGTCCCAAACTCGACTTCAGCCCCGGCGATGGGCTTACCGAATGTGTCCTTGACTGTCCCCTCGTACTCGGTGGCGTCGGGGAGGGTGATGACGACCTCGGCAGGGGCATTCGACAAGTGGCTCCCGACACCTGGCGCGAACCCGTCCTTCACCGCCACGACGTTGGTGTAAATCAATGTGCTCGCACCTGCTGGCCTGGGGTCTGGGCCGAACGCGAAGTGCCCGGAAGCGTCGGTGATCGTGGTTCGCTTGTCGCCGGTCAGGTCCGCCCGAGATGCGATGACGGTGGCACCGGCGACTGCATTTCCTGCCTTGTCCTTGACACTCCCCCGGATCACGCTGGCCGCATCAGGGGCCTTCTGGGGGTCAGCGGCCTTGGGAGCTGGCGATGGGGGCGGGTCGATTGGGTCAGCGGCCAATCCCGCTCCACCCAGCGCCGCACAGAGTCCGAGGATCACGACGGCGGTCCAGGTTGCTCGGGCGTTCGAGAGGGGTTTGCTCCAGCGGGTCATATCGTCCTCCATCAGTTGGTGAATCCGCTCTGACATAGAATTTCGGTGAGCCATTGGGATCGCTGCTGCCGGGCTGAGAACCGAGCGGCCTGGCCCAAGCCGTCGGATCAAGGTGACGAGAATCCAGGCAAGCTCACGAGGTGGAACCCCATGTCGGACGGCAGCCGCGTCACAGCGATGTTCCCGCTCGCGGGCCAGTTGGGCGAGGAGCCAGCGGACCAGTGGGTGGAAGAAGAACACCGCCCGGACGAGTTCCTCGGCCACCCTGGCCCAGTCGTCGCGGTGGTGAATGTGGGTGAGTTCGTGGAGCAACGTAGCACGACGGTCGGAGGCCGGGAGTGTTGACCAGTCCGGGGGAACCACAATGGCCGGTCGTCGCCCCCCGAAGAGTGCAGGGCCAGCCACCGCCGGGGATGTCAACAGTACCACTGGCCGGCAGACACCGAGTTCCGCCCGGACCGCATCCAGTTCATTGCAGAAGACCTCTTCGACCGGGACCGCGGCCCGGCGAACCCGGGTCAGCCACCACCTCCCGGCAATCAGACGGCAGAGGCAAAACCCGCACCCGGCCAGCCACGCTACGGACAGGATCAACGGCCAGTCGAAACGCGAAGTCGTGGGTGAGAGAGACTCGGTTTGGGTGGCCACGCTGGTGATCGGCTCTCCTTCGGGGAGGGCGACAAGGGCCGAGGTTGCAACAGAGTCCGACCCCGATCCCGTTTCCCATCCCTTCGTGTTTTCGTCTTTCGGACTTTCGTGATTCGTAGCTGCAACGGAGTCCGACTCCGATCCCGCTTCCCCTCTCCCGGGTTGTGGCTCGAACCGAATCCTGGCATGGGTTGATTGGTTGATTGCCGAGTCGGCTGTTGATAACGCAATGGCTTGGTCGGCCAGTTCGTGATTGCTCGCGGCTGGTCGCGGGACCGGGACGGCCCACCACTGCGGTGTCAGCGGCAACAGCAGTCCGCCAATGAGGACCAGCCGGGCCAGCCACAGCCGGGTCGCGACCGCTCGTGGAGGTCGGGCGGAAAAGAGAAGGATCAGGCCAAAGATCAGCACGCTCCAGCGGACCGACCAGTCCGCTAGAAGCCCGATCCAACCCGTAGCGAGATCGGTCATCACTTCTTCCTCCGGGGGGTTGGTGGTGGGGCTGGGTGGACCAGTTTCTCCTCGATTGCCCGGAGTTCATCGGCTGACAACTGCCGGGCGTCGACGAGCCCCAGGATGAGCCGCTCGGCAGACCCCCGGAAGAACCGCTGGACGAAATCCCCAAGAAGGGTTCCGGTGGCCTCGACCCGGGTCACGGTTGGTCGGTAGCGGTGGGCTGGCTGTTCGCTCCCGTGGGCGACCAGTCCCGCCTTCTCCATCCCCTGGAGCAGCCCCAGAACAGTCGTATACGGGAGGTCGTCACCGTCCGGCAGGCGGTCGAGCACCTCCCGGACCGTTTGCGGCCCGTGCTCCCAGAGGAGTTCCAGGACGGCGAACTGCCGCTCCGTGATCGCGAGTTGTTTCTTTCCGGCCATGTCAGTGTGTGTGCAGTGAGTACGGATCAATTAGTACGTATCATTACGTAGGCTGTCCCGAGTGTCAACTGCGGTTTTTTGGAATTGCCAATAACGTGCGGGGTGAACAGGGTCTGAGGACCACCGGCCAAAATCCTGATCCTGGAATGAGAGGGGATTAAGCCACGCTCCGGCTCCCCCTCCCTTTTTCAGGGAAGGGGGTTGGGCGGTTAGGTTCTCTCCGCCGAACCTTACTTCACCAACTCCAGCACCGCCCATAACGATGGGTCGTCGGCAAAGGGGAAATCGCCATTAACGCTCAGGAACTGATCCCCGAGTTCCTGGTCGCGGACGGCATAATACACACCGAGTCGGGGGTGTTGCTCCGGATCGAACCCACTCAGCACGGCCGTGGGCAGAAACGCTTCCAGCCGATACCCCCCTTTGACTTGCAGCCCCCGAAATGGCACGTCGCCGGGATTGCACAGCGGGGCATCTTGAAGAGCCCGATTGATCTTCGTCTGGGCGAAGGCCGGCTCGTCCTTGTCGGCCCCGCCTGCGGCCGGGAGGAAGTGGAACTGGTGGCAGAACCGGGTAGCCCGGTGACTGGCGCGGGCGTCTCGGGTGTCGACCCAGAGAGTGAGCCCATCGGAGGTCTTGGGCCGGTCGGCGTCCCCCACAGGTGGTTGGGCTTTGCCTTTCACCTGGACCTGTACAGCGAGCCCGAACTCGTTCCAGCCCAGTCGGACATCGGCGAAGTTGGCGAGTTCGTCGAGGTCGGCGAGGTTTTGGAGCGCGGCGCTGTCAGGTAGGTCGACGAGGTGTTCGGCATCGTCCGAATCGTTCGGCACTCCCCGAACGTACGGGCAGGGATGGCACATCCGGACCAGAAAGCGGTTGGGGATAATCGGTGGCATGGGGGGACCATGTGGGGGATCAGTGGAATTCGACGGACTGATTGGGGCCGTCGAAAGTGATGCGGAACTGGTTCAGGATGTCTCGGCCGATGAGCACGTACTTCTCGTCTGAGAGGCCCAGCACGTCGATCAACTGGCAGAGCACTCCAGGGAGTTCGAACTGAATACGAAAGACTCCGATGCTCAGGATCGCTCCCCCAAACCCGTGGGCGTTGATCTGTTGAATGGGCTGGAGGCCGAGGTGTTGGATCAATGGGAGCGGGACGACAGTTCGGTCTGCGGCGGTATCAAATTGAGCGGGAACATCCGGAATCAATGAGGAGTCGTTGGGTGATGCCAGGATGACCGTGGCAGCAGGGATCGGTGGTGTTCGTGTAGACGAGTATGCGAAGCGGGCGCTCATGACATCGCCTCGTGGTTGAGGACCACAACTTGCCCGCTTCGGAAGACGTATCCGCCAATCGGCTCAACCCAGCCGCAGAAGTACGCGAGCCCGCCCACCGCTTTTCGGGCAAGCCGGATGACACTGTCGAGGCACATCCCCGACGCAATCACATGATCCCCACGGACCGCAACGTAGTGCCCGCCGTGGGTGGTTCGCAGCCCGGGAAGGAGTCGGAGGAACGAATCAAATTCTGCTGCAATGGCAGGATCACTGGGGCGGATCAGGGAACTCGTGGGCGGTTCCGGGATCGCCGTCACCTGGAGTTGTACCCGACCCGGCTGTACACCCGGGGGAAGGGTGACGGTTACCTCACGAGACTCGGGGACATCGGCTTCGAGGTAGAACGGGACCACGGCGGGACTCCTTCCGCGACCGGACACGAACGGGATCATCGATAGCTTACAATCGGTAGATCGGCCTGTACATATGAACCGCCGCGTCGCTCCGGCGGATGAATTCGTCCACTGTCCCAACTTGGTCTGTTGGCTTCCACGATTGGCAGGATGTGTGGCGGTTTGGGGAATCAAGCAAGTCGTCAGTAGGGGCGGCTAGTCGTAGCGACGAAGTGTTCGGCATGGTGGGCATCGTTCAGGAGTCAGTGGGCCAGATTTCGAGCTTTAAGCCTGGGACACTCTGATATCAGGATCATGTGGTGGGGTCCGAATCGACAGGGTTTGCAGGGGCTGTCTGCCGGGAATCTCGAATTTGCTTGATGAACTGTTCGGCTTCATGACTAACTTCCTCATCCCACTGCTTTCCAGAATTCGCTTTCCGATTCCGGTGAATCTCCTCCATCATTGCGTCGACAGTGGGGTCGTCCTTCCAGGCCCCAGCCACGGCAAGCATCCGCTCCTTCGACGATGCGGGTTTTGCCTCTGGCTTGGGTTGTGGTTCTGCCCGGAGCCAGTCCGCGAGGGCCAGTGTCAGGAAGCGCCAGTCCGAACCAATCTTCCGCCCGGGGAGTCTGCCCTTCTCGGCCTCCTCGATCACCGTCGGCTCGGAGACGTGCAGGTAGTCCGCCGCGGCCTTCGGATCGAGCACGGCGAACAAGAACGCCGGGAGTTCCGATCCGCCCGATTGCGAGGTCAGGGATAGATTGATCGGACCGGTGCCAGGCAATGCCAGATTCATCATCTCCTCCTTCAATCCCCGTGAGGGTGAACCAGTTCCGACTTTGGTGGGTTGAGCAGGCTGCGGGCGAGCACGTCCTTGGCCTTGTCGAATTCCGGCTGCCAGGTGATCTCGGGGCGGCCCGTCCTCATGCAATCGCGGATCTTCTCCAGCGTGTTCCGGGCCATGTGTGGGCAATTATTGCACGCGCAGGTGATTCCCGGTACTCCCAGGTAAGTGTGCTGCGGGAATCGCTGCTGAAGCTGCCACATCATATTCGGTTCAGTGGCGACCAGGAACGTCGTTGGCGCTGCGTAGCCACCGACGTGCTTGATCATCGCCTCGGTTCCACCCACGTAATCGGCCAGATCGAGGATGTTCTTCGGGCACTCGGGGTGGGCGATCGTCTTCGCTGTGGGGTGCTGTTTTTTCATCTTCAGCAGGTCGCCGACGCTGAAGATCTCGTGGACCATGCACGATCCGTCCCACAAGATCATCTCGCGGCCAGTCACTTCCTGAAGGTAGCGGCCAAGGTGCTTGTCCGGAACGAAGAGGATCTCGTACCCAGGCGGAACTTTGTTCCGGACAACGTCCTCGGCGTTTCCGGAGGTGACGACCCAATCGGACAGGGCCTTCACCTTCGCCGAGCTGTTGATGTAGCAGACGGTCTGGAATTGGCGGCCATTGATTCGGAGCATCTCCTGATAGCGGTCGAGTTTGTCGGCGGGGCAGGCGTCGACGAGGCTACACCCGGCCTGGAGGTCGGGGAGAAGGACGGTCTTGGCGGGGTTGAGCATCTTGGCTGTCTCGGCCATGAAGAGCACGCCGCAGAAGACGATGACGGGGGAATCGACGTGCGTGGCCTCACGCGCGAGCTTGAGGGAGTCGCCGGTGATGTCGGCGAGGGCCTGGACGTCGCCATCCTGGTAGTAGTGGGCGAGGATGGTGGCGCCGATTTGCTTTTTGAGGTCGAGGATTTCGGCGGAGATGTCGTCGAGAATGGCCGGCATGATGCGGCTCCTTGTTTTTCACGTGGCGGAGGGCCAACCCACGGTCGGTCACAAATTCTTCACAAGTATGATACGCGCCGAGGGTGTGTCGGACACTCACACCCGGCTCAAAAGACTTCGGACGCGCGGGAGAAAAGTACGCCCAGAACGACGTCTGGCGAAACGCCGATGACGCCTCCAATCCGTTTAGGCCACGACGCGGAGCATGGGAACGAGTGAAAAGTGAAACACCTCGACCACCCGTTCTCGTGTCCGGATCGGCTCGGTTCACCGGGCAAGCGGCGGCTCGTTTCCCTTGCGATCACCAGTCCGTGTGCAGCCTTCTAACCGAGTCCCAAAGTCGTCGAAAACGAAGAAGGCCACTTCGCTTTGGTGGTCATTTGCGTTTGTGGACCATAGCGGACCTTATCCGACGCAGTACCACCCGTCGTACGTAGTGGTAGCATTAGCTGCATAAATCCGGATTGAACCTTCCCGCGGGGATATGCAGAATCCCCCGATCTTCTCATTCTCACATGGCAGTCTTCTTGTTCTTTCGATCAGCCGCCGTCCGCGATCTGGTCGATCATCGCGACGCCGAGGAAGTCCGCGACCTGCCGACCTGCCTGGCGTGTCCATTCCAGGTCGGAGTCATTGGTCAGGTTCAGCCGATCCAGAAAGGGGTCAGCCATCACCAGGTTCAGTTGATAGATGAGTCGCTGATTGTTTTTGATCAACCCACCCGGAACGAGCTGCACGGCCAGAACCTTGGCCAGTGGGTACGTCCTCTTGCGGCCGAACCTGCCCAGCGTCAGTTGTCCGGCCTGCCGGTCGAAATGATCCCGATACAGTAGCGGCGGCTTCGAAGCCACGAGCATCACCAGGGCCACGACAATCAGCCCGGACGCCTCGAAGAGGACCCCCGGGCCATGCAATAGCCAGACCAAAATCAAAAAGACCCCCAGGCCAGTTACGAGCGCGAGCCCGACCCAGGTGAAGAGCGAGCGCGGCCGGAGTACCAGTACGTCATCGCCCTTCGGCACGACTCGCGCCGGCCAACGAATGCTCGCGATCCCGGGCGGAACCGCTGACCGGTCCAGTTGGTCCAGAAGGTTGACCGCCCCCTCCGCACCAGACGGCCCCGGTGCAGGCATCTGCCGTTTGGTGTCGTGCAGCGACACGCCGAGGAAAGACGCCACCCGCTCCGCCGCTCGTTGCACCAGAGCGGTGTCCGCATGACTGATGAGCGTGAGTCGCGGATGGTGCGGGTCGTCCAGCAGAAGGTTCAAAAAGTTGTGGGCCCGGTGGCATACCGGCCCCACGGTGACCTCCACAGCCGTCACGCACCTCAGGGGCCGTGCTGCGCTGCGGCCCAGTACCAGCGTCCCCCGCTCGCGGTCGAATCGTGCCCTGCTGTGTGCATTGAGCCCGAGGATCATAAACAGCAGGAGAAGGAACGACGGCGCGATCGCCACGATCGCCGCGATCGCCGTGAGGTCCCCAATCGCGCCTTGGATGACCATCTGCAAGAACATCAGGAACACAAACGGACCCCATGCCGCCCACACTACGGCGTTGAGCCAGGGGGCGTTGAGCCAGGACGGCAAGGCGAGGTGGCTCGGACGGATGATGAGAACGTCCGGCCCTTGCTCGGTGACCACCGGCGACTCAACCGTTAAGAACTCGATCGATATCGGCTCGGCGGCACGGGTCTCGGCTGAGCTTCCCTCGTCGTC
This sequence comes from Gemmataceae bacterium, assembly GCA_003136315.1. GTDB lineage: Bacteria > Planctomycetota > Planctomycetia > Gemmatales > Gemmataceae > Urbifossiella. Next base: position 4,738 of record PLDW01000127.1, on the reverse strand, counting down.
GCCAGCGGCACTCTCCGGCGTCTCGGCAGAGTCGTGTATCGGCACGCCGAGAAAGTCCGCGATCAGCCGCCCGTTGGATCGTGGTGGGATAGACGAGGGGCAGGTCATGACGTTCAGGCGACGCTCGGCGGAGTTTTCGAGTATCAGGTTGATCTGGTACGTCTCTTGGGCGTGGGCCTTGTTTCCCGGAATGTCGAGTTGGCTGCGTGTCGGCATCACCTGGATTCCGATGACCGACGACAATGGCCGCCGTCCACGCAAGCCCAACCACCCCAGCTTCAGCAGTCCCAACTCCCGATCGAACGTGACGCGGGGCAGGATGAACTGACGGTAGAGATACAACGCCGCCAGGACGACCACGACGAGCCCAGGGAGGAGGTCCAGCACTGGCTTCCCCCAGAAAATGCGCCAGGCAAGGATGGCCACCCCGACGATTACGCCCACGAACCAGGGTCCGGACCAGGGGTTCACCAACGGGACGCGCAAGACGAGGCGGCTCGGCCCCTGCCGCGGGCGTGCATCGTGCGGCACGGTCGCCGGTCCTGTCGGCACCGGCAAATCGTCGGCCGGTACGCGTGGCTCGTGGGCGGATGATTCGTTCATGAGGCGATCTTTCTCAGATGGGTGCCACCCTCGCGCTTCGACTGTGAGACCAGTGAATCAGGTTAGTCACCTGCGGGAACGGTTGCAATGATTTTCCTCGGAACGTGTCAAGCCCCACCCGTCATGTCCTCCTTTTGCCACCCGTCGAGATGTCCTCCCTGGGGGCGAGCGTGTGGCACGGGCGGCTTGTCAGCCCGTGCGATGCCTTCACGCGACGGACAGACCCTCAAGCCACCGATCAAGATCCTGAAAGCGACCCGCCGACCATGAGATCCCCCGACGGAACCCCTCAGCCCGACAGGTGGCGGGGTCATGCGTTATCTGTTGCCAACAACACCTGAGCATTCGCTCAAGGTGATGATCGGACTGACCGGAGAAACCGTTCAGCCGATGACTGGAACAGAGCTCGCTCGCTTGCAGCGCCAGTCTCGGAGGTGTTCTTGAAGAGTCCCTCGAAGATCTGAACCACCACTTTTTTGCGGCCGACCCAAGTTATAGACATTCCGACAAGCATCTTTTTACCATTCTCGGTTTCATCAAAAAGGCACATCCATAGCGGTTCGCCGTGGTCGTTCTCACCTCGTGTTTCGGAGTAGGTGGATTGCGTTGGATCTTGCTTGATGTCATTCCTGTAACGAGAAATCGTCGATTGGAATTTAGTCCCGTCATTGTCGGTAGTGACAAGCAAGATGCCGGCGATCATTGTGGGTTGAAGGTGGTAAAAATCGGCGACCTTCTCAGGTCGAGGTTTTGGTTTCCATGCATCACTCGGAAGGGTCACGTCGATTCCGTGGCTCGCAATCCGGTGGACGATAGCTGCATCGTTTGGGCCGCCTGCCACAGCGGGGACATACGGGGCTGAGCTGAGGACAAGAAACAGCCCGCCGGTGCTGAAGTTGAGCAGAGCCAGCACCCCAGCCGCGCCCAAGTTGATCAACCGCGCCCCCCTGTCCAACCGGCGGAGGTAGATGGCCCTCATCAGGAGAATCGATCCGGCGGTGGCGAGACCAAGATGGCCGATTGCGATGAGTCGGAACACATCGGGTTGCTGTGCCGGGACACCAAGCGCTCGGTGGAAACCACCGGCAAGCGCTGGCCACCCCAAGGCGAGTGCCGCGCTCACCCATTGCCGGGACCGGACGTTGGGAGTCAGCGCCTTGCGAGCGTTGAAGAGGCACAGACTTCCAATCAGGACGGCGACAATGATCAGGCTGACCTGTTCGGCATTCATAGCGGTGCTGACAAACGGGATGGAGAGAGCAGATTGCCATTCCGTCGTCGGCAAGTGACGAAATTCGCCCTATCTCCCAACTACGCTGCCGGGTGGCGGTTCGCCTCGGCCTGGAACATCCAGTACAGAATGGTTTTGATCTCGAACGGCTTGAGATCGGGTTTGAGGGACAGAATTCGGGCCGTGATTCCGGCCAGGTGGGGTGTTGCCCAGCTTGTGGCTGGCTCCCGGGCGAATGGCCCCAGATACCCCTTTCCGTGGGCCTGGAACTCGACGTGCTCGCGCAACCGGTAAGCGAACTGGAGCGGGTCGTCGAAGACCCCTTTGTCGACCGAAATCAGCGGCGGGGCGAACGCGGCCGGGTAGCTCCGGGTGAGCGGGTGCTCGTTGTGGGCCGCAGCGAACACCAGCACGTCGCGGAAGTACGCCTCCTCGATCGCTCGCTGCAACTGCTGTCGCCGGGGGAGTTGCTGGAGTTTGTGTTCGGGCACTCCGAGGGAGAGGTTCACCACCTTGACCCGCCACACGTCAATGGCGTGCCGCAGCGCAGCGATCACCGTCTCCACTTCGCACGCACCGGCCGGGCCGAAGACGTCGGCCGAGTACAGCGTCACCCGTGGGGCAATTGTCAGGATGATATCGGCAACCGTGGTTCCGTGGGGCGAGGATTGGTGCCCCGTATATGGTTGAGGGGTTGGCCGATCAGGTCGGAAGACAGCTCCCTCGATCGGACCTATCGTCACCCCGGCCGCCCGGAACTTCTCCTCCAGAACCCCCCGCTCCACTCCGGAATCGATAACCGCGACCGACACGCCCGCCCCCGTGGCCCGCTCGTCACGGAGCAACCGGTCGGGGGTCAGGAGGGTGAAGATCTCGTCAAACACCGTCGGTTCCCCGGTCTGGCTTGGGGGTGCCTCGGACATTCCATCCCCGAAAAAGGGCGCACCGAGGGTGGGGGCAATCAAAACCCGGTCAGCACGAGCGTCGAGAACCTAACCCCCCAACCCCCTTCCCTAGGAAGGAAGGGGGAGCAGATCCCGTCAGGATCAAAGCCCTTCTCCCCTCGGAGGAGAGGTTGGAGAGGGGTTCTTCCTGGTGGTCCTTGGTACTACCGGACAGAACCCGTCGTCTGGGAGGCATAGGAGAGTAAAACTGCCCTCTGGCTCCCCCTTCCTTCCTAGGGAAGGGGGTTGGGGGTTAGGTTCTCGACGCTCGCCTTAACTCCCATCCGAAATCCCGTCCAGAAGGTGCCGTAAATCGTTGACCATTCGGGTGCAGTGGCCGACGGCTGCCGGGCCGTGGCGGACGGCCAGTCCCCGGACCGCCTCGACCAGCGCCAGCGTCGTGCCCGCATCGACTACCGCGTTTACGTCCGAGTCGAGCCCCTCCCGGAGTCTCGCCATGACCGAGGCAGGTGGGGGATCCTCCGGTCCATGCGGCGTCGATGGGGAGATCGCCTCCTGCACTCCGGTGCTTGCCCGGAGGGCAGCCTCGACCGCATCGAACAGGAGCCGGTGAGTCTGCCGTTCGGCGACCGCCTGGCGGAGCAGGTCGCCCCCAACCTCGGCGGCTGCCACTGTCAGTCGGCGATCCGCGTCGGAGAATCCGGGGGCCGGCTTGTCGAAGAGTTCGAGAACCACCACCGTTCCGCCGCCGACCGGGAGCGAGGCTGCCAGGACAGACCGACGGCCCTGCTCGAACGGGAACAGGTCGAGAACCCCGGCCGTCCCCGCACCGAATTCGTTCAGCAGAGCCGGTTCCTGCCGGCTGACAACCGAGGCCGCGAGTGACCGGCTGAACGGGACATCGCCCACCGGCAGAAGCTCACCCTCGGCTCCGTATGCAATCATCACTTCCGGCCCGTCCGCGGCAGCGTGCCGGATAATCAGCGCTCCGTCCGCCGCCCCGACCGCTCGACCGGCAAATCGCAGGAGCGATTTCACCGCCGTTGGGAGTGGGACAGGGTCGTTCAAGGCAGCCGAGGTCTGCACGATCGGCAAAATTTTCTCGACCGACTCCCGGAAGGCTGCGAGCGACTGGTTCACCTCTCGCTGCCGCTTGGCCGGGCGGATTCGGTCGAGCTGTCGGCGAACGGCTGTAACGAACGCCTCCCGGGTCAGGTCGATGCTCTTGTCGAGATAGTCTCGAACACCCATCCGCAGGGCGTCGAGCGGTGTCGCCTGGTGGGCGAATCCGGTGACCAGAATGGCCACCACATCCGGATGGAACAAGACGAGATCTTCGAGCAGCCGCAAACCATCGCTACCCGATCCGAGGTTCCAGTCGAGGATGGCCAGGTCGATCGGGTGCTGGTTGGCGACCGTCAGGGCGGTCTCGGCGTCCGGGGCGACGAAGACCCGGACGTGCAACCCCGCCCCGCGGAGCCATTCCTCGAATGTCCGCCGGACAGATTCTTCGTCGTCGACGATCAGGACGGTGTCGGTCATGGCGGATCCCGGCGACCGGCCGTCGGGGGCCGGTTCTTGCGAACCGAATCGGCACGACCGGGTCACGCTGGCCGGTCGCCGGCCCCGGTCGTGAGGTCATGATACGTGCGAAGGGCCGCAGGGAACTCCCGGGCGAGAACCAGCACCCCGGCCCGCAGTCGTAGAACGTCCGGCCCGCGACGGAGTTGCGCGGCCTTATCGAGAGCCGCGAGGGATTCCGCGAACCGGGATTCCGCCGCGAGTTGCCGGGCGGCCACGACGAGGGCCGCTCGTTCGGCATCAACCGCAAACAAGAGCGCCAGGTCGGCTTTGCAGCGCCGGCAATTCGGTCCGGTGTCGTTGGAGGCTTTGCAGCACGGGCAGGGGACAGGCATGAGGTTCACACGAGGTCGGTGGGGGTCAATCAGCAGATACACTTCGCGCGGCAGCACTAAAGAGGGATAGGGGTAGGGAGAGC